>JAZGEW010000145.1:0-26636 GCA_036478875.1 Promethearchaeia archaeon | reverse complement strand
GAGGATAATGCAAGAGCACTTGAAGGCATTAGTGCCTCTTCAGAACAACAAACAGCTTCAATGGAGGAAATTACTGCTACAGCAAATAAATTAGGTGTATTAGCAGAAGACTTGAAGGGTCAACTTGGCAAATCTGGAACAGAAGATGGGAAAGTAAAAGAGGAACAACCAAAAGAGACCTCAAAAGAAAAAAGAAGAACTGGTTTCAAGAAAAAACTATCAGCTTTAAAAACCATTCGATAGAGTGAATCATCAGAAGAAATTTAAACATATAATTTTAATACTTTTTTTTTTTTAATTTTTTAGCAATTGGCGGTTTTTATAATATCTAAAATAATGATTTCATAAACATATACACGATATTAAAGATAAATAATCAATAATAAATATTTAATTTCTTTCTAGAACTTATATTTCTATAATAAATGATTTTCTAAGATTTTATATGGGAAAAGATAAAGTAGATATTGAAGATTTGGAAGCTTTCATCGATGGTTTGAAGGATTCATTTGATACATTGGAAAATATAGATCCTACACAAGCAAAAGGTTTTCAAGCGCAAATGGCAAAAGCTATATCAGATTTAAGGTTAAAAAGAGCAGCAAAAATTGAACCCATCCCAAAACATATAGGACACTTTACTAAGGAAGATCTAAAAAATCTATTATTAAAGGAATTAGAATCTTTACAGAATCATTTAGATTCAGCTGATTATAATCGGAGAAGAAAGTTTGAATTGGTAAAAAAAATCGCTCTGGTTCGAGAACAAGTAAATAATATGTAGAATTCCTACTTTTTTAATAATTCATATGATTTTTTGAGGATTTAGAAAATGTTAATTGATATCCATTGTCATGCTAATCTTTATTTAGTTATCGATGAAATTATTAAGGAAGCAAAAAGTGTAAGCGTTCAAAAGATAATCTCTGTTGGGATGAGTGTACTTAGTCTAGAAAGGATTTTAGAAATTTCTAATAATTATGATATTATTTATCCTGCATTAGGTATCCATCCTGAAGAAGTGAAAATGAATAGAGATGTGGATGGACAATTGGATTCTGTAGTTGCTATAATTAGAAAGAATAAAGAAAAAATTTGTGCCATAGGAGAGATCGGTTTGGATCATCATTTTGTTAAAGAAAATGAGTTATATCCACTTCAAAAAAAAATATTTGAAAATATGCTTTCGTTAGCACAAGAATTAAAATTACCTGTTAATTTACATACTAAAGGCGCAGAGAAAATCGTTTTTGAGATGCTTCCATCATATAAAATACCTAATGTTAATATTCATTGGTATTCTGGTCCTGAACATTATTTAAATGTTGGAATAGATAGAGGTTATTATTTCTCAATTACTCCAGCAATAAGTTATTCCCCAGCAGTAAAGAAGACAGTTTTAAAAGTTGAAAAAGAATTTTTATTACTTGAAAGTGATGGACCCGTTAAATATTCTGGAAAAATTGGTACTCCAGCAATGATTAGAGATGTTTTAACTACTATCTCTAAGTTAAAAAAAATAGATTCTAAAGAATTAGAATTACAAATCGAAGAAAATACTAAAAATATATTTCCTAAAATATTTTAAGAAATTTGTATATTCTATTCTAACAGGTCCTCTATTTCTGGAGGAAATTCCTCGCCCTTGCTTTTCATACGATCTAGCATATCTTTTACCTCAGAGATTGTATTTCCATAAATATGAAGAGAATTACTAAAATCCAGATAATGACCAATTCCCACCCCTAATTGTTCAGCAACATATTTCTGAATTCTAATCATCCCATTTACATTAGCTTCCCAAGCTCTGAATAAATCTCTACTTCTCCATGTTGTCTGCATTATTAACTTCCCATCTTTTATACGCATATAAATTCGTTGTAGGCAGGGAGGATCTACATGATAGGGGTCTACTAGTGGCCTCCATGTTATTGCTTGTGCTCGACGGCTATATGGTTTTTCTCTTAATTTCTGTATTATATATTCAATTTGGTTGATTCTTGGAAAATCGAGAATACCTATTGGTATTTTTTCTATTCCCATTTTTTCTGAAATATTTTTGTCTAATTCAAATTCCACGCCATCCTTTAGTTTCCACACAACCTTATCTTCTGTAGATTTTATCTTTTCTGCTTTAATTAACTTCTGATGCTTTTTGGTAAATTCAACATCCACAAATTCCATATCATAATATTTATGAATAGTATCCTCGAGCGCGAAGGGAGCATAATTGAAAATTCTATCATGATAAGAATATGGAAAACTTACTCCAGACTCATATAGGAAATGGTCATTTATCCCATTCAAAATTTCTTCAATATAACCGCTCTGAACAGCCCCTATCAAATATATATCTGCCATACAACCATAGATTTCATAAGAATTGCCATGCTTAGATTTAATTTTCAGTATCTTATCCTTCCGTATTATAGGACTGCTAAATGGTTTTGTAATCTCTATTAAAACTGTCGCATCCTTAGAAGGAGGATCTTCTGGTTTATCATATTCAGTTTTAATATCGTCACCATTATATAATACTTGACCTACAGCAGACAACCAAGCATCTCGAACATTACTTTTTGAAATAAAAAAGACTTTAGCCATTTTTGAACAATATGAAAAGATTATTTCAATATTTATTGATAGGGATATTTACTATTTACAATATTAGAATATATTTGTTAAAATTTTAATAAAATATTATTGAGTTTATTAAATTTTTAATTCACTTAAATCAGTTTTTTCTAAATGAAGATTATTTTAAATTTTCAAAACATTTATAAAACCCGAATTTACATTATGTTAATATAATAATATACTATTTATTTACCAGAATTTATTTTAAAGAAAAATTCTACAGAATATAAACCAATAAACAAACTATAAGTTGAAGTATAATGGGTGACGATGAGAAGAAAAAGAAAAAAAGTAAATTTGGAAAGAAATTAAAGAAAGGTTTAGGTAAAATCACGAAGAAAGGGGTTAAGGAAGCAATTGAAGAAGTAAAAGAAGACGATTAAATCCAATTTGAATATTAAAATTCTTATCTAAACTTTTTATTTTTTATTATAATTAAATTTTTAATTATTAGATCATATTAAATTTATAGGAAATATAAAAAGAAGTGTTTATCTTTGAAAATGAAGTTAAATCTCGAATTTTCTCCACCTTTTAATGAAGTGACCAAAAATCTGTTTGAAACACTTGAATTCGAGAAAGAATTGACTTTAGATGAATTGATAGATTTTTTTGGGCAAAAGTATGGTACTAATTTTATTGACCTGATCTGGGAAAGTGGAGAAAAGGGAAAATTTAACAAACTTCTTTCTATCATTATTAATGGAAGGAGTTATCGAGATGATAATTTTTTAGAAACTAAACTTAAGGATGAAGATCAGATTGTTTTTATCTATATTTATTTTGGAGGGTAATATTTATTATCTTTTTATTAGTAATTTTCCGCATGTAATAAATTTAAATTAAAAAAATCAACCACATTCCAAAACCAGTCAACATAGGATTTAAAATATTATCAGAAATATTCTTTGCAAATGCATCAACTAATAAAAACAAAATAGTAGCAATCAGACTCATAAAAAATATTTTTTCATTGTTAACTGGTAACCAAGGACTATATATTATTGAAATTAAAAAGACTATTATAAAAGTTGTTAGGCCACCAGCAATAAAACCTTCGACAGTTTTTTTAGAATTTGTTCTAAGGTTATGTTTCCCATATTTTTTACCTATTAGACACGCTACAGCATCTGCTCCAGTAGTTATTAAGGCAACCGAGGCAAGTATTGGAAAAGGTGCGAAAATAAAAGGAATAAAAGCTAGAACTAAAGGTGTAGACGCTATAAATGTGTAAAGTTCACTTTGTTTCATATCTTGATACCAATGTTTAGCCCATTTTGGAAGCATATAGAATTTGGTTAATCGTGCTAAATCAGCAACCTGGAACATTATAACAAAACCAAATCCTACAGTGATTATCAACCAGTAAGAGAAACTATAATTATCTAATCCCCATTGAGATAAGACTCCTAAATCATTAAGGATGGTACCTAATGTCCAAAAGAAAAAAATCACAAAACATGTAAAGAGGTGCAAAAATTTACGACCGAGTTCAGATTTTAAGTCATCCACCCAATTTTTATTAAACTCTTTACAAAATTTACTATAATCCCTTTCAGCCATAATTTCAGGATTCTTCTTTGAAATAACAGTATTATATATTAATATAAGAGCCCAAACAGCTATTCCAACCAAAGAAAAAATGGATGTAATCAACCATAAATAATTTAATGAATTTTGACTCAAGTTTGGTGAATGAAAACCATATATAAAAGGATATAAAATTCCTGCTAATAAAAATAATAGAGCAATTAATAGTTCATTGATAAATAAATGATTTTCAATCTTTACCTTTCTTTTTTTTAAAACGTAAACGAAGGTCAAAATAAAATAACCAATGAGTATTATGCTTGTAGGTAAAAAATACATATTGTTAACCTTTAAAGCTGAATGATTTAAAAATTTTTACTGCGTTAAGAAAGGATTACTAATTTCTAAATCCATTGTAATATTATAGAGAAATAATCAAAATTGAAATAATATCTAATAAATAAATATAACAAACTCAAACTAATTGGGATTAGGAGATTATCTGAAACGTTGATAGGTTTATTTGTTAACATATCTATCTCAAAAAAAATAATACTAAAAATTATAGACCAAAATAGACCTACAAAGAAAAAGCTCATAACAAAAGTGGTTATCATTCCTGCTATAGTTCCCTCCCAAGTCTTAACTTGGTTCCAAGCAATGTGTTTTTTTCCTAATCTTATACCAATTTGACTTGTCATCAAATCACTAATAGAGCTTATACCTAAAATGGCAATATATACCATTGGGGGACAAATAAAGGCAGCAAACATCTGACCAATCGCAAAATAAAGATATGTCCCATATTTTTCTTGTTCCTCTTTTGAAAGATATACTTTGGAAAACAAATTAAAAGGGAAAGAAAGAAAGCGAGATTTTCTTGTAAACTCATTGGCAAGCATAAATAAACATAATATATAAAAAATAAAAAATAGAAGATAATAAAACCACCCTAATGACAAGAGAACATCCGTAATTGAATTTGGATCAGAAATAACTGTTGAATATAATAAAAACATATTATTATTTTCAGGAATCATCCCTACTGAAGTTCCAGTATACAAGTTAACAAGGGACAATCCAATATACCATACAATAAGAAAACAAATAAAGATTAAAACATGGTTCAACTTTCGAAGGATATCTTTTTTAGCTTTACTCCAACTTACACTTTTTTCAATTAATTTCTTTTTTAACGTTGAAATATCTTTTTTAAACACTTGTTTACCTAAATAAAATACACAAGTACAGATAATAATTAAGATGCCTACTGTTAATAATGGAATCCCTAAGATAAATAACCAAAAAGGTATAAAAAATGAATGAAGCGCTGGATCCTGATTCATTAATAACAATAGCATAGATATGTTAATAAAAACAAAGAAAATGGAACCAAATCCAAGAAAATTATTTAAAATATCTGGTTTATACGCGAAGTGTAAATAAATGAAAAGAATAAAAAAAAAGGAAAATAAGATTAATAAGTAACAGGTTAGAAAGTATTCCATTATTAAGGAGAGTTAATTGATAATTGGTAGATATTTGGGTATAAAACTCAATTAAATTTATGTGTTTCTAAGTCTAATTAAATTATTAATTTTAAAATAAACTATATGCAAAAATTTACTAAAATAATTAACTTTTTTTAAGGTAGTTATCGAAAGTGGAAATAATATTGAAAAAAATTATTTTAGCTTCAAAATCAATTGATCGAAGTGAAATCTTTAAGCGTGCGGGGATTCCATTTGAGGCATTTGTCACAAACATTAATGAAGAGAAATTTAAAACAAAATTTTCAAATGCAGTTGAACTTGTGAAAGAACTTGCTAAAACAAAAATGTTATTTACACAAAATGAATTAGAGAAGAAGAAAATAGATGCGATTATTATTGCTGCAGATACTGTAGTAGTACTTAAAGGAGAAATAATTGGAAAAGCTTATAATGAAGAAGAAGCATTTAAGATCCTTAAAAAATTAGTGGGAGAGTCTCATAAACTTATTACAGGAATTGCTATTACTGAAATTCAAAATCCTAAAATAATAATTGAGTCAGATACCACAATTGTTGAATTCCTTCACCTTTCTGACGAAGAAATATGGCAATATATCAAAAGCAACGAATGGAAAGGACGAGCTGGAGCTTACTCAATAAGAGATAAAGCAAGCTTATTTATACGCAAAATTAATGGCTCATCTTCTAATGTAATCGGGTTACCTATGCATAAACTCTATGAAATTTTGAAAACAGAATTTGGACTAAATTTAATTCAATTTAAGTAAAAACTATCTTAACTATGGTTAATATATTCACTTTCATTAATATGGATTAGTATAATACTAAAGAACAGAAAAATATAGAAGCTATTAAGCCTATTCTTCTGTAAAATCCTTCCAAGTCTTTAGATCTTCGTAGAATCTTAAGATTTTTTCAAATTTAGAAACTATATTATTGTAATAATCTAGATCAGCATACTTTCTTTTAGATAGCTCCCTTGCCGTAATAATTCCATTTCTATATCTTGTTATTTTTTCATCGATCACATTTTTCTTTCAATTAAAATATTATTTAAAACACAAAAATATCGCGGTAATATCTAATTAAAAAGTTTAAAATATCATTTTAATGATAAAATTTTTTTCAATTCTTCTTCACTTACATTTAATAACCCTGAATCAGGAAGTCTTTCTGTAAGAATATGCCAATTTTCATCCTTTGTGAAAACCTTTTCAAACAATTCCATAGCTTCATTAATTTTTTTCTGGTTAGCTAAAGAAACTGCCACCCAATACGTCATCTCTAGATTTTCTGGGAACATTTTTTGAGCAACATCATATTCATCAAGTGCTTTATCCATATCACCCTTTTCTATAGCAAGATCCCCTTTATTCATGTGTTCATATGCTCGATAAACTTTTAATAATCTGCTAAGTTCTTTTAATGGCTCTAAATGATCCTCTACTCTGAGATCAATGATTGGATCTTCCCATTTTTCTTCTGTTGTTTTACCATCAACAATTAATAAGGCAGCAGATTGTTTTCCTCTTATATCTCCTCCAACTGATTCTGCCGCTTCTAAACTTTTTATTATTCGCTCTGGTAATGACATACTAATATTTTTTTTATAGGCTTCTGCCATAACTGGCCATACTTTATCAGAAAGCATTAAATTTGCTTGGACAGAGAAATTATCTCCTACTTTATGACCTGCTTGTTTAATACATTTTGAACCTGTATGGGTCGCTACCCTTCCTTGAGCATCCAGAATTGCAACCTGTCTTACATCCCTCCCATCATCATCTGAGAGCAGTATCTCTATAACTTCTTGAGGAGATTTTCCTTGCTTTAGAAGATCGAGTCCTCGTAATCCAAAAGATTTATTAACAAGCGATTGTGTTGCAACTACTCCAATTCCCGCTTCTCCCCATGAGACAACACTGCCTACTGAAAACCAGTGACTTTGCACTCCAACGCCCATTTCACCAGTTTTATGGTCTCTGGCAATAATAGAATATGTATGTGCGAAAATCTTATTATTGGACTGAATATGTTTTAGAATCATAATTATTAGATTGGTTTAAATGGTAAATAAAGATTTATTATTCACTTTAAGAAACTTTTGATATTTTAGAAAAGAAAATCTTAAATTCTTTTATTATTTAGAATCTTAATAAAAATTATTTATTAAAAAAAGATGATCTTAAATGACAAAGAAGTACAAAAATGAAGGTTTAATGAAAATATTGGTGATACTTGGTGCGCTTGTGGGACTAATTACATTAATTTTAGGGCTTGCAAGGATTGAAAATTATGGGTTTGTAAATCCATTATTAACATTTAATGAAATCATTGTTTTTATTATAGGCTTGGTCATCGTCGTTTTAACATTTTGGGTAGGATTTAAACCAAATGACCCAATTCCCTTTCATTGGCTGATTTTAATCATATTTGCTATTTTGCTAGTAGTATTTGGTGCAGGAATTTGGGCATGCATTTTAGTCTTAATAGCTGGTTTGATTGGTATTATTGAAGAACTATAAGATTACTCTATAAATTAATTTTCAATTTTTTTTTCTTGTTTTTAAATTGAGAACACTAATATTCTGTATTTTCAAGAAAATAATTAATAATTTCTTCTGCAATATTTACTTCCGAAACTTTTTGTAGGGCTGTGAATCCAGGAATTGAATTTACTTCTAGCACTGAGAATCCTTTTTCACTTTCTAATATATCAACTCCTGCAATTTCTGTTTTAGTTATTTTAGCTGCTTTAACTGCAAGATTTTTTAATTCCTTGGTTAATTCTAAAGGTTCTGCTTTAGCACCAGCGTAAATATTTGTTTTCCAACTATCACCTATTCTATACATACCAGTAATAGCCTTATCACCTAATACCAGAATTCTAATATCCCGATTCTGATGTTCGACAAATTCTTGCAAATAGAAAACATGGTTTAATTGACTAAGAGAATAAATTACGTTTTCAGCAAAAGATTTATCGTTTAACCTCGTTATTCCAATTCCTTTTGAGCCATATAGGGGTTTCAAGACACAATCTCCTCCTAATTCATCAAAGGCTTCTAAAGCTTTATGTGGATCTTCACAAATCATTGTTTTTGGTGTAGGAATCTGAGAATTTTCTAAAAAAACTGATGTTAAAAATTTGTCGCTTGCAATTTCTAACGATTCTCTTGAATTAATTAATTTCACATTATATTCTTCCATAGCACTTAAAATATCAAGTCGAAAAAAGATTTTTTGAGTGGCTGCTGCACCAAAACCTCTTACTAATGCGGCTCGAGGCTCAAGAATTTCAAATTGTTTGGAAAAATTAGGTTGGAAGCCAATCCCGACTTTAATTGTTGAGGGGATAAAATAATGTATCTTATATCCTCGTTTTTTCAATTCATTAGAAAGAACTTGAACCTCCGGGTCTTTTGAATTAGGAGTTATTATCATCGATTCCATTTTATTTTCACTTAAAAATAAATTACTTAATTAATCTATAGCACTAATTTTTAAATAAATTTAAGTTCTTATAAAACATATATGAAATCAATGGATCCTAAAGACAGTGAAAATGAAATTGAGAAATTATCACAGATGCTCAGTAAATTGCAAGATATCTACTATAAAAAAAAAGAGCAACTCACGGAATTAGAATTGGAAATAAATGAATTAAGAGAAGTAATAAATTTTTTAGGTTCTCTAATATCTGGAAAATCATTTCATAGTGCAGACGAGCTTTATTCAAAAGAAGTGCTTAAAAAAACAAACATTACTAATAAAGACCAATATTTTGTAGAAGAAATTCCTAAACAGAAAGTTGAAGGAACAAACATAAAAAGAAAAGTTTTTTCTAAAAAAAACGGAAAAGATGATGAGTTATTATGCATCTTAAATTGTTACGATCTTAATAGAGTTGAGATTAAAATAATTGACCCAAAGCAAAGAACAATAAAAGAAACTTCTGAAGATTTCATACGTATTTTTTTAAAAGGAGCCCTCATTAAAATTAAAGAAAATAATCCAGAAATGACTTTGAAATATGAATATTTTAAAAGTACGGATTTGATCGAACTAATTATTATTAATAATTTGGGATCAATAAAGGAATATGATATAATTACCTCAAAAATGAGAGAACTTTTTGCTAAAGAAATCAGTTCTAATACTTAAATTTCATATATTTAGTAATATAATTATTGAGAAGAATTCATTTAAACTGATTAAAATCATAAGCAAAAAATTATATTGAGATAATATATTGTTTTATTTAAATAAAAAAAATTAATTATTCAGCAATTCTTATTATTTTTATCGAAATTATCGTAAAGAGTGTTTTAATTTGGCAAAGAAAAAGGCTTGGTTACAAATGCCCAAAATCCATTCTAAGTTTCATGACGAAAAATTAGAGAGTGTATTAATTACAAAATCTTTAGATTTTTTAACAGGCGAAAAAGCTATAGCACCATCTTTTCTATTTCTTTCAGGTGCTTTTTTTGATGTGAAATCATTTGCTTATTCTGGATTGAGAGCTTGGAAAGGTGCTGTTAAACCGTCAGAAGCTAATGGGGGGAGAAGACCTGTATTAGAAGCTACTTTTGCTTCTTTATCAGTATATTTAAGTTCGCTATTAGCATTTCAGGCAGATTTTTATTTTGCATATGATGAAATTAAAGATATCTTGTTAGAAAAAAAAAGAGAAGATCTCTGGACAATTGTCTCAGAAAAGTTACCATTTATTTCAATACCTCCAAAAGAAATGTATGGAATACAAGTATCTCCAATTTCTCCTTATTTCATAATTAAACAAGATGAAGAACTTACATTGGGAGAAATTTACCCTTCAGCATATTTGTCTCAGATTATAAAGAATATCAAAACAAGATTTTTCGTTTTTTACCAATATCAAGGCTATTCTGCTTTTGGATTTTTTAATGCGCTACCCGATCTTAGCAAATTTGGGTTTGAGGAACACGCAAGTGAATTTAATGAAGATCCTACTGCAGAAAATTTAATTAAATATTCAAAAAATGCAAAGAATGTTAAAGAAATCCTAATAGCACTTATAAATGCCCATAATAATGCTTTACTTGAACAATTTTTAATTCCTGATTATGAATTACTATTAAATAAATTATTAGAGGGTGAAGCATAAAAAATGGTAAATATAGGACTTCTAGGCGATATAAGTGTTGGAAAAACCAGTATTCTTCGATTATTTGTCAGATATTTAAAAAAAGGTGACATCGAAAAGGTTAAAGGCGGAACAAAATGCTCTGTTGTTAAAGCTGATTTTTCTGGAGAAGCAACGGTTCCAGGAGGAGAAAAAGAGGATGCTCTTAATGAAAAAGAAACAAAAACAATTCACCCTAACAGAATTGTGTTTAGAGAAGATTCTACAAACAAAGCACATACGATCTTCGCACCTGGAGGAGATAGAGCGCGTGCCGTCGTGAAGATGGGCATTATAACAATTTCCCGGATCGCAACCCAGATTATTGCTGTTTTCTCGCTTGATAGAGACCTTAAACCTCAATTTGAATTTTTCAATGATGTTAGATTTTTCCCAGATAAAATTTATGTGTGCATAAATAAAATCGATTTAGTTGAGGATGATAAGGAGAAAAAACTTAAAGAAGTAAAAACGAAAATAACTGAGTTTTTTGAAGCTCGAAAAATAGCTATCAATAACACATTTATAACTTGTGGTGAAACAATAGAAGGATTTGAAGATGTTGAAATGTATAATAACCAAGTCGCAGAAATGATTCTCGAAATTACTATTAAACGTTAATTTTATATACTTTTAATTTTCAGATATTTATTGTTCTCTTATTTTAATTTTTTAATTTTAAAGCAATTTTCAAAAATAACTTTTCTAGATCAAGTAAATATCCAATTAAAGGAGTTAAACTGACCTTATTCAAACTCTTTTCCAGAGCAACAAATCCCTCTTTTTCTAATTCTTTAATATCTTCTAAAACACCCTTCTTTTTCCTTATTTCTTTTATTTTTTGAATAGTAGTTTCTCCAGTACTATTAAAGCAGCATATCATGGTACAATATAATGTTGCGGCTAATCTAGGGTTTCCTTCAAATGGATTTGCTGAGATTATTTCAGTTGTTTCCGGATCAAAGGAAATATACCAATAAGAATTTAAGGGATTAAATCTTACTTGAAGTCCTAAAGGTTCAAGATAATTAGATAGATTATTTATTATATTTTGAAAGTAAATCGATTTATTCTTATCTTTAACATTTAAATTTTTAAGAATGTCTTCTTTAGTTGCCCCTATTTGAAATTTACTTTTTTTTTTGCTTAGTAAATGCATCAAAACTGTTAGTTCATTCATTTCCAATTCATCCCTTCTATAAATATAAAAAATTTGTTTTTTTTTGATAATTAATTTTACCTAATTGAAGTAAGTGTAAAAGATATACGAAATTTTCAAAAATTTTCAGCTGATCAAACTCATCTTCAAATAACTCTTCGTATGAACATGGTAATTTATCCTTAATAATGTTAAAAAAAGCCAGCATTTTGTCAGTAAATCTTTTTTCAGGTATTTCTAATAAAAAGGTCCCTTTTAAATTAATTTTATCAAGATGTTCAATCTTTAGAGGTTCTGGTTTCTTAGTTACTAATCTATCTTTAGAATATTCAAGAAATTCTAAAGAAAGGGCATCAATAATAAATGGGTCTCTCCAACAATCCTCAAATAGTTGATAAATTTCCATATCTTTTGGATTTGACTTTAAGAATTTTAAAAACTTATTTTGATTATCTAAATAACTGAGGAATATTTTTAATTCTTCAAATTTCTGGCTGAGAAGTTGAAATGCACTTTTATATGTGTTCGAATACTTACTAATGTTATAAATAGTGAGGGAATCTTTTAAATTCTCAAAAATAGGAACTAATTCTACATCTAAAAGTGAGACTTCTCCTGCAAGAACTCTTTTTTTAATGCTTTCAATCTTATTATTTATTTCTTCAGAGAAATCTTTATATTCCATTATCCATCAAATTTATTTCTTTTTCACGATTTTAGGTTTAAATACAGAAGAAATTTCCTTTTTTCCGACTCTAGCAATTCCAATCAATTTTTCAGCTAATAAGAACAAAGAATTCGAAGATTTTGGTAAAAACATGAATAATTGAATTGGATTTTGCTCTAAAGTAGTTTTAATTAATTGATATACCACTTCTGAATTTTTTTCATCTAAAAACATCCCAGGTTCATCAAGCATAGAAAGTGCGGAAGGTTTAATCTCTTGAAGTGATAAAATTAAACAGATTGATACTAAAGAAACTTGGCCTCCACTAAGAGCTGTAAATGATTTTAATTGCTCTTTTGAGGTAGCTGCTTTAATATCAACGCCTAAATCTTTGAAATCGCCAGTTAATTCAAGAGAACAATAAGATTTAACTTGTGAATCTACAAATTTTTGATTAACTCTCTTTTGGAGATTCTCAAGTACAACACTAAATTTATTGTAATAGGTTGTTTCCATTTTATTTTCCGCTCTAATAGCCGCATTAATATCTTTTTCTAAGTCTGTTTGATTTTTTGAGATTTCTTTAAGAGATGTTAAAATCTGGTCCTTCTCAATTAGAATTGAATCATCAATATCTAAATATTTAAGTAGATCTTTATCTACTTCTGAAATATCCGCTTTAATATCCTCAATAGGGCGAATTTTAATTATTTCTTCTGAAATTAAAGGACTTATTTCAGAATTAATTCTAGTTAAATCATTTTTTTTTGATTCGAGATCTTGGTTATAAGAATTTAATTTAATATTTTCTTGTTCAAAATTTAATGTAATTTGAATATATTTCCTCTCTAATTCACTTTTTTTGTTTTGTAATAATAATATATCTCCTTTTAAATCTGAAATCGCTTTTTCAGTAATTTCAAGTTCATCTTCGGCTTTCTCTAGTTGACGATATATATCAAAAGCAGTTTTATCTGCCTTTTGAAATGCTTCTTTCTTTGTTTCAAATTCCTTCTGTAATGCATTTTTTTCATATGATTGCTTACTTTTTTCATCTCTTACTGCTTTTAGAATATCTACATTCTCACTTAATTTTATATCCCATTTTTTCTTTTCTTCATTCAGAATAGCTAACTCATTAGGAATTTCTTTTATTCTATCATTCCACTTAAAAAATTCTGGATCTGTCTGAGCTTTTAAATTTTTTATTTGATAATCTAACTCTTTAATCTCAGATTTAATGTTTGCATTAACCTTTTCTAGCTCATGCATTTGATCATATAATTGATTCTTTTTTGATGTGATTCTTTGTTTTTGGTTAAAATTATAGAGAAGATCATTAAAAGATTCCTTTTTTTTAAATATTTCTTTTTCAATAGTATCCAGCTTTGCTTGATCAACCCTCAATTCTGAAATATTCTCATTTAATGCTTTAATCTCAGACTCTAGGACATCAGATTGTTCTTTTTGTGTACCAGCACTTAATAATCCTTTTAATCTCTTTAGATAAGGTGTTTCATATACGTATTTATAAGATATTATCTGCTCTCCTTTCAAGGTAACACATTTTCCTTTGAAATCATGTGTTCTATAAAGTTCTTTCCCAGAATGATAATCAACAGCGACTATACAATTCTTAACCTTTGAGTAAATAACCTTTTTGATATCAATATCTTCATTGACGATCTCAATTAATTCTGCTAAATAACCAAGGATACCATTGGCAGATATTTTAATCATTGGTTTAACATTGATATTTTTAGGCAGGTAAATATTACAATATGCACCATATTTATTTTTAAGTCTTTTCAACAAGTTTAGAGTATCCCAATCTTTAGCTACAAAGCTATAAAGTAATTTTTCGCCAAGAACAGATTCAATAGCATAGCTTAATTCATCATCATATTTTAAATAATCAATAATTGGTCCTTTTACCTTTAAACCTCTTGAAATTATCTCATCCTTGAGAATAGTAATATTTGAAGGAAGAACTACACGACGTTCTCTAAGCGAAGCCTGCAATACCTTTAACTTTTTAAATTTTTTTGAGACTTCGATTTCTAATTTTTTTAACTCAGAGTCTATTTCATATATTTTTATTGATGCCTTTTTAAGTTCTCTATCGAGCTGAATTAGTAAATCTTTACTAGGATTATCTAAAAACCATTTATTCTTTTCAAGTTTATGTTCAATATCCTTAAAACTTTGAAATAATTGATTAATTTCATTATTATATGCTTTTATTGATTTCTCGTTCCCTTGTATTTTTATTAATCTCTCTTTTTTCTCAGAATTAATTTGGTCATATCTATCCAGAATATCCTTATTTTGCTTTATTTTTTTAATTAATTGATTCTGTTCTGTTATCAATTTATCAATTTGTAGACCTTCATTTTTACTTTCTGTTTTTATTATTTTTATTTCATTTTCTAAACTGACTTTCTGGTTCTCGTAATTATTGATTATTTTTTGTATCTCATTAATCTTATTTGATAATGTATCTAACTCTTGTTTCGCTTGGATTTTATCTTTTTGCCAATTTTGAATTTTTTCAATTAAATCTTGTTTTTTATAACCCAACTCGCCTAATTGTTTTGAAAGCTTATTTATGTTTTGTTGCTTATCTGAAATTTTATTAGATAAAGTATTTATTTCTTTATCGGAAGTCTCCTTCTTTTTTTTCATTCCCTCCAAAACTAATCTAACATTTTTGACTATTTCTTCAATATTGATAATTTCCTTCTCTAGTTTATCTCTATTTGCCCATAATAATTCATCGGTAAATTTCTTTTTAATGTCTAATAATTTATTTTTCTTTTTTAAGCGCTCTAATTTTGGATTTAATAGTTCTAAGCTAATACTTAATGTATTTTTCCTACTTTTTAATGAATAAAGATCATTATTCAAATCTAAAACATTATTTTTCTGTTGTAGAATCTCTTCTCTCAAGCTTTTTAAGCCAATGCCCTCCTCAAGAAATGAACATAATTGTGTTGGTTTTAAATTTTTAATAGCATCAATTTTACCCTGACTCACAAATGCGAATTGATTGTCTGGATTAATATTAAAATCAGAAATTAGCTTTTGGACTTCTTGAGCTGATTTTTTTTTAAAGTCTATATCATCCTTTCTCTGTAGCAAAAAGTATGGAGATTGGCCTCTGATAACATACCTTCTTAACTTAATTATTTCTTCTTCATTTTGAATATGGATTTCAACCATTGCATGGTTTTGTCCATTTCTAATAAAATCTGACCATTTTTTATATCGCTCATCTCTTTCATTACTACCTAAGGCAAATTTAATTGCTTGAAATATTGAGGTTTTTCCACTCCAATTTGGCCCTACAATAATTACGAATTTAGACTGCCCGAAATCGACTTCATCCTTCTGGAAAGATAGAAAGTTTTCTAAAATAACTTTCCTGATAAACACTCTTCTATTTTCCAATGGTGAAATGTTATTCTTTTTCATATCTGAACGGGTTTGAGATGCCAAATTTACCTCATCCTATATTAGATTATTTACCAAATGCTTGCTTTATAAGATCTACTCGTTTCTTAGCCTTTTCTAAGTTTATCTGTGCCATATTTGGAGAATCGTTTAAAATGAATGGATATTTTGCAATTAATTTCATCTCATTTTCTTCCAAAGGTTCTTTTTTAGCCAATTTATCAATGATCAATACAAGCTCAGTATAATTCTTAGAAACCGCATTCTCGTATAATTGATTTAACATGAAGTCTGAAATACGGGATTCACGAATTCCTTTAACAATTCCACTTACATCCTTGTAATTCTCAATATCCAAGGTCTCTTGAGGGGATATGAATTGCTTATTTTGAATATAATCTTCATTTAATTCTACTTTTGAGTTATTATTTGAAACAGGAGGAACAATATTAGGAATATATTCACCTGATACAATTAAATCAATTAAAACATCCGTAATTTCATTACTTGTTTCGTTTAATTCTGAATTTAAAAAGTGTTTAAATATTCCAACCTTTAACAATTGTAGTATGTCTTTAACCTCCCAATTTTCAGTGTAATTTACGATCTCATTAATATCAAATACAATTTTACTGTTTTTTTCCAAAAAGTCCTTTAATACTGTTTCTCGCTCGATTTTATTTAATAATGGGATTTTAATAAAAAGATCAAATGTAGTATATAGTTTGTCCGATATACTGTTGATATCTTGAATATCATAGTTTATCCATACCAAAATTAAATTTGCATCAACAAGTTTAAAATTAAAACTCTTGTTTTGTCGAGCACTCAAAAATACTTCTAATAAATTCTTCTCTTCAAATTTTTGTTTAAATACCTTTTGTTGATTAATCAATAATAATTTTTTTTCGTTGGTTTTATCAAGTTCCTTCTTATCAGTTTCTGTTTCATCTTCTTTTTCAACTTCTTTTCCAAAAGCTTCCATAATTGGGATAAAACTTTTTAAAAATTGATTTGGAGCTTTAATAATTTCTTTATCATTAAATTCAATTAGATTCAAGTAATAATTTTTAGTTATTAGTTGTAAATAATCTAATATATCCGTTCCAGGATTAACATTAATTAAAATGGCGCCCCTTGGCTCTATATAGCCATTTAAATTAGGATCGTCATGATTAGTTAACATAGCCTTTATAAAATTAATAATATCATTATATTTATCCCGATAGAAAATATCTTCCTTATTAATATTGATTTCTGAAGGTGAAATTACTTGAAAATACTTCGAAAATTCCGGAATGTCGTTTAATTCTTTCATTTACAATTTTCCTTTAATTCTTCCTTAGTTTTATGAACATAAATTACATGACTTTTAACAAATATATATTTAGCGGTAGGTATAGTTATCGATAACTAGATCCTCGACAAAAACCATAAAATTTATAAAATCGTATTTTGGAAGAAGAACATTAAAAAATAATTTGAAGACTTGAATTAATACACAAATAACTTAATTAATTTAAATAATTGAAAAAAAAAGAAAGATTTATTTTTGTTCCCAAGGCATACAGAAATATCCCTTTTCTAACTCATATTTTGAGAATAACCCGCATCCGAAACAACTGCATCCCTTATTTTCTACTTGATCTTTAGGTTTAGTTGTTTTTCCTCTTGAACAAAAGAGAGCATGTGGCTCAAATTCATTGAGTTTATTTGGTTTGAATGAAGGGCAGGGCCCACAGAACTTTCTGCATTCATTCATTGACTCTTCAGTGTCAGGTACGGGTAATGGCATAATTTTCACTTTATCTTTTAGGTTTTAAGACTAATTTAATAAAATTTTTAAATTACAATAAAAAAAATCAGATTGATTTTTAAACTTAATAATTATAAACTATTAATTTTAAGGTGAAATTTATTTATTAGACTAATTCTTGATTTAATAAATCTAAATAAGATGAAATCTGTTCTTTAACAATATCGTAATGCGTGAACTTACCTTTTTTCCATCCTCTAACTAAACCAGCATTTTCAAGAGTTTTTAGATGATGAGATATTGATGGTTGTGACTCATCTAATACTGCTTATAGTTCACACACACACATATCTTTCTCTTTTAATATATTTATTTTATTTAATTTAAAAATCCATAAAAAATATACCGTCCTTAAATTTATATAGCATTATTTACTAAAATACCTTAGATATGCCTGAGAAAAATTCAGAGGAATATGTCATCTGTGGCGGAAAAAAGGTCTTTGTAGAGAACGGTGAATTACGTTTATGTTTAGACTCAGGTGTACGCCTTACCGAAATCGAAGGTCTTAAAGATCTTACTAAGTTAATGTATTTGCATATACTAGCATATTCTTTACAAAGAATAGAAAATCTTGATAACTTAACTAATTTAGAACAGTTAACTATTGTTGGTAGTGAGTACCTCGACAAAATTGAAAATCTTGAAAAACTTACGAACTTAAGAGGTTTGGATTTGAGTGGGAATCGAATATCTGAAATTAACGGCCTAGAAAATCTTAAAAACTTAGAATATTTACAATTCGGAGATGGTGAGAATGGTGGTAATCCTATTACAGAAATCAAAGGGCTTGGTTCGTTAACAAACTTAAAAAAACTTATGTTATCTGAAAATGAAATTGCAGATATTAAGGGTTTAGAAAATTTAACGAAATTGGAGATTTTAGATTTATCATCAAATAAAATCACCGAAATTAAGGGACTTGATACTTTATATAATCTAAAGGAATTATATTTAAATGCAAATTTAGTAGATTATAAAATTAAGGAAATTAAAGGACTTGATAATTTAATTAATCTTAAAGTTTTTTCTATTTCTGGCAATCAGATTAGAGAAATTAAAGGACTTGACTCACTACAAAATTTAGAATTTCTAGATTTAGGCTTTAATGAGATAAAAGAAATAGATTTAGAAACGATCGAAAAATTACCTAATTTAAAAAAACTAAGAATAATTCGAAATCCCCTTAGTTATAATTCAACTAAAATCATAGGAAGCACCAACTTTAAAATAGAGTATTGAGTTTTAATGGTAAGCAAATTAAATCTTAACTATTTATAATAACTGTGTCTTATTTAACCATAATGAATGTGTAAATAATAACTGAACTGTAGTCATGTTTAAAAAGAGAAGTAATTATAATGAATAAAAAGAGAAATTAACAAAACCGAAGTAAATGAAGTATCTAGATAAATTACGTCGAATGGCAAAACATAAATTAACCAGCAGAATCTTGTTATTAATTAGTCTTGTTATCAAAGGTTAGGATTTGTTTAATCAATCACTTTTTTTATTTGATAATGATTAAATTTCCCGCTTTTAACACCCTCAATCAATCCTGCCTGTTCTAAAATCTTTACATGATGGGAAATACTTGGTTGGGTTAAATCTAAGATCATAGAGAGCTCGCATATACACATTTCTTTCTTTTTAATAAGATTATAGATCAAAAACCTTGATTCATGACCAAGAGCTTTATGAGAAATAACATCCTCTTTAAAATCTTTTCTCGCTAAAATCTCATCTCTGCTTTTTTCTAAGCCTTTAATGTATTCGTGAACATCTATATCTATTCCAATACATTCGATTAGTGTTTTGATATTTTCTTTGGTTTTTTCAGTCATACCTATTATAAAACTAGTATTTATTAATTACATAATATCATATCGATAAATTTAAATTTGTCTATTTGTTTAATAAATTAAAAATTTACATTGAAATTAAGAAAATATCACATGATGCATTATGAGTGAAGAAGAAGGAAGATCAATCAGCTTTTTTGAGAAGTTTCTTCCACTTTGGGTTGGTTTATGTATAGTTATTGGGATAATTTTTTCTCTAGTTATTCCTGGATTAAGTGAAGCAATTAATTCTTTTAGTATAGGTCAGATTTCCATACCAATTGGCATTTGTTTATTTCTAATGATGTACCCTGCAATGTTAAATCTCCAAGTTTCAGAATTAAAAAAGTTGGGAAAAAATCCTAAACCAATAATTCTAACAATTGTATCTAATTGGTTAATAGCACCTTTTGTTGGATTACTTATGGCTCGTATTTTTGTACCCGGATATGAGCAATTAATTGTAGCAATTATCTTATTATCTAGTTCTCCATGTACAGCAATGGTTTTAGTGTGGGGGTTGATGGCAAAAGGCAACCAAGAACAAAATGTAGTAAATACAAGCCTTAATACGATAACTATAATATTTGGTTATGCTCCTATGGTGGCCTTACTAACTGGTATCCAAAACATTCCTGTTGATTGGATACTACTATTAGTCTCGATATTTGTTTTTATTGGACTTCCCCTATTATTTGGAATATTAACCAAAAGATTATTAATATCCTCTAAGGGTGAAGAGTGGTTTGACAACACATATCGACCTATAGTTGGAAAAATATCAATTGTTGCTCTACTTACAACATTGGTAATTCTTTTCTCTATGAATGGCGAAGTTTTAATAAATAATCCAGATCTTTTACTATTGGTATCAATTCCGCTTTTAGTTGGATTTTTTATTGTTGTTGGATATAACATTCTCATTACAAGTTTATTTAAATTGAAGTATAAAGAAGCAGTTATCACAGTAATTATTGGTTCATCAAGCCATTTTGAAATTGCTATTGCTATGTATGGAATTGGTTCAATTGCTGCTTTAGGTACTACCATGGGGCTCTTTTGGGAGGTTCCAGTGATGTTATTTATTGTTTATTTAGGCAGATTTCTACGAAAAAAAGGATTTTGGAAATCCTAACATTTTTAATTTTGAAATAGACTATTAATTAAAGAATAGAAATCTTGAAAAATTAACAATAATTTTACTGATTAGCTATGAATGAAGAAGAAATGGATGAACAAATTGGCAAAATAATAAGAGAAGCTATGGGAAATATTTCTCATTCGAGCTGCAATCTCTCGGAATCACAATGCAATAAGGATAGTCCAAACTATGAACCAAGATATATTCATTGTGGTACCGACAGATGCAAAGGACTTCATAAAACGGATTAAATTAGGTGTGATAAAGATTAGTGACGAAGGAGATTCAGAAAAATTAAAAGTAGATATCTATGTTCCCTTAGACGTTTGTGCGTGTGAATGGGACAAATTCATGAACCGAGTATTTGTTGAGCTTACACCTTATATAAAACACATTGATCATGACACTAAGAATCTTAATTCAGAAGAAGCTAGAACGCTCAACCTAAAGAACAATTGTGTTGTAATTGATGGAGAGAAAAAATTCTCTTCTTCATTTAATCTCAAGAAAGAACTACCAAAACTTCTTAAAGCGAAGGGATTAATTTAGAAGTTTTTTTATTTATCAGAGGTGATTATTAAAATTAAGAAAATTAAACTAACAATTTTTGCTCCAGATCCTGAAAAAAAATTATCAAATGGGCTTGATTACGATTTGAATATAGGTGACAATGGATCAATCATTGACGTATTAAGCATTTTAGATAAGAAAATCTATGAAAGTATGGAGGATTCCATTTTCCCCATATATAAAGGCTTAATCCACAGTTATCTTCAGTTAATATGGGATGCTGAGGAAAATACTATATATGAGGATTGTGCAGTAGACGCCTATGGACCTAATAAAGAGTTCATGCCTTTACGCGAAAATATTAATTTTAACTTATACCCTAACAGCGAAATAACAATAGTTGTTCATGCTGATTGATGAGCTGATGTAATGAAAGATAGATTAGATTATGGCACATTCAAAAGAGTTATTATGAAAACCTTTGGAAAAGACCATGAAAATTTTGCCCATTATTTTAAAACCAAAAGAACTAATTAATAAATTGAATGAAGCCTTTCAAAAAACATTAGTGGAAGGTTGACAATAGGATTGCCTCCTATATTTTACCACTTTTTAAAATAATAACTTTTTATTTACTAAACGTATTTGATAGATATATTAGAATTTAAATTAATGACTAACTGAAGAAGAAAAACTGTGATTGTTCTTCATCTGAATGTATTGTTTTCTACTTCAATAAATCTATTATTTAAACATTAGAATCAAAATGGATATATTTACTCACATATTAATGGGAACTTTACCATGTTTTTTATTACTTGGTAAAATAAGTCCAGAAGCAATAATCCTCCTTTGGATTATGGCCATTTTTCCAGATATGGATATATTTATTGAACCATTCACCAAAAAACGAAACTTATACTTTTTGTCCCATAAAGCCGCTTCCCATTCATATATCATCGGAATAATTATTACTGGCATTATCAGTGTGTTAGTATCACTTTTACGAGGTGTTCCATTCTTTGAAATCTGGGTAGCTGGCGCTATTGGATTCAGTATTCATGTTTCATTAGATTTCTTTGGTGCTTCAAAAGTCCCTATTTTTTATCCATTTTCTAAACGGGAATTTAGAATCATTGCAGACAGGGCAATAAATCCATTGTTAGCCCTATTTTCTGGAATTAACCTCCTCACTTTATGTATTTACTCTTTTATCAAACCATATTATCATGTGTTTATGGCATTGACTTCATTTTACCTAATTATTTATATTGGATACTTTGGAATCCGTTTGTTATTAAGAATAATAGTACAACTGCGATTACCAAAAGGATCCCATTATATCCCCGACTTCATACCTTTTTTCTATCTTATTTATACGAAAAATTCCACAGAAGTGAGTATTAAATTTAACTTGAATAAGAAATTTGCGTTTTCCTTGAAAAAAAAAGTACTGCTAAATCAGAGTTTCTTAAAGAATACGGATGAAATAACCTACATTGAGCAGGCTATAAAAATTAGTCAAGAATATAGGTTTTTCCATAAATGGAATTCAATGATCCCATTTATACGTGAAAATGAGCAAAATGTTAATGTTATTCTTATCTTAGCTGAAAGTTATTCAAAGAGGAGATCGTATTTTCTTTCGGTGGTTATTCATAAAGAGACAAAAAAAATTCT
Organism: Promethearchaeia archaeon; assembly: GCA_036478875.1. Taxonomy (GTDB): domain Archaea; phylum Asgardarchaeota; class Lokiarchaeia; order Sigyniarchaeales; family SOKP01; genus Loki-b32. The sequence goes on along the minus strand of JAZGEW010000145.1, from coordinate 3,524 downwards.
TTCAAGGGAAGACGGATTTGGATCTTTTCAAGTCTGGGAAAATAAAGAATTTTGAGATTTTTAAGGAGATAATTCATGTTAGAAGAAGAAATGCTTTCAATAGTCCGAAAATATGCATTTAATAACTCTGAAAAGGATGATATTCACGGATATTCTCATACTGAGCGTGTTTATGAGTTATCTTTGCAAATTGGTAAGAAAATGGATGCAAATCTGTTCATATTGAAATTATCAGCTTTACTTCATGATATTGGAAGGATTAAGGAGAAAACTTCATCTTTTAAAGAAAATCATGCTGAACTTTCTGCTAACATGGCATTACAATTTTTAAATACTACAAAATTTGAAATCTCTGATAATGATAAACATAATATCTTTCATTGTATTCGAGCACATTCATTCTCAAATAATATAGTCCCAGAAACACTCGAAGCAAAAATCTTATCTGATGCTGATAAATTAGATGCCCTTGGAGCAATTGGTATATATAGAACAATTGCTTTTACTTTAAAAAAACAGGGTGGAATTCCACAAGTTATAGAGCATTTAGAGAATAAGATTTTAAAATTAAAGGATTTATTGCATTTAGATATTACTCGAAAGATGGCAGAAGATCGGCAACAAATAATTCTTGATTTTTATAATAAGATAAAAAAGGATAAATAAATTGTTTTTAGATACTATATTGGACGTAACCCTATATCTTCGATCACACCTGCCTTAACGACTTCTAAGATTGCACAAATTCTTCAATTATACCTTTCCATTCAATCTCATCGCAAAGGTTTTAAGAAATGATAAAGCTTTGGGTGGATCTGCCTGAGGCATGGCATATGATACAAGCACGCCTCCTTGAAAAGGAACGAATATTACATGCCCCATCCCACCATCATTGGTTCCAACAATTCCTTCAGTAGTAGTTTCAACAACCGAATATTCTACATTGCTTAAAACAAATGAACTGTCTCCTTTAATGACATTTAATATAATGCTGGTTTGATTGGTTAGATCCCAATTATCTGTTTGGAAAACTAAAGTTCCCGAATCAGATACAACTGCGACTGCTGCAATTTTTATGCTTGTCTCAAGCGAAACAATTCCCAAATCGTCAATGATCTTTTTTATTTCTTCCATATTAGGTATTTATAATGTATATTGTTTTAAAATATTATTAATTCTTATAATGGGAAGAAAAGTATAATGATGCCTTTAACTAGTACTGAAATAGATTGTCCTCACTGTGAAAAATCTTTTCGGGTTATGGGGGAAGTATCAATTAAAGAAAATAATACTTAGCAAAATTAAAATTATAAAGATGAGATCATTTTATATTGGTCTTCAGAGAGTTTTTCTTTAACAACCTCAAAAAGTTCTAAAAGCACATTGTCAGGAGCAGCTGCCATTACGTATTTCAATGGACCTAAACTTTTTATTTTATTAATAAATTGAAATCCCTTACTTTTCATGTGTGCTATCAGTGCCTCTAAATCTTCTGATTCGATCCCTAAATGATGGATCGCTCCACGTCCTTGGTCTTTAGGTGGCTGATCGTAGAAGTTAATTCTTGATGCACCTATCTTAATCATTACATTTCGGGCTCCTGCCATTTCCAAATCAAACAGTACCTTTGATCCAAACATCTCACTATAAAAATTAATACTCTCATCAACATTTGAAGCAAATAAATGAGCATGATGTAGTGAATTTCTCATGATTTCCTTACATTTTATTATGAATTCTAATTTTTATAATACTTTAATTAATAATCTAAATTAAATATGATCCTGTTTTCGATACTACTATTTGCTTAATCTCTTCTGGAGTACCCTTAGCGATGATTTCCCCTCCTTTAGGTCCTCCCTCAGGTCCTAATTCGATAATGTAGTCTGTGTAAGACAAGATTTCAGTGTCATGTTCAATAATAACAACACTATTTCCTTCTTTTACTAATTGTGTTAGTAATTGCATCAATTTCATTACATCATAAAATGATAATCCGACAGTCGGTTCATCTAAGATATATAGAGAATTGCTTTTACGCGCTTTTCCCAGTTCTTTTGCTAGCTTAATGCGTTGTGCTTCTCCGCCACTTAATGTTGGAGCGGGTTGTCCAAGTGTGATATACCCCATACCAATTTCGTCAAGAATCTTAAGTATATTTGAAATACTGGTTTGAGGTTTAAATAAATTCAATGCTTCACTTACTGTCATTTCTAATACATCTGATATTGTCTTACCTTTATATTTAATTTCCAAGATATCTGGTTTATACCTTAAACCTTTACATTCTTTACAAAGGATTGTAAAACTACTAAGAAATGAAATTTGTAAATCAGTTTCACCAGTACCTTTACAAGAAGGACACCTCCCATTATCAGAATTATAAGAAAAGTGTCCTGCTTTATACTTTCTTTTTTTTGCTTCTGGCGTTTTAGCAAATAAATTCCTTATTTTGTCCCAGATACCTATAAACGAGCACGGCGTAGAAGTTCTCACTCTCGATATTGGCTTTTGATTTACCACAATAACTTCATCAATATTTTCCCATCCTTCTATAACACCAGAATATTCTAGAAGTTCCTCCCCATTTTCTTCCTTTTCATTATTGTCATCAGTTGTTTTATGTGTTAGATTAGCACCTCTTTTAAAAAATGGCGTTATCAGTGGAACTAAAGTATCTAATATGAGAGAGCTTTTCCCTGATCCAGAGAGACCAGCAATTCCAACCATCATCCCCAGAGGGATTTTAACAGTAATATTTTTTAGGTTATTTGTTTTTGCTCTTCTAATTGTGAGGAATTTAGTGTTCTTATCAACAATTTTACGTTCCTCAATGGATTTTTCTGGTAATTTAATTTTTCCCGCCAAAAATTGACCTGTATGAGAATTTTCTACTTTTTGGATCCCATCTATAGTACCTTGATATACTACTTCACCTCCATTAACACCTGCACCAGCCCCAATATCAATAATCTCATCAGCAATAGCTATGAAACGTTTATCATGCTCAACAACTATGACAGTGTTTCCTAAATCTCTTAATTGATTTAATAAAGTAATTAGCGATTCCTTTTCTAGCTCGTGTAAACTCATACTGGGTTCATCTAGTATATAAATAAGAGAATCAAGACCCGCATCTAAATGTGTCATGAGAGATAAACGTTGAAGTTCACCACCACTTAATGTAGGTAAGGAACGGTGTAAATGTAAATATGAAAGACCAACACTTACCATGCGTTTTAAGCCTTCTAATATACTATCTAACATTGATTTACCTTGAGGGCTTTGTACATTTCCTTCATTTAAATCTTCCAAAAATTCCATTAATTCATCAATTGTCATCATAGCTAACTCGCTAATATGTTTATCTGAGATTTTAATCTCTCTGGCTTGTTCATTTATTCGATAACCATCACATTCTTCGCATTTTTTTTTGACATGAAATTTTTATGAATCTTCTGTCTTCTATAATCACTCTTTGACTCTGTGAGAGCACGTTTTACGTGTGGAATGATTCCTTCAAA
>JAZGEW010000144.1:0-39214 GCA_036478875.1 Promethearchaeia archaeon | reverse complement strand
AAAAAGCTCTTGAATATGCAAATAGAGCAATAAAGGAAAACATGAATTTACTTGATGTTATTGAAAGGGGATATGCAGCTGGAATTCGGAAAGTTGGAGAGTTATGGGAAGAAGGAGATTTTTTCTTACCAGAACTAATGAGAGGAGCACATATAATGCAGAGCTGTTTGGATCTTCTAATACCACATCTACAAAAAGGAGCAGAAAAGATTTCACTAGGGACAGTGGTGATAGCTACTATTGAAGGGGATATTCATTCAATTGGAAAAACTATTGTCGCAACCATGTTGAGAGCTTATGGTTTTGAGGTTCATGATTTAGGAGCTGATGTTCCAGCTGAAAAAATTGTGGCGGAGGCTGTTGAGAAAGACGCAGATATCATTGGTGTTTCTGCTTTATTAACAACTACTATGGTTGGTCAAAAAAGAATTATTGAAATCTTAAAGGAAAAAAATCTGACAAATAAATTTAAAGTTGTATTTGGTGGCGCTCCTGTAACGGATGCCTGGGTAAAAGATTGTAATGCTGATGGATTTGCTGAAAATGCTATTGAAGCTGTTAGATTAATTAAATCTCTTTTAAATAAATAAAGATAATATTCTTATTGAGGTTGAGAATTTGTTGTTTCGAGATTGGTTAAAGGATGATTCTAAGATTGTGCTCTTTGATGGTGGATTTGGAAGTGAATTGATAAAAAGAGGGTTAAAATCGGGGAAAATTCCGGATATCCTAAATATTGAACAACCAGGGGTAATTTCTGATATTCATGAATCATATTATAATGCAGGGTCAGATATGTGTCAAACAAATACTTTTGGGTCAACTCCTCTGAATTTAAGCCATTACAATCTTGAAGGTCGAATTGAAGAGATTATTGAGAAAGCGTTAGAAAATATCACAAAAGTTCGCCCTTCTGAACGTTTAATTGTTGGTGATATTGGACCTTCTGGTGAATTTAGACCACCAGTAGGAAATGCTTCTAGTGATCAATGGTATTCTAGTTTTTTAACTCAAGTAAAATTGTTGGAAGTGGGTGTTGATCTATGGCATATTGAAACAATTTCTGACCTTGAAGAAATATTGGCAGCAATTAAAGCAGTTCGAGAGGTCTCTAAAAAACCTATAATTGCTTCAATCACTTATAAAAGGACAAAGAGGGGTTTCTTTACAATAATGGGAGATTCCTTGGAAACATGTGTTAGAGCTCTAAATAACGAAGACGTAGATGTTATTGGCGCAAACTGCACTCTCGGATCTCATGATATGGTTGATTTATTAAAAAATGCTATTGATTTTGCTGACAAACCCCTTTCAGTAAAACCTAATGCTGGTCAACCCGTAATAAAGGGAGATCAAACATATTATGAACAACCTATAGAGGATTTTGCTAATGATATTAAGGAAATGATAGAATTAGGAGCAAAAATAGTTGGAGGATGTTGCGGTACATCTCCACAAACATTAAGTGCAATCCGAGAAATAATTAATTCTCTTTAAAATTATGAATGGAGGAAAATAATTAAATGCCGATTATCAGACCAAAAGTTAGAATTTTAGACGATGAACATAAAGAAATGATCTTAGGAGAGGCTAAATCTATCCTTGAAAATCAAGGTGTTTTCATTGAAAATCAAGAAGGAATTGAAATATTTGATCAAAATGGTATAAATCATGATGGTTTACGATATTACATTCCACCTGATTTAATTGATACATGTTTAGAAACAGTTCCTCATGAAATTACATTATTTGACCGAGATGGTAATGAACATATTACATTAAAAGAAGATAATGTTCATTTTGATCCTGGATCTGCAGCTATTTTTATTCTTGATGAGGATACTGGAGAAATTAGAGAGGCGGTTTCTAAAGATTTCATTAGATTTTCAAAGATAGTTGAGCAATTAGAATATATAGAAGCACAAAGCACAGCCCTGATCTATCAGGATGTTCCAAAAGAAGCTCAGGATTGGCATAGATTATATCTAGCACTTTCTAATTGTTATAAGCCAATAGTTACAGGAACATTTCGCAAAGAAAGCTTTTCAATCATGCGAGAAATCCTTTTGTCATGCCGATTATCTGAAGACGATTTAGCTCGAAAACCACTAGCAATATTTGATGCCTGTCCTAGCCCTCCTTTAAAATGGTCAGATCTTACAACTCAATCCCTAATAGATGCTGCGATGAGTATGATCCCGTCAGAGTTTGTATCAATGCCTTTAGCTGGTGCGAGCGCTCCAATTACATTAATAGGATCAATAACCCAACATTGTGCTGAATGTCTGGCTGGAGTAGTTATTGCTCAATTAACAAAACGTGGTGCTCCATTAATATGGGGTGGGTCTCCAGCTGTGTTTGATATGAAATATGGGACAACCCCTATGGGTGCAATTGAAACTATGATGATTAATTTAGGAGATGTTGAGATGGGAAAATTCTTAAAAATGCCAACTCATGCATATATGGGTTTAAGTGATTCTAAGATTCCAGATAGCCAAGGAGGTTTTGAAGCGGGAATGGGAGCATTATTAGCAGGATTAGCGGGGATAAATATGATCTCTGGGTTAGGGATGTTAGATTTTGAATCTACGCAAAGTATTGAAAAATTAGTTATTGATAACGAAATTGCAGGAATGGTTAAGAGGTTATTACAAGGTGTAGAGGATTATGGCACTCCATTTGCATCAGAAATTTTAAAGGATTATGGAGACAAAGAAGAATTGCTATCACATCCATCGACTTTAAAATATTTTAGAAAGGAATTATTTTTTCCTAGCACTATAATAGATCGGATGACACGAGATTCATGGAAGAATAATGGGTCGAAATCAGCAAGAAAGAGAGCAAAAGACCTATCTAAAAAAATATTAGAGAAACCTTCCCTAAAACCAATTGATGACAAATTAGCAAATGAGTTAGACAACATAGCCAAAAAAACCTTAAGATAAGTATTATAAAAATTTTTACTATTTAATTACCAATTTAAAGATAATCTACTCAATTTTACTTAATTTTCTTATACCAAAATATAATAAAGGAATCGCGATTCCCATTGATATTAATAATAGTGGTATCAGAAAGTGGAATTTTGCTAATACTGGAGAAGCTGGAATTGGGAATGCTAATATAATAAATAAAAATACAAATTGAAAAGGTACAAATTGAAGCACCATTAACATAAGATTATTTGTTGTCATAGTACTGCCTTTTTCCTCAAAAGAAGGGCTTAAACATTGAATTCCAACTGCTTGAGCAATTACAACCTCACTATTTATCAGATAAAAACAGAAGAAAAATATTATTGTAAAAAGATCAAATTTGAGAAAGTAAGCAAAGAAAATAGTTAATCCTAATGCCATTAATATATTAAATATTAACATTGCTAAGAGATATGAATAAACTAACGCATGAATATTTCGAGGACTCCTTTTATACAACCATATAAGATCTTTTGAACCAACAAAAATATAACTTCCAAACAATAAACCATATATCATTCCGCCCATTATAATAAGCAGTACTACTATAATCGATTGTGCTATTATATTTCCTATCCCTATATTTGAAAAGATTAATCCTAACACACCTGTTAATCCTACTAAATATGCAATCTTCATAATACTTTCGCGCCTTCTCAAAAATTCTTTTATTTGAGTAATTATCAACCCTTCCCATTTATGTCCTGTTGATTTCCTAATTAATAGATAAAATTTGTTTTCTCGTTTAATAACCGTAGATATTTTTTCGATACCTCCTTCTATTGTAAAAAATGAATCAGCCTTTTTATAAGCGATTAGAAGAGTAATAAGAGGAATAGTTATAACAAGAGCTATGCTAGACCATATATTTAAAATATATCTACTTAACAAGACTGGGTCGATAATGTATAAAAAAATATTAGAAAACCATAAAGAAGGATAAAATATTAGCCAATTTCTTAATTGGGGATTATTCAAAAGAAAGGTAAAAAGAAATTGTAAAGTATAAATTATCGCCACCATAGCTATAGAAAGCAAGAATAGTAAGATCTTTCCTAAATCTCTTGCACGTTCACTTTTAGCTATTTTATGCTCTAACCAAGCTGCAACAATGGAACCTAATAAAGCAGCAAAAATAATTAATCCCGAAATACACCCATAAATTATTATAGATTGAATTATGCTCAAATTAAAAATTGGGTTAAGCAATCCTATTATAATTGGGGTAAATACTAAAATTCCTCCTAAAAAAATCGGTAATCTTCCCATAAATTCCCCTATAAAAATATCGCCTGCTGTAGCTGGTGAAGCCAAGATGATTTCCTTATATCCAATTTCAGTTTTTCTGTAAATACTATTCAAAGGATAAATGAAAACTGATAAAAAAACAGCCATCAACACATATTCAATAATTAAGGCTACAGCTAAATTAATTTGTGAGATTTCTTCTACAAAAGTTGGCATGAATAAACCAAGAAGTATTGGAGCCAATAAAAAAGCCCATAATATCAAAAAAGAGTACAAGATGATGAAAAATAATATTCTATGGTTTCGGAATTTATTGGTTCTAAGTTTAAGCTCATTTTTAGCTATTGTTTTCCAGAGACTCATTTTTAATCAATTCTTTTTTTGAGATATTCAAAAATAATTTAGGTTTTTACTCTCTCCAAGCCAATAAATCTTCGATTTTAGAAACACCCATAATTTTTAGATATGCATCTTCCAAATCTTTTGCTCCCACAGAATTTATTATATCTTTGGGGGTGCCTTCAACTTTTAGTTCTCCGTTATCTATAATGCCAATTAAATCACATAATTCTTCGGCAGCATCGAGAAGATGAGTACAAATAAAAATGGTTTTTTCTGCCTTTTTAGCAAGATCAGATATTAAATCTTTTACCATTCTAGCAGCAGCGGGATCTAAATTAGAGGTGGGTTCATCTAAAAAAATCATTTTAGGATCTTGGATAAGCGCAGCACATAAACATACTTTCTGTTTCATCCCTCTTGAATAGCCTTCCAATAGATCATTCTCCCGTCCCTCTAACTTGAAAATCTCTAATAATTCTTCAATACGGGAGGAAATAACATCTTTTGGTAAATAATATAGTTCACCAACAAATTCTAAGAATTCTTTTGCTGTTAACTTTTGGTATAAACCAGGGGATTCTGGTAGAAAACCACAGTTTATTTTTACTTGTTTACTTTGAGTAATAATATCATAACCCACAACCTCAGCAGTTCCCGCTGTAGGGGAAATTATTGCGTTTAACATCCTTACTGTTGTGGTTTTACCTGCTCCATTAGGACCTAATAATCCATAAGTTTTACCATAAGGAATTTTTAAATTCAAATTATTAACAGCTACAATATTACCGAATTGTTTGGTAAGATCTTTAGAAATAATAGCATAATTGTTAGAAATTATAATTCACATCCATTTATCAAAACTGGTTTTTTTTCTTAATTTTCCTAGTTAAATAAATATTACTGAATAAAATAGGGTCTTAATTGAATAATATAAAAAATCTATAATCTAATTTTCATAATCATGTTATTTAAAGTATATTCTATTTTGAAGTATTAATTCATCATATCTAAGTAAAATAGCTCACACTTTAAAAAAGCCAATTATATCAAAATAAACCTTTATAATCACTATAACTTATTCATAATTAACTTGGATAATAACACTAAGAAAGGTCTGATAACCGGTTGTATAGGAATTATTTTTGTAGGACTTCAACCTATAGTTGCTCTTTCAAGACCTAGTGCTATTGATGCATATCTTTCAGGAGCAATGATTTGTTTAGTTGAAGCTATGATTTTTTTCCCAATAATGCTATTTGAGTTAAGAGCTATGAATTTAAATAAACAAAAAATGGAGAATCAAACAAGTGAGAATAGCAGATTTCATTTCCTAAAAAATTGGAAGAAAAATCTTTGGTTGTTGATCTTTATTGGTCTATTATTCAGTATTAACCAGGTATTATTTTTTATTGGATATGATTTAGCAGGTGCAATTAATGGTTCTTTAACACAAAAAACTAGCATTTTCTTTGGAATAATTTTAGGTTATCTTATTTTAAAAGAAAGAATAACAAAGATACAAATTATTTTTTCATTTGTATTATTCTTTGGATTAACAATAAGTATTACTCAATTTTTTACTTTGCTTGACATTAGTAGCACAATTTTGATCGGAGTAGGAATATTATTATTAATTACTTTTTTATGGATGGTGGGTCATACTTTTACAAAACCAATATTTATTAGAAATGAAGCAACACCAATACAAATGGTGTTTATTAGGAATTTTATTTCTGGTGTGATCCTAATATCTACCTATTTGATCTTCTTTACTCCAGATTTAAATCTTTTCATTGAACCCGCCAATTTACTGTTTTTTTTAACAATGGGAGCTGTTTATGGAACTGGATTAGTATGCTGGTATAAAACCTTATCATATTTAGATATATCAAAAGCTACTACGGTTTTTGCTTCCACGCCCATAGCTTCTGCCATTTTTGCTACCTTTATTCTGGGAGAGGTTTTTAGTATTGCTCATTTAGTAGGAACAATTCTTATAATAGTTTCTATAGTAATAATTGTCAATCAGAAAAGAGAGTGAATAAAATCTTAGCTTTAAAATTTAAGTAGTTTGATATAAATATTCAAGATATATAGACATATATATTATTGAAATACAAAGCATTTATAAGTAGGGCTTTATTTCTCCATGATATATATCTTTTAATAAAATTTAAATATAAGATTATATGTGAATATATAAAGAAATATACAATATTTTTATCAATAAAATTTATGTAAAATAGTCAATTTTAATGAATGAAAATGTCAAATCATGAAATAATTAATGTAAAAGGTTTAAAGAAATTCTTTGGCGAAGTTAAAGCCGTAAATGGTATTTCTTTTTCTGTTCAACAAGGGGAAGTTTTTGGACTTTTAGGCCCTAATGGAGCAGGAAAAACAACGACTATAAAGCTCTTATTAGGACTCCTTGAACCTAATGAAGGTGAAATGAGAGTATTTGGATTAAACCCTGAAAGAGACGAAGTAGAAATCAAACGTCGTATAGGGTACGTCTCTGAAGAACCTCTGATTTTCAAATCATTAACACCTAAAGACTTATTTAATTTTATAGCATCTATAAGAAGGTTAGATGAAGAAAAAACTACTGCCCTCGCAAAAGAATATTTAGAGAGTTTGGATGCAGATGAATATTATGATCAATTAATTGCCACATTATCCCATGGTAATAAACAAAAATTGCAAATTATTGCTGCTATACTCCATGATCCAGATTTACTTATTTTAGATGAGCCAATTGCAGGTCTAGATGCGAAATCAGTAAGAGTTGTTAAATCTATATTGGAACTTCATACACAAAGGGGAGGTTCAGTTCTATTTTCAACACATATTATGGAGATTGCACAAGATTTATGTGATCGAATAGGGATCATAAATAAAGGGAAAATGGTAGGAATTGGTACTATGGAAGAACTTCGCCAACAATCTAATAAAGTTGGTGCAAGCCTAGAGGATGTTTTCTTACGGTTAACTGAGCAAGATACTTCTGTTAATGAAATAGTTAAAAAGTTAAGAGAATCTTTTAAAACGAGAAATTTACAAGGTAACTGAAGATGGAAGAAAAGTACAAGGTAACTAAAGAAGAAAAGATAAAATATTACAGATTATCAAAATATACTTGCTATGAAATTTTAATGGATAGTCAAGTAGCAAGCGCGGGGGCTCATCAAGCAAGGCTTATTGAAAAATTTAAAAAAAACAAAAATTATATTAAACATCAATTTATAGCACTTAAAATTACATTTGCATTTCTCTTTTTATTTTTACCTATTCTCCCATTATTTACCTATTTTGAAATATCTGAACATCTTAGTAATGGTACATATGCGATAAATACACTCTTTTTTATTTCATCACTACTATTTGTGCTTTATTTTGGATTGACAATTCTGTACTCGTTAATGTTTGGTATGATCTCAACTAGTTCTTTCATGTCAGGCAATTCTTTCAAGTGGTTGCAGACTCTTCCTTTTTCTAAAAAAAATTTAAAAAAAATTGGCATAATGACAATATTTCGCAATCTCGATATCCCTTTAATTGTATTAGCTATAGGATTTCCTATAATTATGTTAATTGCCACACAAAATATCTTGATATTCTTAGTATCATTATTAGTCTCTTTCTTTAATGTTATATTAAGCTTTAGCATTTTAGTCATCATTGGGGAAAAGATGAGTTATCTTTTTTCAGAATCGAAATCGGGATCAAAAAGAGCGGGTTTGGTTAGAACTCTTACGATGCTTGGATATTTTATCATAATGTTTACAAGTAGTTTTATTTTTAGTTTGGGAATAAGTGCGGTTGAGAGCCTTTTTGAAATTTTCGCTAATACTGAACCTAATATATTCTTGATTATTATTTTAAGCTTAATTCCATACCCTTTTGCTCCCGCATATTTAATATCATTAAGTACTATTCCAGGTCAATTACAATGGGGTTTAATACTCAGTTCGCTTATTGGTTTCGCTTTATTTATACTAGTAGTATGGGGTTTATTTAAATATGCTCAAAAAGCACTACATAGCGCGATCTCAACAGAGATTAAAACAAAAAAAGTGGAAAAAAGGGATCTTGAAATTGAAGTGAAGCCTATTTCACCCATTAAAGCGTATATTCGGAAAGATGTCGTATCATCTACGCGTGATATACAATCATTTATGTTTGTCTTTTTCCCCATCTTTTATCCATTATTGTTGGTTTTAACAATGGGAGCACCGATTGCCATGGAAGTTACATCAACAGCGGGGATATTAATATTATGGTCAATTATTCTTGCTGTTTATCTATTCATTCCACCAATGTTAATTGTAGGATTTCTGAATCTTGAAGAATCGGGTTCATCTACTGTAGCTTCATTACCGATTCTCCCACGAGATCAGGCCAAAGCCAAGATAATTTTAATGTTAACTATTCAAGGATTATCTTTTATTTTAGCCTCAATAGTGCTTACAATCCTTTTGAATTCGATTATTGTAATTTTACTACTTTTAGTTACCTTACCCATAGCTTGGACTTTCTTACTATTTATGTTTGAAATGAAAATAAAACTATTTGGTCAAATGAAATATAAATATGTTATTGAGGAATTGAATAAGGAGAATAAGATTATTAAATGGATAGGTATGATCTTATCTGAAGTAGGACTATACTTCATAATTTTAATAACTGGAATTATTCTGATAAGCTTCATCGGGTTAGAGATTACAATATTAGTTATGGGAATAATCGGTATTATATCACTGTCAACTCTAATATTTGTGTTTACCAGAATGTTTCCTAAAGAAGAAAAAATAAGGGATTATGTTACTGGAGGTTTTCTAAGAGAACATGTAAATATTGGTTCGGTGGCTCTTATGATTTTAATTTTTTGTTTCGGGCTTTTAGTAATACCTATAGAATTACTTTTTTTACCCATAATAGTGAATCTATCTTTCCTTGAAGTTATGTTTCTAGAATTCGCTATATCTTTTGGTTTATTTGCACTTTTATGGTTTGTGGTGGTTCCTCGTGGTTTAAAGCTTCCTAGGAAAGAATCTTTTAAAGATTTTTCTCGAACAATTGGATTAAGTACGGTTAAACCTCTCTGGCGAAATATATTTCTTGGAGTTATTAGCATCGTAATATTTGGTTTAAGTCTAATCTTAGTTGGAAATCTATTAGGGACATGGTTCCTTGATTGGAGTATTCTGTTTGTAAATCCAAGTATAACCACAGGCTTTGGTTGGTTTATATTCATTCTTATGCTCATACCGGGCATATGGGAAGAAGTAGCATTTAGGGGCGTTATTTTAAATTTGCAATTAAAGAAATATTCAAATAGAACCTCAATCATTTTAAATGGTGTTCTTTTTGGCTTATTCCATCTAACAAATTTAATATTCGGAGCAGATTTATTTCTAACTCTTATGCAAGCAATATACGCAAGTTGTATAGGGATTGCTTTTGCTTACATTTATGTTAGAACAAAGAGTTTACTTCCAGCTATATTAGCTCATTACTTACTAGATTCTGTGGGACAGTTATTCCTAGTTCCTTTCTTTATTTCAAATCCTACCTATCTAAATCAAGCCTTATTTTTAATACTAGGTCTTGGAGTCATACCGATGGTTCTTTTAATTGGATTAACAAAATTAATAGTTAAAAATAATAGCTGATAATTTATACCAGCACCTTTTTTTTTTTAATCTGTTTTGGATTCACTTAATAAATATCCAATACAAATTTTTAATGTATTTTCTAAGACCCCTTTTTCTATTTTATCAGGAGTATCAGTTTCTTGATGATAGAAGTAAACCATCTTTAGTAAATTCCAAGCTGTGATGCTACTCGCTTTGATATTTGACTTTGAAAAAGCAGCAGCATCAGTACCACCACCAATTAGACCAACGATTTTTTCAAGAAAGCTTCCTCCTCCTAAACTAGCAACCTTTACTTTAACGTCAACTAATTGAGCCGCTTTAATAAGTTTTTGAACAACTTCTTCACTATGAATCGTTCTAGTTGTTGGTTCTTTATCTGAAAATGAAAGAAAATCTATACTTTGGATTCCGTCTAGATTAACGCATTCAGCATCATAATTTTTCAATTCTTCTAAGTGAGTTTCTACATAACGATAGGCACCCCTTAAAAAGGCTTCCTCACTTCCAAATGAAATCAACCTTATTTCTGTGTTTTTAGGTATTATTTCTTTATGATTCTTCAGAAATCTTCCAATACCTAATACAATTGCAACTGCACTCAAGTTATCTACAGCACCAGGAACCTTGTTAGCTTTTTTTCCTGGAGTTACAAAGAAAAGTAAAAGCACTATTGGAATGGCCCCAATTATTACTAACCAAATTGCTAAATCAAAAAAAAATTGATAAATTATAGCAAAATCTAACGTAAATGTGAAGATAGTTAATATAAGGAAAATTGAGGAGGTTAGAAACCAAAAAAAGAAAATACCTAACCCTAAAAAAACTACTATTACATACCCATGTTTTAAATACCTTAAAAGATTAAATTGTAAAGCACTATCATGATGTCCAGAAAAAATTATGATTTTTTTATTTTCACCTGAAGTTTTTATCTTTCCTATAACATTTTGTGATTCTTTTTCTTTGAATAGTGGATCTATAAATTCTTTATAACAAAAGAACTCCTCCCAAGCAATTAAAATTCCTAAAAATATAAATAATGATGATAAAACAGATAAAAAATATGACCAGAATGACTCTTGAAATAATTTTATTAAGAAAAATGAGCAAAATGATATTAGAACAAGAAAAATTACTATTCTTATCCAGCCAAGGGCAGCTCTTGGATGACATTTGAAGGGTTCAATCTTTACCTCATCACATGTTTCTTCAAGTTCTTTTTCAATAATCTCCGCGCTTTTGGCTTCTTGAGGACTACACGGCATTCGCGGTCCACATTTATCAATTATCTTTTGTACGATATTATACATATAATCGGAATCTTCGTTTGATATTTCAATATCCATAAATATCTCCTAATATAATTATGATTTTGATTTTAACTCATTTATCAAAAAAGCTATAATGATTTGTAAAACAGCTTCTAATGTCCCTTTTTCAATTTTGTCAAGAGTATCACCAGATTGATGGTAATAGCTAGAACGATTTTTCCAATCTGCTGCATTTATAAATCCTGCCTTAATACTCGCCTTTGAAAAAACAGCAGCATCAGAACCGCCAGTTAAACGACCTAATGCTTTTTCTAATCTTCCTGACCCTATTCGTTTTGTTTTAATATTTACTATTTCTGCTGCTCTTGATAATTTTTGATTAACTTCCTCAGAGTGCCATGTCCTAGTAGTAGGTTCGAATTCTATTATATAAATATGATCAGGTCTCTCAAGTCCATCCATATTTACAACAAGAGTGTCATATTTTTTTAGTTCTTTATGATGAGCTTCTACATACCGATAAGCTCCTCTCAAGCCAACTTCTTCACATCCAAAGCTAATCAATCTTATCTCAGTGTTAGGTGGGATAATGTCTCTATTTTTTTTTAGATATCTTCCCATTCCTTGAATAACTGAACAACTACTTAGATTATCTGCTGCACCTGGTACTACATTTCCTTTATCTCCCAATGGTACAAAAAAGTAAAGAAGGATAATAAAAGGACTTCCAATAATAAGAGCCCAAATCATAATGTTCAGAAAAATTGCTTTCAGGCTAATAAATCCAATTAAAATAAAGGTTAAATGTAAAAATGAAAGAACCAACCATATTAACATAAGAGAAATTACTCCAAATGCTATGGGTATAAATTTCCATCCCAATAGTTTCATCAATTTAAATTCAATGGCGGTATCCATATGACTAGAAAAAATAATAATTCTATTTAACTCTCCTTCCGACTTAAATTTACCAATTACATTTTGTGAGGATTTCTTACGAAATAATGGATCAATAAACTCTCTGTAATTAAAAAATTCTTCCCACATAATTAAAAACGGTATTAATACAAAAAGAAAGGATATAATAGCTATAACTAATAACCAGAATTGTTCTGTAAACATTTGACTTATAAAATGAAGGAGAATCGAAATTACTATCATAACCATATCCAACTTAATCCAACCTAAAAACGCTTTTGGATGACATGTAAATCTCTCCATGAAAACCTCATCGCAAGATTTTTCAAGCTCATTCTTGATAAATTCAGCTGCTTCTGCTTCTTGTGAACTACATGACATTCTTGGTCCAATTTCGTCAATAACTCTTCGTACAAAGTCATACATGTATTTCGAATCTTCTTCAGAAACGTTAATATTCATAATTGTACCAATTTAATATATAAAAAAAATTTTAATATATTCAATAAGAAATTATCCAAAAGAAGTCTTATTAATATATAGATAATCTCAAACAAATTAAGTGAAATGACATATCTTAAAGAACAATATGTTTGTCAAAAATGTGGTTATAATATGATTGGATTTTACCCACAATTATGTCCTTTTTGTGGTACCTCTAATGAAAATTTTATTACCGCAGAAGAGTGTTCTCAAAAATATAAAGTTGTGAGTTCTAAAGTAAATGACAAAATAAGTCGTTTGAAAGCACATCCAGCTTTAGGACTGGAACATTCTGCTTATTGTATTGAGATTGAAAATAAAAAAATTTGGATTGATTGTCCATCCACGTTTACTAAAGATTTGGATCAAATGGATAAAATATTATTTTCACACCATCATTTTCTTGGAGCATCTAATCTTTATAGAGGATATTATACCACCTTTGTGTGGATTCACAAAAATGATTCAGAACATCCTATTGCGAAATTCCATCATTTTGACAGAAAATTTAGTCAAGATTTTAAGTTATCGGGAATTAAGGCATTTCATTTTGATGGTCATACACCAGGATTTACTTTTTATATTTTTGAAAATGCATTATTTGTTAGTGATTATTTAATAAAATCAGGTTCGAGTTTCATCTTAAATCCTTACGGTCCGATAAAAAAGACTAAGGAAGGTGCAAAAAAGTTGAAAAAACTAATTGAAAATAGATATATTGAAATAGTTTGTGGTTTTAATTATGTTATTGAATATCAAATCTGGAAAAAAGAGTTTTTTAATCTTCTTCATTAATAATGATTGTAAAATTATATACTAGTTAATTTAGATAATGGCTGAAACATTTAAAACACTCGAAGTCATATGTCCTGTTTGTGGTGCGATGAAAAAGATTAATATTCCTGAAGCTATATTTTCTCAAAAAAAATTTGGCTCGGTAAAAATTCAAGTACCGATAAACGCTGTGTGTCCAGAACACCAATTTATTGTATTTGTGGATACAAAAGGAAAATTAAGAGGATATGAAAAAATCGATATTCAAATGATGACCATTTTACCTCGAGCTGAAACGGAGGTTTCAGGAAAAGTAAATCTCAGAAATTTAATCCAAACTTTCGGAGTATATGGAATCTTTAATTTAATACATGCAAAGATATTTAATTATCCCACCTACATTTTAAAAGATAGTACCTTCGAATATGATGAGGATTTATTAAATAGAATTGGAGATAATTTATTACCAGAAGGATATAAAGGAAGTAAAAACATCTATTTGCTTGAAGAAAAGGATATTAATAAAATTAAGGTTAAAGATAAGGACGCCTTTATAATGGATACACATCAACATATTTTTCAAACACCATGGACGACTAAACTTAGATTTGAAGAAGAAATCGTTAAACGAGCCCTAGAAATCATTGATGAAAAAGAACAACTCAAACTTTTACAACAAGATATTGCTTTTTTTGTAAGGGAAGTTAGTTATGCAATATCAATTCTTCATGATGTCGACGAAATTTATGAAGATGAGTTGATAGAGAAAATATCAAAAGCTCTCAGAATAAAGAAAATTAGTGCTTATCACATGAATCTGATTAGAGAGTTTATAAGACGGAATATTTCCAAAAAAATCGCTTCAAAGATCAAGAATAGAGTTGAAGAATTCTTAAGTATAATTTAATTGTTTTATTTAGATTTTACTTTTGATTTTTAGAAAAAATAAAAGAATGATCATTAATTTAAATTAAAAAATAAAACCTTCTTAATTATATAGGTAATCTTATGGTTAAATTAGTACAAGACCTTTGGATTTTATCTCAATCGGGAAAAGTTTTATACCAGCGAGTTTTTAATGTAAAAATGCATGCTCAACTTTTTGGAGCCCTTTTGAGCGCTTTAACCTCATTTTCAAAAGAAATTTCTAACACAGGTTTACTAAATTTTCAATCAAGTTCATTCAAGTTCACCCTGTTAAAAAAAGAACCATTAGATTTCGTTGCAACGTCTGATGTTAAAGATAACATAAAAAAAGTTAAAGCTGGATTAAATAAGATTTCTAAAATATTCTTTACAAAATATGAAGATATTTTAGCAGACTGGGATAATTGGGATCGAAATACAGATTATTTTTCTGATTTTAAAGAAGATATTAAAGCCTATTTAAAAGTCCTATAATACACTTATTTTTATATTTTATACTCACATCTTACGATAAAAAATAGATATATAAATAATTACACTATAACAAATTCATAAAGAGATTTATCATATTTTATATACTCTTTACATTTTTTTACCATTAACAACGGATTGGGATAGTAGATTTGGGCTCATTTGTCTTCAAAATAATTTTAGTTGGTGATTACGGAGTTGGAAAATCGACTTCAATTCATAGATTTATAGAAAATAAATTTAAAGCGAATTATGTTCCCACATTGGGGGTTCAAATTACAAAAAAATCAATAATAATAGAAGAAAATAATATAGATTTGCTGATATGGGACCTTGCTGGACAGGATAGATATGCAACGGTTCGACAGAGATTTTATACTGATACAGAAGGTATTCTTATGTTGTATGATGTTACCAGAAAGTCTTCACTAGAAAACATTAAAAAGTGGCACGCGGAGGTTTCTAAATATACTAAACCCGTTCCTATCATATTGATTGGAAATAAAATTGATTTAGTAGATGAGAGAGAAGTAACTGACGATGATGTAACTAGAATTTTGGAAGAAAATAATATAAGAGTTAGATTAAAAATCGAAACTTCAGCAAAAGAAGGCGTGAAAACAGAAGAAGCTTTTCACTTTCTAGTAAAAACACTAATGCAAAAATATCATCAATCAGATTTTTTTTAACACAATTTTTTAAAGAAAATTGTCAAAATAGAAGATAATTATGAAGAAACCCTATTTTTTTTATATCATAGATCCTGGAGGAGTATGCTTATTTTCATATAATTTTAAAAAAGATATTGAAATGTTTCAAAGTGAACTTTTTAGTGGTTTTATAACTGCTATAACTTTATTTTCCTCGGAATTAAATGAAAAGCTAGGTTATTCTGAGCATTTTGGACGATTACCTGCAATTCCTTTAAATTTAATCTTTGAAATTATGATTACATATATTAATCCTTTAGTTGGAGTTCTAGTTGTAGAGAAAAAAGATATAGATCGAGATATGAAAGATTTTCTAAATGAAACCATAAAAACATTTTTGTTAAAATTTAGCCATAATTTAGAAGATTGGGATGGCGAAGTTACCTTGTTTGGAACGTTTAAAGAGGAAATCGAGAAAATTTTTAAAAAAATGGAATTATTTTCGTTCCAAATCCCAAAACTGAAAGAGATTTCTGTAAGTAAAAATGTTTTTAATAAAGATTATCTGGTGATTATCAATGAAATTGAAGGGAAAAAGAGCATTAAAGAAATAGCACAAAAAATGAATAAAACCGTAGATGATATAAAAACTATGATTTCAAACCTATTATGGAGTGATTTAATAACATTAAGTGAAAAAGTTTATGAAGAGGATGTTTTTGAACCAAAAAGAGATTTATTCTATTTAATACGAACCAAAGATTTAAGTTCTGAAAAACAATTTATAGAGTCTTCACAAGAAGAAGTAAAAGCACACAAAGTATTATCAGCTGTAGATGGATTTAAAACAGTCTATAACATATCAGAAGAATTTAGAAATTTATCAATGTATGACATTAGCAATATTCTTTCATTCTATCTTTCAAAAGGATCATATCTCGAAAAAATTGAGTTGTATCCTCAAATTATCAACATAAGAGAAGATTTTTTAGAAAAATTATCAACAGAAGATCTTGTATTAGCTTATTCCTTGGAAAATGTATGTGATGGTGAATTAACGCTGGAGGAAATATCAATAAAAACAGGATTTCCTATAAAAGATATTAAAAAAATGCTTGATCTCCTTAAAAAATATGTGTTCTACAAGAAGAAATACGTGAAATAACAGATTTATACTTAAATGGATTTAAACTGTTTACTTGTACTTTCTTAACTTAATTTACAAATACTAATCCTTTACCTAAACATAATATGAAGACTAATTTTTTTAAATCTATGAAATTGGATTATTCTATTAGAAGTCCGTTGAATTATCCAGATATTAAGCGTTATTTAATTATTTCCAAAATTCTCTATCTATTTTTGTTTTATCGAAAAATAAAATAAAGATGGTTAATTATTTTAAAAAAGTTAATTAAATATAATCTAATATAGAAGGTGTGAACTAAAAATGGTTGTAGTAGGTGATTGGGGCTTCCAAAATAGATTAAATAGGATCATCAGGCCTAAATCTGGACATTGCGTTATGCTTGCCATCGATCATGGAAATCATGCCTAATTCAAGCATGATCGTGAATATTTTGGCAACATTCCAGGACAGTTAAAATGTTTTACTGATATGAAGCCGCTATTTGAGTATGCAGATGCTCTTATGTTAACTCGAGGGATGTTAAGAAATTGTGTTCCCGCAGAACTCGATGTTCCAATAGTTTTAAGGGTATCAGCAGGAGCTAGTATGCTTAAAGAACTTTCTAATGAAGAGATTAATGTGGCTATTGATGATGCTTTAAGGCTAAATATTTCAGCTATTACTTGCTCTATTTTTGTTGGCGGAGAATATGAAAAACAAAGCCTAATGAATCTATCAAAATTAGTAAATTGGGGTCAACAATATGGCATTCCTACCTTGGCTGTTACAGCAGTAGGAAGAGAAATGGTAAGAGATGCACGATATCTTGGAATGGCAAGTCGAATGGCAGCAGAAATGGGATCTACATTTGTTAAAACATATTATTGTGAGAATTTTGAAGAAGTCACTAGTATTTGTCCGGCACCAGTAGTGATTGCAGGGGGTAAGAAGATTGAAGAAAAAGATGCTTTGCAGATGTCAAAGAACGCGATTGAGAAAGGAGCAGTTGGAGTTGATATGGGCCGGAACATCTTTCAAAGTGATTCTCCCATTGGAATGATTAAAGCAGTTAGAGCTATTGTTCATGAGAATGCTTCTGTTGACGAAGCTTATGAAATATATACACAAGGTCCTAAAGGACTATAAAATTTTTTTTTAAATTTCTTAATTTTTTATAACCTTTTTTAAAATATTTGAAGAGCAGAAGTAAAAATTGTTTTAGGTTAAAATTAAAACTCGAGAATTTAAAAGAAGTTTCTATTTGAAACACATATTATCCCTAATATGATTTAGGTTTGTACATTTATATATGAGGGAATATATAGATGCAAAACCATTTAATAAAAAGAAACCTAAAAAAATGTGATTTATAAAATGACAGAAGAAATTTTAAAATTTACTAAACTAACCTTCATAATCCATTTTATCGTAGCATTAATCTTTACAATCTTGTTCTGGCTCCCAGAGTTCACAGGTCCCCTTTTCGGTTTTACTTATACAGCAGAAATGGGAGCGCTCAGTATGACGCTCGGTGCAGTTTTTGTAGGGCTTACAATTAGTTCTCTGTTAGGAGTCCTAGCAAAAGAATGGAAAGAAGTAAAAATTGTAGTGATCCTCGAAAGCTTTTGGATTGTTGCTGATTTGATTGCTACGACTATTAGCTTCTCTGTTTATAACGCAATGGTATATTTATTACTTGTAATTACAATAGTTTTATTGGTGCTCTTTTGCCTTACTTTTCTACAGCAGGAAGATAAAATAAAACCATTACTTTAGAAAACAGCAAATTACTAAATTTAATCAACTTTTTTTTTTTTTTAAAAAAGCGCCTATTAAAATCCTTAGAAACTGATACGTAATCATAGAAACTTTGCTTTCAATAAGCTCAACTTATTATATTTTGATTTATTTTTAATTGCAATTGGGTTAAAATATCATTAATATTTACTTTGATGTCTCTTCCGAAAATAGACAACCTTGAAATCAGGGGAGTCACAGAAGATATTTTATTAATCCATCAAAGAAAAACACCCTTTTTATTTTCTTGCTGTGATGGGCTTCTAATTTTACCTAGAGAAGGTAGGAATAAAAATACATTAGCATTAGATTTAAATATTGAGCCTAAATATAGTAAAATTTTAATGGACATATACGGCCCAGTCTCAAATTATGTTTGTACTCACGCACATGTCGATCATACTAGTCATGTGTACGCTTGGGAACAGAATGGAACTGTTATCCAAGCTCCGAGTCCCGAAGCGCGATATTTACTAGATCTCCACAATTTTTACAGAGGTTTTGGTTTTGACGAAGCAATGGAATATTCTTCAGTTGAAAAATTTGGAAAATTAAATGGTTTTCATGAATGTAAAGAAGTCAATTCTTTCAAACCTGGTGTTTCTTTAAAATTTGAAGACCTTACCATTAAGACCATTTCTTTTCCAGGACACTCAAAAGCACATATTGGTTTTTTCTTACCTAATGAAAAAGTATTTCATATTAGTTGCTTAGGATTTGATAAACCAAAACTAGAAATAGACGGTTTTGGACCATGGTATGGGTTCAGACAGGCTTCAATTGAACAATATTTTGAAGATATTAATCTTGCGGAGTCTATTTTTTTAAATGATGCGAAATATTTAACTTCAAGTCATTCATATATAGTAAAAAATCCAGATACGCATCCATTTGAGTATATGAGAGCTAAGATTGAGAATAACCAAAAAGAAGTTGATAGTGCTTTAAAAACATCAGTTTCATTGAGAAAATCTGAAGATGATGCAGTTAAGCAATTACTTAAAATGGATATTTTTTTCCCAAAAAGAAAATTGAATGGTTTTTTACTTGAAATATATACATTGTGGGAGTCCTGGATAATTCGGAAACATATCCAAAGGAGTGAATACTTCAATAAATAAAAGTTTCAAGATTTTATTCTTCTTCGGGTTCTAAAATAACTTTGATAGATTCACCAGCTTCACAAACTACTTTAAAAGCATCTCCAGCTTTACCGAGTGGGAATCTGTGAGTGATTAAATCTATAACATTAATTCTCTTAGAAAGTATCCAATTATAAGCTTCATCAAGATCTTCTGGAGCTGCACCATAAGATGTCATTATTGTAATCTCGTTTCTCCAATATTTATTTATAGGTACATTAAGGTAAACCCATGGTTCTGGAACCGCAAAAAAAATAATTTTACCTCCTGCTGCTGCGCATTCTAGAGCTTGGTTTGCTGCTGATACGGCTCCAGTACATACTATGACAATATCAGCTAATCTATACTTATTTATCTTTTTTATTTCATCTGGTAAATCTACACTTGCATTAAAAATTTCATCTGCTCCAAACTCTTTTGCTTTTTGTAAGCGAAATTCATTGATATCTGTTGCAATAACCTTTTTTGCTCCCCTAAGTTTTGCTAATTGTATATGTAATAATCCAGATGCACCGCATCCTAAAATTAGAATAGTGAATCCTTTTTTAACATTTGCTAATCTTTGAGCACGACATACACAACCTAACGGTTCGATAAAAACTGCTTCTTCATAAGATACATTTCGATCTAAAATATAGACCCCTTTTTTTTCTATATTGATTTTAGGAACTCTAACATATTCAGCAAAACCTCCGGGATCAAAATTTGTATTGTGGAGTAGAGTACAGGCAGTGTGATGTCGTTGGGTACACTCATTACATTCAAAGCATGGAACGTGATGTGATACAAATACACGATCTCCTATTTTAAGGTGTTTAACTGATTCGCCAATCTCAACGATATCTCCTGCGATTTCATGACCTAATATTAAAGAATCAACTCCTAATTTTTTCATTTTTGCTTTTCGATAATATTCTAGAATATCTGAGCCACAAATTCCAGATTTTTTTACCTTAACTAGAAACTCTTCTGGACCTATTATTGGTTTAGGCATCTCATCAGTTTTAATATCATCATTACTAAAATATCGTGCAATCCTCATGTTTCAATCATTAAAATACAGTTATTGAAATATAATTTAGATATGATTATTTATAAGTTTTAAATTAAATCTATTTTATTGATTTATATATAAATTGAACTGAAGAATAATTCATTTCAATATTTAATAATAAAATAAGATAAAAATAAAATGATTTAATAATTTATTTTGCTTTTCTACGACGTAATAATTTAAATGCAATATCAGTTCCCATTCCTTGCTTATAAGCTAACTCTATCCAAAGCATTGCGAGAGGCTCAATAAGTCTAGCATTTGTGAGTGGTCCCGCATCTATAACATCAAAACCAATTTCTTCTCCTAAACTACGAACAGTTGATTTTGCTTCTAAATCATCTCCACAGATAAAAGTACTTGCATTTTGTGTTCCAAATTGTAATTTCGTAAGGTTTTCAGAACCAAGGGAATTAAAAGCTTTAACTACTTTTGCCCCTACAGCCCATTTTGCAATTTTTTCTGCTGCAGATGTGGTATGTCCAACTAATAGACCTCCTAAATGTGGCGCTACAGCATTAGTACAATCTATAAGTATTTTTCCATTTACATCACCTGCTGCTTCGATAGATTCTTTTGCTGACGACCAAGGAATCGCGAGGATTACTACATCACCAAATTGAGCTGCATCTGCATAAGTACCTCCTGATACATTAGATCCAAATGAATTAGCTAATTTTAGTACATTAACGGGGTCACGCGACCCGAACATGATCTGATGGTTTTTCTCTATTAAAATTTTTCCTAGACCTTTACCCATATTTCCAGTTCCAATTATACCAATTTTCATTAATTTTTCCTCTATAAATATTTTTGAATCGTGAATATAAATTCTGAATTGCTTAGTTCTAAATGAAAATAAAATAGTTAGGTATTTATATCTTGAGCTATGGTACAAGGATAGAAAAATTTGAAAATATTATTGAATGAAATTATTGAGTATCTCTATTGCTCGAGACTTATTTAATAACTTAAATTAGGTTGTTTTTCTATTTAATACTTTAATTAGGTTATTCCAGAATTTCAAACACCTAAAAGAATTTAGTACATATCCATAAATTCTAAAATCTAAAATAATAAATAAAAAAAAGTTAAATTAATTGTTTTTATTGGATTTGCTTCTCATTAACATTTTAAAGCTGTTATCCTCGAGATCTTTAAACATTTTTAACTCATCTGCTAAAAATTGATGCAAGGCAATTCTTATTGCTTCACTACGAGAAGGATAAGCGCCCATATCATTAAGAATTTGAATTGCTTGCAAATACTTTTCTGGCAAATTAATTGTAATAATTTTCAATTTAAGCAACCCTTTTTATAATTTATTTAAAATTAAACTAAGTATTGAATCTTATACTTTATATCTTTTGTCGGATGTTTTATAAATTGAATATATTAATCCTTTAATGGTATTAATCGCTTAATTGCTGACGAATATAATTCTATCAATAATTTAATAAAGTTGTCATTGCTATTAATGCGATAATATCCATTTTTTCAAATATAGTTAAGATAGAATATAAGATAAAGAAAAAAGAAATAAGGATTAATATAATTTTAAAAATGATTTCACATGCAATATTAATGAAAAAGCGGATTTATATAAATCACTATGACTTACTTCTTTAATATCTTTCAAGTATTTTAAAGTAAAATCTTCTTCTCGCTTTAAATAGACTTTATCTTTTGTTTTATGATCATTATCAAAAAATACATCAATTTTTAACACCTTTTGATCCATACGGCTTGGTATCTGTGGCATCATATTAAATGTGAAAACTAAGTCAGGTTCTGATTCACTAGTAGCATCAACAACAAAAAGTAAGTTTGGTTCAACAACAGCTAAGAAACTCTCTAAAGAATGAAATATATCATCAATTTTTATAGTTAATTTCGAATTTTCATCAACTTCAAAAGCAGTACAATCACTAATCTTAGGTAGAAGAAACTTTTCTTTTCCACGAAAAGCAAGACTCATCTCATTAGCATTAAGGTAGTTTTTAATAATTGGATCATCTTTATCTAAAGTAAATTTACTAGTAATCGGGTCGTTTTTTGTATAAATTATTAGTGATCCTACTGATATCAAATTAATTTTCTGATAATAAATATTGAAAACGGGATTATAGGGTAAATTGATAACCTCTTTATTCCCACCTAAGCCCATTTGAGCCAAAATGTTAGTTGGAACCTGGCTAGTTAAAGTAAACAGCAGAAATGATCTGAAATTATCTAATTCAATAAAGTTAGAAAAATTTTCAAATAGTTTACGAACTTCATTTATTTGTTCTTTTAATTCATCAGACATTTTTATTACTCTTATGTAATTTTTATAAATGAGATGTTTCAGTGAATTAAAGATTGTAATTAAATCTAATCATCTAAATATTGTGAAAGAAATTCTTCTAATGAATTCTTGACATCTCGAGTAATATGATGTTCTATTTCACAAGATAGATTTTCAATAACTTCTTGATCTTCAATTTTTAAAACTTTCGCAAAAAATTGGTGCAATAGAGTGTGTGTTTCATTCAATTGTTTAGCAATTTTTTTCCCTTTTTCCGTCAATCTTATGGCTTTTCTTGGTTCCCATTTAATTAATCCTCTTTTTTTCAATTTTTCAAGCATACCACTTACTGAGGCAGGTTCTACTTGAAGTTTCTCTGCAATCTCCTTATTACTGACCCATCCCCCTTTTTTACTTCTTGATACTGAATGAATCTCGTCTATATATCTCTGATAACTCTCTGGTATATCAGATATTTTTGTATTTTTATTTATTCTTTTTTTCACCATTATTGTGGGAAAATTTCAAATATGACAATTCTAGTAAGATTTATAACGTTAGTCATACTTTAATTTTTTTTCATTTTTACTATACTCATTAATTTTGCATATTATAATACTAAATCAGAATTTAAATATTATATAGGTTTTAAATTCTGTAAGAAACTAACTTGATTATAAATTAATAATAATCTTAGTAGTGTAAAATGCCAAAAAAATATTCTGGTACATTATTTTTAATAACAGGAAACTCGTCTTCTGGTAAAGATTCGATAATTTCCCGTACTATAGAAAGATTTCCCAAAAATTTAAAGAAAGCATATTTAGTAAAAAGATATATAACAAGAGAAGCTTCTGATTTTGAGAATAATAATTGCATTACTGAAGAAGAATTCAAAGAAATGGATCAACAAGGCAAATTCGCATTAAAATGGCATATTTACAATTTAGATTATGGGGTTCCAATTGAAATCGACAACTGGCTTAAAGAGGGACATCCCGTTTTAGTAAATGTAAGTCGAACATTAGTTGAAAAAGCAAGAAAACTATATGCGAATCTTAAAGTAGTTTTCATATATGTGCCTCTTGAAACAACCATTAAACGTATAAAAGAACGAGGAAGAGAAAAATCAGAAGTATTAAAAGAAAGAATAGAAAGAGCGAAAAGTTTTCAGCGATTTCCAGAGGCAGATTTTGTTGTTGATAACTCTGGAGAACTAAATGAATCCATTGACCAGTTGCTAAACTATATACTATCTGTTATAAGAGAAAACTAAAAGAGATAATTAAATTTTTTTATAAGGATACATTAAGTTTTATTATCATAAAAACAGACAACGGCTCGGTTTGTATAGTGGTTAGTATTGGGGACTGTGAATCCCTAGAAGTGTGAGAATATTCTCACAGCTGGGGAAAGACGGGTTCAAACGCAAAAAAATATATTATTTGCGGGACAATTCCCGTACCGAGCCCTCCTTTCTTTTTTATGATTCAAATGATCATCTATATACATAGTTTAAATTCCCTTTTTTTTAAACATTAAAGTTTTATTTTAAAAATAGAAATTTAAAATGATCTTATGGATTTTCTTATATTATTAAAAAAAATTCCGAGAAAAACATGGTAAATTTAGATCCTGAAAAGCTTAGAGACGTCCCGGGATGGAAGGATGCTCCAATACATATTTGTATGAATGCTGATTACCGAGGATTGACTTTTTGTTGCAAACCTGGTTATACGTTAGCACATGCTCTTATATGTAGAAGGGATGATATATTAAATGAGCTAGAGCTGAGTTCTGAAGAATTTATACGAGTTAAAGAGGAATTTTCGAAAGAAAATAATTGGGATTCAGAGATAGTATGCTTTGGCTCACTTTCCTACTGTTGCATGCGTCGTAATGGTTGTTCAAGAAGAGATCTTGCTTTAGTGGAAATATATCCTGTAAAATCTTTAGAAGAGATAATGAAATTATATTTTAAAAAAAAAAAGGAATTATCAAAGAGAATCTTAGAATGTATTACAAATATTGAAGCAAAAAAGAAAATTGAACCATATTTACGTTTATTCTGAAAACAACTTATCTCTAGGTTTATTTTATCAACAATAGTGTAGAAGATTATAAAGAATATGATAGTTTCTCTTACTCATGAATTAGATCTTGATGGATTGGGTTCTCAAGCGATAATTCAAAGATATTTCAATCATTTTCTTAAAAATAATAAGGTTAAATTAAATCTGCATTACGCTCATTATACTAATTTTATTGGTAAAATTCGAGAAATTTTAGATGTTGAATTTCTTCCAGAACAGTTAATTATCTCAGATATTGGATTTAATGATGATTTTAAAAAACTCTATCCACTTTTTAAAAGATTTAAAGAAAAGTCAGGGAAGATATTATGGTTTGATCATCACTTAATAAATATTAATTATAAAAATGAATTAGAGAAAGTCCTTGAGTTATACATTAATGATCCGAATCGATGTTGCGCAGAAATTCTAAAAGATTATTATTTACCAGACGATTTAATTGCCAAAAAAATAGCCAAATTTTCTAGAGACATTGATTTCGATACTAAAAATTATCAAATTGCATCTAATCTTCAATCGATTATTGCTTATAACAGAGGTTCTGAATTAAATGAAATTAAGAAAAAGATTGTGAAGTTAATGGCTAATGGGATTTTCGAAAATAAGTGGTATTCTAATCAATTGATAAATTTAAAGAAATGGGAAAAAGAACAAACCAACTTTGCTTTAGAGCACATATATTTATTAGAAATAGAAGAATTTGGGAAAGTTGTAATTTCCTTCGCAAAAATTGGAGGAGGAAAATTATCTTTATTGCTTAAAGAAAGTTATCCTGATGCAAAAGTATTTATTGGAATTGATTCACGTTATAATGAAATAATTCTACATAGTAATTATGTTAATTGTAGGGAATTGGCTAGAAATTTTTATGGTGGAGGTCATAAAGACAGAGCTGGTTTTAAATATGAAAAAATATTTATAGATGAGAATAAAATTGACCAGATTTTTATTCAAAAAATCAAAGATAAAATTCTAACGTATCGAACTTAAGAGAGTTATTCAATGAAAAATTGAAAAGTCCTTTTTGTCATATGAAAAATAGGAAATTTTATATATCACAAATTTTTCATAAATTTAAGATGATACTAGAGGAAGTTATGTCACATCCTAGAAGGGATGATATTTATATAAATCAAATTGTAACTCCCTACAATCAGATAAAAAAGAGCGACAAAACATTAGTAAATCGAATTCTATTAAAAGAAGTCGCTAGAAGAACAACAAAAATATCTGTATAAATTTTGATTTTTTTTATTCAATTTTGAATAAAATGAAAAAAAAGAACTAAAATTATTTATTGATTTTTGTGCAAATTAAAGGAACTATGTAGGTTAAAACAAAGGCTAATATTGCATACCGAGAAAATCTATAAAAAACGCTGTTGATCTCCAATATATAATCCAGAAGAATAAAGATAACTAGTACAATTACTAAACCTATTATTACGTTAAGAACCTTCTCTTTATTGCTCAACTGAGATGGGTCGTACTTAACATATTCGTTTTCTAAAAGATATCCTACTCCAAAACCTAATAAAACACCTGCAACGAGACCGAAAGCGCCTCCGTCAGAGTAAGGGTCAGGAGTGGGTGAAATAGCTAAGCCTAAGCCTGCCATTGGAAATATTAAAGTCCCAACAAGAAATAATGCGACAGAAACAACTACAGTCAATATTATTTTGGCAATAAAGCTAAGTTTATTAAATTGTTCTGTTAATATTGGTTCTAAATAGATAAATAATAACAGCATTCCAATCCCTATTAATAATCCTCCAATCATATCCTGTAAATCATGTACACCAATTATAGTTCTTGATATTGCGATAAGAAAGATTAAACCTGAAAGTATTACCGGAATAATAGGGATATCATTAGGCTTATAATTATCTTTAAATTTTTTTCCTAAATATCCCCAAAAAGCAACACTATTTTGAGCATGACCTGATGGAAAGCCATAATTTGGTTCTATAACACCATAATCTTCAGCAGGATCTACATTTTCTGCTGGTCGAGGATCTTGAATTATTTCTTTAACAAATTCCATAATATAATAGGAAATAAGTAGACTTAAGGTTAAATTTTTAGCAAATTTCTTATTGTAGCCCAAATACAAAATCGCTATGATTATTATGAGGACTATAGGGTCACCAAAGTAAGTAATAACATTGAACACAGTTTGAATAGTAGAACTATCCGAATAAAACGCTTCGTTAAGACCAGCGAAATATAAAATTAAACCAATTAGTAATATAGCTAACCACGTAATTCCGATTATCATTAACGCTTTTTTAGATAAAAATTCTGCTTTTTCAGACATTATTTTTTCAACTATTTTAAAATTGATTAAGATTTTATTTGTTAAGGAAATTAATAAAGATTTGTATAAAATTAATAAGATTGATTTAAACAATTTTTAAAAAATAGAAATCCAATTATTACTGAAAAACTATATTAGCGAAGATATTTTTAATCTATCTTAATATTTGTTTGTTTCTCATCAATTTTTTTTAATTTTACTTCCAAAATTCCGTTAGTATATCTTGCTCGTGCATAATCTGAATTAATTGGTGAAGGCAGCTCAACTTCTTTATAATAGTTTCGACCTTTATCCTTAGATTCCGTGGATATCGTTAATGATCGTGTAGTAGCTTTTAATTCAATTTCATCTCTCGTAACACCAGGCATTTCGCATATAATTATTATCTGGTCACCTTGTTCATTTACTTCTGTCAATGGTTCTCTAACATTTTTAACTTCTGGATCTCCTGAATATGGTTTTGCTTTAACATTCCCAAAAGAATCTATAGTTGGTTTGCCATCTTTACCAATATTAATATTAAACCCATAAGTCATTGGAAAACCAAA
Source organism: Promethearchaeia archaeon (assembly GCA_036478875.1). GTDB lineage: Archaea > Asgardarchaeota > Lokiarchaeia > Sigyniarchaeales > SOKP01 > Loki-b32. The sequence continues at coordinate 11,123 of JAZGEW010000144.1, read as the reverse complement.
TCTGGATTTATTCTTATTAAATTCACTCATAATCTCTTCAGGAGAAAGATTTTGAAATTCAGATGGCAAATTTTTCATGATTTTTTCAAAAATGCCCTTAAACATGTGTCGAAACTGCTTAGATTGAAATAGTTTATTAGGATCTATTAAAAATTTATTAGGATCACTGAAAAATTTGTTTGGATCCTCAAAGAATTTAAAAAAATCAAAAGGATCTTTTTTTTCTTCATCCTCATCTTTATCCCTATTTTTTTTTGGCATATATGTTCCTCTTAATAAGGCAAATGAATCTTACAATATCAATTAAATTTAATAGGCAATATTTTTAATTAATTATTATAATAGCTAAAAACTAATTAGCTTATATTCTAGAAAAAATTGTTTGGATTAATAAATTTATTCTACATTCTACATAATAACTAAGTTATTAAAAATACTATAAATAGATACTGTGGTTTGAAATTTTATGTATAGTGAGCTAAGTGAAGATGAAAAGCAAATGTATCTTGAAGTATTACGCGAGAGTCCACTTTTACCTTTTTCAAATTTTGCATCAAGAGGAGATATTCCCGATGAAGTTGATATTGCACGCCCTAGAAGTCATATAGATAGAGAAGTCTATAGACTCGTACAACAAACATATCGGGATCGAAGCTCGCGATTAATTCCAATCTTAGGTTCTGCAGGTACAGGTAAAACACACGCGTATCATTCATTTAAAGATAAAGAACGTGAAAATAGAAAAAAATTAGAAGATGCTGATGAATTAGAAGAAATTGATGCTAGTAAAATAGCAACTTCTACTGATTGGACTATTGTATATGTTCCAAGCCCTCCAGCAAGTATACGAGTTTTACTCCATGTTTATACCTGTATTATTGAGGAGCTCGGTGCAGAACTGCTTGATATTGTTTCTAAGAAATTGATGAGAAAATGGGGTGGAATTAAAAAGGGGGTTTTCCAAAAACCCAAAATTGAAGAAGTTATTCAAAAGGGGATTAGAGAATTCCCGGGTGTATTTGCTGATTGTGTTAAAGCTTTAGTAACTTATCAATTAGATAAAAATAAGAAAGCTCTTGCTGAAAGATGGCTTCTCGGTGAAAGTCTAGAAGATGAGGATTTAAATGAATTAGGGATAAATTCTGTGGTCGAAGAAGATGATGTGTGTTTAGCCCTCATTAAAATCATAACAGAGAATTTAGATAAAGTGCTTATCCTCTATTTTGATGAATTAGAGTCTCCATATAGAATGTTTGGAGAATCTGCTGAAAGGAAATTTCTTGAAATTTTAAAAAGACTCTATAATGAGGTTAAAGGATTAGTTATTACTATTGCTGTACTGAAAGAAATTTGGCCTAGAATAATAGAGATTGCAGATGCCCCATTAAGATCTCGAATGGAGCCTGAACAAGAATTAAGACCATTTAGCTTAAATGACTTAAAGATTTTTTTCTCAAAATCTATGGAGGCATTCTGGGAAGATAATAATCTGAATCCCCCTTTATATCCGTTATTTCCATTAAATGAAAAATTAATCGAACTAATATATGAGAAAACACAAGGAAATCAAAGAAATTCTATAAAACTTTGTAGAAGATTCATTGATAAAGTAGTTATGGAGGAAATGACAGTTGAAGAATTACTGGAAGTTGGGGTTGAGATTGTAGCCTCCCCGACTCCCCGAGTAGAAATTGAAGAGGAAATTGTAGATTTTTCTAAACCAAGAGAAGTTATTAAGAAAACAATCGAGGATATTTTAGCAGAAGAAGAATATTCAATCGATGTAAATCCTCAATCTGTCGCTGGTGCTACTTTAAAATGCATAGATATGGTTGGAGAAATTAAAGAAAAAAAATTCAAGACACAGATGGAGTTTAAATTCAAGCTTGGAAAAAGATTACAAACTTTAGCTGCTGTGATCGAATATGAAGGCAAGAAATGGGGTTTGGAAATACCGTCGATTAAAACTTTTGACAGAAGTGCTGGTGTAGCAGGATATTATGCTGCCAAACGACTAAAAGATGCTATTACAGAAAGCGCAATTGATTCAGCACTTTTAATTGTTCCTCAAGGTACGGGAGGCGCAAAATATGAGATGATTTTGAAGGATAATCCAAATATCCATAGAGTAGAATTGAATAATGATATTGGAGAAAAATTAATCGCGAATGCGTTAAAATATCCAACAAAAGAGGGTTGGGATATTTGTAAAATAATTTTTAAGGACATTGGAGATTATGTGCCAAAGGCCGAAGAAATTCCTTCTGATGAAGAATCACTTGAATAAATTTACAAATTTAAATTTTTTTTATAAATTCTCTTATTTTTTCATCTGAATCGTTCAGTTCTTTCGTTAATCGTGAAGCCCTTTGAGAAATATTCTTCAATTTCGTTAAATTATTAATTAGCTCATGATCTTCAAATGAATGTGAAATCTCAATTAATCTATCTATTGGTCCGATGAGGTTGTTATATGCGTTTAATTGAGTTATGTCAATATCATTAAAAATTTTTTCTAATTGCTTATTTAGACTTTCCCGTTCTTTTATTAATTCAGGAAATAACCCTACTTGTTCTCCCTTATTTTTTAGAAATGAACCAATTTCATCTTCTTGTATGAGACTAGCAAATTCAGCTGCTTTTAAAAAACTTTTCTTAGCTTTTCTATAAAACTCGTTGATTAAAAATTGTTCTGCTGATTTTACTTCAGCTGCTAATTTTTCAGGAATATCTTCTCCCAGGTCTATCAACTCACGTGCTTGAGCTAATTTTCCATCATCAAGCATTTTTTTAGTTCTCTCATTAATAGTTTCTTTTACAATTTTCGGTTCTTGCAGTTTCTGTAATAAGCTCATTATTGAATTTAATGCATTTTGTAGAAATTTGTTCATCTTATTTTTATCATCAGTGAAATTTTGGACCGTTTTTTCCTCTAGATTTTCAAATATACTTTTCAAAGAGACTACATCTTCTCCCTCTTGTAAGATAAAGCTAAGAAAAAGATTATCTTTATTTAGAGATTCAGCATTAATTTTTTTTGAAAAATATCGATTATCCTCTTTAAAGATTGTTGCATCAAATAATTCTTTCTTAACATGTTTATCTGAAAATTCCTTTAAAACGGCAGGAGGTATTTTATCATCTTGCTTTAAATAATATTCTGCGATAATATTGGGTCCAAATGAAGAATCGATTTCATAAAGTATTATGGCTTTTGGCATTTTATTAAATCTTTATTAAATCTCTGATAAATTTATTTTAGTATTTTAGTAAATTTTTTAGACTTAATAAGTAAATAGGATAATATTAAGTATTTATCTTTTCAGTAATAATATAGATGTGATATGTATGGCAATTATAGAAGATACTTATTGTGAAGCTTTTGAGGGTCTCTGTTGTCAATTAATGGTAACTGCTCAAGATGTCAATTTTTTAAACAAAGCGGCTAATTTTTTTACCGCTTTACCCTCTACAGTTTTTGGAGATGCTGAAGGTGGTATTGTTAGATGGCTTACAGAGAAGGAAACGATTGATGGGCGAGTAGGAGCCATTATTCAATTATGGGTTAATGGAACAGGTAAAAAAGCTATAGCTAAATTTTATGAGCAATTAGGTAGACGTTTGAGACAAGGAATTTTAGTAATTCCAACTACAGCTGTTTTCGATTATTATCCACATAAAACTGAAATGAAATTTAATATGATGGATAATGTTGGGCATTGTGGAGATGGTTATGAGGATATAATAATTAAATTTGAAAGAAAAATGATTTCTATTCCTATCATGATGGGGTATGACTTCTTAATAGAACAAGAACTCTCTTACTCTAAGAGTGTAATGGGGGGAAATTTATGGTTATTCTGTGACTCAGTTGATTCTGGAATTAAAGTAGGACGAGAAGCTGTTAAGATAATATATGAAATTGATAATGTAAGTAGTATTTTTGAGGTGTGTTCTGCAGGATCTAAAATAGAAACAAATTTTCCTGAAATTGGTCCTACAACAAATCATCCATACTGTCCAACATTGAGGGGTAAAATACCAAACGAAGAGTCTAAAGTTCCAGAAGGTGTCAATTCCATTCCTGAAATAGTATTTAACGCTTTAGATATTGATGTTATTAAAAACACAATGTTACACGTAATTGAGGGGATATTAAACATGGAGGGATTACTTAAAATTTCTGCTGGTAATTATGGAGGGAAATTAGGAAAGTATAAAATATATTTAAGAGAATTAGGATTAAAAGAAAGTTATTTTAGTTAAGATTTCAATTTATTTTTTACTAGTTTTATTTATCCAGAGATAAAGGTTCTTTTTTATTTGGTTTTGTGTGAATCTGAGATAAATTATCATTATACCTCTTTGGGTACTTTTCTGTAAATATTTGATCAATCTTCTTTTGTGGCACATCTGCGAAAGTACCCCAATCTCCTATATATTCTACAAATTTTTTCCCTTCTGTATCATATGGGGCAAATAAAGCATCATTTTCTCCATCGAACTCGATCATAGGAAAAAAATCTCCCTTTATACAAGTCTTTTTATCAAAAATAGGTGCAGCTTTTATCCATTTCCCATTTAAAAATAGCTCACTATATGCATGGCAATGAAAAGCCTTTGTACCCATTAGATCAACAAGCTTTTGAGATATTTTATGATTAATAATATCAACCATATGAATACGAGCAGGAATCCCTATTGCTCGTGCCAAAGTCGATAAAAGTGTGGCTTTAGACATACAAAACCCATATTTTCTTCGCATAGTTACCGACGCTTTAAGATTCGCTTTAATTTTTGGATAATATGAAAATGCATTATACTTAATTTCATCCCTCACCCAGTAAAATAGAGCAACAGCTTTTTCTTTTTCTGTTTCTAAACCGCGAGTAATTTCAAAAGCTTTATTACTCACGGATTTTTTATTAAAATTAAAAAATTCAGTTGGTTGTAGATATATATTCAAATCCTCCATGTTAATGAAAAAAATTAATCCTTTTATAATATTTCCTTATAGATTTATAAAAGTAGTACAATTGTCTTAAAATGAAGTTAAATGTAAATTAAAATAAACTCCTCAACAATAATTGTCACTATTTTTAGTGAGCTTTAAAATTTAATAAAATAACTTAAGATAAGCACCATTTAAAAATAAATTTATAACAATAAAGTTTTATAATTCTATTATTAATTAAAAATCTGAAAACAACAATATTTTAGTGAAAAATTTTGATTGGATTGCTTCTTGTTCGTTTCGATCCTCTGTTTGGGCCAAATATTTTTTTGAAAGCGCCAAATTCATTAGATGATAAACTCATACAAGACATTCCTTCATTAATAGAGCTCCCAACAAAAGGTGTGTTTATTCACATATTTAAGGAGATTAAGACAGCTAATTTATTCTTCAAACAACCTAATATATTTGCGCGAGGGGGATATGAAAGTTTTTTAATCACATTAATAACTGACGTTAAAACTCAGATAAGTTTAATGCTTGCTAATAAACTTCTCGAAGGTTTTGCAAATTATCTTATCAACTTTGAAGAAGCGTATCTAGCATTCGATTATGAACCAAAAGATCACAAAGCAGATCTCAACAAGCTAAAAGAAATTCAAAATTTTTTCTTTTCTTATTTTGAGTCAATCAAACCAGTAATTAAAACATTAGAAATGGCAGAACATCGATATCAGGCTTTATTCCAAGCAGCTAGGGATGCGATATTTATTATTAATCGCGATACAGGGGTTATTATTGACATTAATCTAGAAGCAGAAAAATTAGTAGAAAAAACAAGGGAAGAAATCATTGGAATCGAAGCCTTGAAATTTGATTTATTCGATGAGGGGTTAGTTGATCCAAACATGATTAAACATTTAATAGATCAACCACCCCCGATAATTTCAAGAATGAAAAAATCAACAAATACATTGTTATATCTAGAAGTCAGTGTCAATGAGATAAAGTTAGGGGAAGAATTTTATATTCAATATCTTTTCCATGATTTTACAGATTTGTATTCAATTGAAGAAAAACTTAAGGGCCATGCAAAAAAAATTGATACACTGAATAATTTTATAAGCATCGCTAATCAGGCTACTAATTTGTCTGATTTGCTTAACAAAACAATAAACTCAATCATTGATTTCTTAAATCTTAAAGGTTGTTACATCTACTTGGTAGATAAAACCCAAAATATTGCTTCAATCATAGCTCATAAAGGACTTCCACAATTCTTTTTTGAAAACAATAATAATATAGATATTAACAAAAATCCATATGCAATTGTTTTTTCACAAGGAGTAGCTCTTTTCAATGAGAATTTTCCGGATGTTGTAAAACAATTTTTTAAAGGTTCTGAAACTATTTTTGGAGCAATAATCCCACTATTTTCAAAATTTGAAATTATTGGATCAATTAATATGATATTAAATGATCAAACAATTATATCTGCTGAAGATATGGAATTAATTATTTCTATCGCCTTGGAGATAGGGGCTGCAATAGATAAACTTAAAAATCAAAATGATTTGAAAAAAAGTGAAGCTAAAAATTCAATTCTTCTTAAACACATTCCATTCTCAATATTTCGAATATCTTTGGATGGGATTTTTCTTGATGCACAACTAGATAAAAAAATTGATAAAATATTTGAAAGTGCACCATCTACAAGAAATTTCATCGGAAAAAGCGTTTATGATATAGTACCAAAAGCAATCGCTGACGAGATTCTATTCAAGATAGAAAAGGCTTTAGAAACAGAAGAACCTGTTGATATGAAATTTATAATTCCATATAAAGAGAAACAAATTATTTTTCGTTCTGATATTGTACCAATTGGAAAGAATGAAGTTTTAGCGTTTCTACAAAATCTGACAAGAACGTGGTAACTATCCCAGAAAGCTTCTTAATTTATCAGCTTTCTCTTGAAGTTCAAGTGAGAGCGAATCATCTCCAAGTTCTAGGCAAATATTACTTATTTCCTCAAAAAATTCTACTGCTTGTTTAAAATCTCCTTGTTCCAGAGCTTCCTGCACATTATTCATAAGCACATTTCTTTCAAAAATAGGTTTAAGTAATGGTGATACTTTTGCATCCATATCTAAAACATCTGCTATAATACGAATCATTTTTGGTCGATTATTCGGATCAATAGCAATCATGGAATATGCTTTTTGCCCCATCAATCTCTCAATATCATCAATCTTCAATGCCCCGGGGAGATCTTGCTTGTTTGCGATAACTGCTAAACGAGCATAAGGTATTACCCTGTTTACTAACTCAAAGAAATATTTACTTTTTTCAAGGTTTTCCAGTGTTGAGTCTGTCATTAAGAGAACAGCATCACTCCCCATTATAAATTTCTCCCAAAGAAAATCAAATTGTTCTTGTCCTGCAAAATCCCAGAGAAAGAAGTGTAATTTACCGATTTTAATAGTTGCAACCTCACCTGTAATAGTAGGAATATGCTGCGTAGGAATTTCTTCGGATTTTATAAGTTTGGTGGTAGTTGTTTTCCCTACTCCAGAAAAACCTACAATAGATATTTTAGGTTTTAAATTTCTATGAATTGCATCAATAATTGGGTCAAGAACATTAGGGATTATTGTTGGGGTTTCAGTTTTTATGTTGTCTCCAAAAAATTCTAAGAATTCTTTTTTAAATTTTTGTAATTGAAGTTTAATATTCTTAAATTCATCCCCTAAGCCAGTTACAAAAAGGAGAATTAAGTTTAAATGTTTCTCTACAATAAATGAAAGTCTATAGTGAAAAAACTCATATGATGCAGTTTCTTCGCCAAATTTAGAAAAAGCAGAGTTCTTAATATTTAAGAAGACACTTGAAAAGAGAGAATCGTCTAAACCTTCAGCATAATTCCTTTGATATATTATGTTATCATTTAAAATTATGTAAACTTGTCGTAACATGCCTTGTTTCTCAATTATTTTTCAATTAATTATAAATTTGGTCTAATTTATTCTCAATTTCATTGACAAATTCATTTAAGTCATTTTCTTTCAATGTTTCGGAGAAAAATAACAAATTCTTAAAGTTAGGATGAAATTTACCAATATCCTCAACTAACATATATAATAATTTAGATCCTGCGTTTATAAACTTGCTGTTTGAAAGTGGTTGCTCTGGAGTTTTACTAGATTGATAGATCTTCTCATATAAATAGTAAAGAGTAGTTGTATCAAAATCTGGACTAGAAGATTGAATAATTAGGTTATCTAGTTGATTAGAAACGAAACAAATTGTTTTGGATGAATTATTTATTGTCTTTTTGATAATTTCTTTCAATTTTGAAGTATCTTCTGAAAAATTACTAAACGTTTCTGAAATCGCATTATAAATGGTGTAGATTAAATTTGGGTGTAAGCTAGTGAAATATATCAGAAAATCTTCTGGTAAATCTAATTGTCTATTTATTTGTTTTCCAATAAGATCAAGTCTACTCCCAATCTTTTTATCTAGTAAGAGATCAACTTTGTGTAAAAACAGAACGATTTTCGATCCAAAATTATGTTTTTTATTAATTTTGTAAAGAGTTTGAATATCATCGATAATATCTTGAGAATCAGTAATCCAAGTTGGATAATCAAAAATATAGATTATTGTACTAGTATTTTCAAATGAAGTAATTTGTTTTTCTTCGTCTTGTAATAGGATAGGTAAAGATTGACCAGGAGTGTCTAATAAACTTATTCTCATATCCATAAATTCATGTACAGAATATTTTATTCCTATTGTTGCCTCAAGAGGGAAAAGAACTAATTCATTAGGATCTTCTCCCTCAAAGATTACTTTCTTAATTGTAGTCTTACCTACTTCTGGTTTACCCACCAAGGCAACACGTTTAGTTACCATAGTTCTTCATCTTATTTCTATAATTATATTTTTTAATAAGAATAATAAATATTTTTTATATTCAAATAAAATCGAATGTATTTAAACTTGAGTAAAACGATAGATTTCCGTAAAAAGATTCCTATTTAATTCCAATATGACTTGCAATAAAAGAAATTTAAGGAAATTTGTAAAAATCTAATTTATAAAAAATCGTAATTTATCTGCTTTATTTTTAAATTCATTAGCTTGCCCTTGATCTCCTATTTCAATGCAAATACTACTAATTCTATCGAAAAATTTTACAGCTTCTTCAAGGTTCCCTTGATCTAATGCATTCTTCCCTTTATGTATTAAAAGTTCTCTTTCAAATATTGGTTTTAATAATGGTGATACGTGAGGATCTATTTCCAAAAGATCTGCAATTATCCTAATTATTTTATCCCTGTTATTTGGATCGATTCCAATCATAGGATAAGTCTTTTGACCCATCATTTCTTCGATTTCTTCTACTTTCATTGCATTAGATAAGTCTTGTTTGTTTGCAATGATTGCTAAACGTGAATAAGGAACCCCTTAATAGCAATATCTACAAATTTTTTACGTTTCTCAATATTTTCCTGAGTAGAATTTGTCATTAAAAGTATAGCATCACTACCTTTCATGAAATCTTCCCAAAGATAATCAAAGTCATCTTGTCCGGCGAAGTCCCATAAATAAAGATTCGTATCCTCAAGTTTAATTGTCGCAACCTTACCAGTTATAGTAGGTATATGTTCAATAGGAGCCTCTTCAGCTTTAATTAAACTAGTAATTGTTGTTTTCCCTACTCCTGAACACCCCACAATAGAGATTTTTGCTTTGAAATTTCTTTGGATTGCATCAATAAGAGCATCGATTTCTTCATGTTTTAAGGATGTGTTATTATTTTTGATACTCTGCCCAAAAGAAACTAAAAATTTTTTCTTCAAGTTCTTTAAGTGTGGTTTAATACTTTCAAAATCATCCGAGAATCCAATAATGAGAAGAAAAATTAATTTTAGATCTTTATCAACTATATATGAAATTCAATTCTCAAAAAACTCATAGATTCCAATTTCACGCCCATTCATCGAAAATGCATCTTCTTTAACTTTAGAATACACTTTAGTAAAAAAAGAAGCATCAATCGCCCTTGCATAAGTTTTATGATATAGAATCTCATCATTATGAAGTATATATACTTGCCGTAACATATTTATAATCTCCGATTCAACTTAACTTTTCTTTAAGATCTCCAACTAGGTGAATTAATTCATTTATTTCTAATGTTTCAGATAAAAATGTTATGTTTTTAAAATTTGTATTAAAGGGAGATATGTCTACCCTTACTGCATGTAATAACTTAGAACCTAAGGGGATTAAATTGTTCTTAGATAAAGAATCCTCTGGTGACCTACTTAGTTTATAAATTTTTTCATAAAGGGAAAAGAGGATAGTTGTATCAAAATCATCTGACATTAATTGGATTATTAGATTATCTTCTTTGTTAGATACCAAACAAATTGTTTTAGATAAATCCATAGTTAAATTTTTAAGTATATCCTTTAAATTTGAAATTTCTTCTGAAAAAATCCCAACTGTGTCAGATAAAGCATTATAAATTGTATATATTAAGTTTGGATGTAGACTCGTGAAATGAATAGGTAATACATCAGGTAGACTTAACAATTTATTAATCTGTTTTTTAACAATTGCGAGTTTAAAACCAATTTTTTTAGCAATTATGAGATCAACTTTATGTAAAAATAAAATGATTTTAGCCCCAAATTCATGCTTTCTATTAATATTATAAATACTTCTAATGTCATTAATTATATCTTCTGAGTTTTCTATGTAAGTCGGATAATCGAAAATATAAATTATCGCATTAGAATTTTCAAAAGACTTTCTTTGCTTTTCTTCATCTTCTAATAAATCTGACAAAGATTGTCCTGGTGTGTCTATTAAAACAATTTTAGAATCCATAAATTCATGAATAGAATATTTTATTCCTATTGTTGCTTCAAGGGGGAAAAGAACTAATTTATTCGGATCTTCTCCCTCAAATATGACCTTTTTTATTGTTGTTTTTCCGACCGCGGGCTTGCCTATAAATGTAATTTTTGTCGTCATTGGATAAATACACTAATCTAGTTTTATAAAAATAATAATAACGATTTTTTATAAACAAATAAAAATTGAAATATTTAAACTTGATTAAAAGGAAAGTATAAAGCTTTAAGTTAAATCGGAT
>JAZGEW010000143.1:0-3210 GCA_036478875.1 Promethearchaeia archaeon | reverse complement strand
AATTATCTAAAAATGTATTAATTTATTAAAAATTATATCAAAATAAGATTGAACTTAAAAAAAAAAAATAAAAACATTTAAATATGAATTATTTTATAAATCTTTTAGACATATTTACTAAAAAAATTGAAGGAAATTTAAAAATCGTTAAAAAATACTAAATAAAATAAAATGTAAAGCAAAAAAAACAAAACAAAAAATAAAAAAAGAAGTGTAAAAAATGCCAAATTATAAGCAATTGTTAGATATGTCAAATACAACACTAGTAGCGATGGGAATGACGATGATAAATATGGGATTAAATATTCCCTTGGTATGGAATGAATTAGCTAATGTGTTTGCAAGTAGTGCTAAAAGCATGTTAGATGATACTGGAATGAAAATAGAAGGCTCAGATGTTAAATCGATTACTGAGGATTTCGCTAGCAAAATTAAAGAAATTGGTTTTTGTCAGAAGGCAGATATTATCGAAGTATCCGATGATAATATAGTTATAGATCTTGGAGAATGCATCTTTGGCCCTGCAACAACGATATTTCGAGGTAATGATCCAAATTTCATACCACCATGTCCGATGATGGGAATTTTATATAGTGCTATTGAATCAAAAACGGGTAAAAAGGGCTTTATAGAAAAATGTCTATGGAAACCTAAAGAAAATAGTTCTATTTTTACCATAAAATTAGAATAACCAGAGGGATAAAAAAATGGTAAAATCGGATTGTGTGTTTGCTGGAACAGTGAATTCTGCAGGTTTAGTATGGTGTGAGAAGAAGAATATCTATGTTTCGGCACAAGAGAAAGATTCTTGTGAATTTTATGAAAAAAAAGAATGAAAAAGGTGAGATAAAGAGTGAGTGCAAAATCAGAAAAAATTAAACAAATATTATTTGATTTAGAAAAGAACTCAGAAATTACTAATAGTGCCATAATATCATTAAAAGGACAGATGATGGCAAGTGCCTTACATAGTGATGTCGATGAACGAGCAGTAGCAGCTATGACTGCTGCTTTAACATCGGTGGGATCTAGAGTCGCTGAAACATTAAACACTGGAAAGACAGGATCAATTACGATTATGGCGTCTGAAAAGTTAATTGTAGTGAATCAATTAGCACAAGCAGTCTTGATTGCATTAGCACCCGCAGGTGCGAAAATAGGTTTAATTGATTACGAACTAAATACTGCTTTAGATAAAATCAAAATGGTTCTAGGATAAATATAAATAATAAACAAATAATTTTTTTTTTTAATTTAATTTCACAATATAATGTTAATGAAATACTTGAATTGAGTAAAAAAGATCAGAATTATGTCAGAAATAATAGATAAATTAATAAAATTATTAGATGCCCTTCTTATTAAACTAAAGGTTTCAAGCTCAAGTTTAATAACGGAGGATGGTTTAGTAATCGCAACCAATAGTCAACAAAATGAAGAAGAGATAGATGTTCGAACTAATTTTGCTGCTATATCTGCTAGTATCTTATCAATGGCTGAAAGAGGAATAGAAATTATTAATGCTAATAAAATTTTAAATCAAATAAAGATTGATGCGGGGTTAAGCCAAGATATTGATGAAAATTTTACGGTTTTGATTACAAGAGCTTATTCTAATATTCTTCTGCAAATCATATTTCCTAAAAGGTTAAATATTGGATTAATCCATTTTGAAGTAAACAATACCATTAAAGAAATAAATAAACTAACTCAACAAATTAACACTGAAGAGTTATTAGAGAGTATCGGCTCTTTATTATAATTTGTTAATCAATTAAATAATAATAAGAATGGTGAGAAAAATTGGTTTACAATGAAGAAAATAATAATTTAAAAGAGAAACAAATAGAAGAAAATTCCAAAAAAGATAATAGCTTGGAAATCCTAAAAGAAAAGGAAAAATTATATCAAGATAGTGATCTTAGCCCTGATGTTAGAAACATTATTGAAGATGCTTTTACTGATATGATAAAAGATCGGGATACTAGCCCTGATGTTAAAAACATTATTGAGGATCCTTTTACTGATATGGTAAAAGATCAAATTGAAGCTGAGACTTTAAACGAGTCCTTTGAAGCTTTCGAAAAAGAAGAAAATGAAGTTTTTGAACATAAAATTATGCTAGTAAACGAATTGGAATCGTTGCAAAGGAAAAAAATAATCCAATTAGAAGAGAAAATTGAAGAATACAACGCAAGGTATAGTAAATTAGAAGAAACAACGCAAGAATATGAAGATAGAAACCGTGCCTTAATAGAAAAGAGAATTGAATTTGATGAAAAAGTAAGAGAGGTTTATGAAAAAACTCAGCTGTTAGACACCAGTAAAAACGAATATAATGTAAAAACTAAAAAATTAGATGAAGCAAGAGAACGGTTTAAGGATTTAAGCATATCAATGGAAGAAAAAAAGATTGACATACAGAAATTAGAATTAAAGTTAAAGAAAATGGAAAGATCATTAGATAAAAACAGACGTGATATTGAGAGTAAAAGAATAGAATTAGAAAAAGAAAAGTTAGACTTTGAGAGCGGACTAAAATATCAAGAAAAATTTATTAGAGAGACGGAACAAAAAACTGATGAAATTTCTAAAATAAAAAAGGAAGAAAAGGGTAAGGGAGAAATTTTACAAGATATACTACAAGAATTATCATATCAAGGAGATTTTCAATCGTGTTTTGTAATCGATGGGAAAGGAATGATAATTTCAGAACATTCTAATACTGAATTAAATACATTAGCAATAGGTGCTATGTTTTCGTTAGTTAGTACTGCCCTCTTAAGGACAGTTAACAGTTTAGGCTTACAAAAATTAAAATATTTTAAAATAGCTGCAACTAATGGAGAATTTATGTTGAAAAATATCGATATAAAAAACTACGAGAGGCATTTTATTCTATTAGCTTATTACGACGAATCTAAAGCAACTATCCCAAATATAGATCAAAGTTTAACAAAATCATCAATAAAACCGATTTTGAAGATTTTAAAAAAAGATTTATTTGAATACAGGGAAGGGGCAAAAATTACTTGGATCTTTGATAATCTGTTGGATAGAATTAATTTTTTAAAGCAAAAATATTATACTTCGGAAGCCGATTCAGAAATGATAAGAAGGAACCTTTTAGATAAAACAACGATTAAAATAAAACTTTTATTTGAAACGTAGAAATCGCTATTGAAATTTCATAATAATAAAATTAATTAT
>JAZGEW010000142.1:0-2492 GCA_036478875.1 Promethearchaeia archaeon | reverse complement strand
TTAAATTAAGTTCAATATAAGATCTAAGACTTAAGAAAATATTAATATATATTTAAACTGCAAACATATTGATATATTTTTTAATAAGCTTCATATAAACTTTATGAGCAATTTTTCAAATATTGATATTGATTAGTATTTTTGGGAAATTAACAAAAAAGATAACAAAATCATAAAAATTCATGAAATTTTATCTTAATGGGAATTTCATGGTATTTTTAATAATTTTTATATAAAATCTTAATATATTTTAACATCATGCTCAAAGTGTATTCTAAATATAATATTACCAATTTGCAGGCCAACTCGCTTTATAAACCCAAGATTGAGGGAGCGTTTCAGTCCTTTAAGTTTAAGAATCTTCAAAAAATTTAATTTTATATTTTGTTTTATTTATTTAATAAATCATTCTTCTAAGGAAAATAACTAATACTAATTTTCAATATCAATTGTAAATATTGTAATAATATGTAATACAGAATTACAAATGATACACTGATTAAATATAAATATATTGGTTTTATGTATATAACTTGTATATAACTATTAGAAAGTTATTAAGGGTTGGATAAAAAGTAATGGAAATTACAGAAACTGGTATTTTAGAAGTCCATTTGCAAAATAAAGCTGAATCAATATCTATAAAATCAGATGAGCAAATTGAAAAGATTGTTAAGGCCCTTTCCTCACGAACAAGACGTAATATACTCCATCGCATTCAAGAAGAGCCGATGGATGTTTCGAGTATCGCCGCTAACTTAAATATGACTGAAGCCAATATAAGTGCCCAAGTTAAGAAACTTGAAGAAGCAGGTTTAATTGAATGTTCTTATACGTCTGGAGATCATGGGGTTCGAAAAATTAGTAGTATAAAATTCAATAAACTTATAATAGAGTTTTAAACATTTTCAATTTTTAAAAGAGGGCTTTTAATAAGGATCTAAATCTATTTCTGTACTTCAAATTATGAAAAAGAGTTAAATTTTTAAATATTAACTGATACAGGGCTTTTTTTTAAGAATATGATAATAGAATGAATAGAAGATTTATGAATTGTATAGTTAGTATAATTTAATTTTTACCCCCTAAAATTAAGGAAAACAGGAAAAATTACTAATTGAAGATAAAAATTGCTTAATCTTACTTGAAATTAAATCAGTCTATAAACAAGACTTTAGTCTATCCTTCATCATTTTAAAAAGAAATAAAATTTTAATTTATAAATCAACTTCTTCTTTAAATTAACCCTCAACTTTGGGGAGTCTATTTTTTGATGTATCAAGATCTCTTAAATTTTTCAAATAATTTAATGATCTTGGCAAAGATGTAAGCTGATTATCATCAACCCATAATAATTCTAAAGATTTCAAAGTACCAATCTCATCAGGTAAACTGGAAATCTGATTATGTGATAATATCAACTTCTTAAGGTGGTTTAATTTATATATTTCTTTTGGAATGTATGTTAAAGAATTGTTACTCAAACTTAATTCTTCAAGATTCTTGCACAAAAACACTTCAGTAGGTACTGACTCTAACTGGCATAAATCTAAATAAAGAAACTTTAATGAAAAAGCTTTGATAAGTTTTTTAAAACTATAAGTAGAATTAAGATAACTATAAAAAACGTCAATCCCAAATATTTTCTCCAAAAGTCTTGACTTATTAGAAATATTCTCAACGAAACATTTTTCTCCATTGTATCGCCTTATAGCTCTTCTAAACTGTTTTAAATAGAATCTTCTATTCTCAATCAAATCAATCAATCAAATATTTCCAGAGACTTCGTTTCTTTCCCAAAAATATACATAATTGAAAGAACTATATGCAATTCTGGTATGATTCCATTCTGGGATTGAGATATAATCGACTGTTATATGATATATTGTTTCACTGTGAGAATTTGTAATAATTTCATATTGTTGGGTTTCTAGATCTAATTTCATAATTGCATTATTATATTCATTGGTCGCTAAAAATATCAGCTCGTTACATGCAACGCTTATATCATTTACAGATCCTAAATTGGAGAATAGTAATGAGGATGTAAACATAGTATCAGTTAAATCTATTTTATATAGAGATCCATTACTATATTTAGTATAGTAGTAGAACTGATTATGAAATGTATCATAAACGCCAAAATTCTCATTCCAAGCTGTGTTTTCGATTAAACAATTGTTGAAAGAGTCAAAAATTTAAAAAAGAAAGAGAAGCTTGTTTCTAACAAGGTAATTGAAGAGATAGCGAATGTTCACAGTGTAAAAATCCAATTACCATACTTAGATTTTCTCTACGAGATAGTTGAGAATTATTTCGGGGTTAAGGTCCCAAGATCTTCAATTGTGTCTGATTTTTTAAGCACTTTATAATTAGACAATCCTAAATTAACATAAACTTATAAACTCATTATTTTTTAGAATTATTAAGTTGATTAATTATCAAGCTGAGATTCAAAATTTATTTAATAAGGGAGATTTCAAAGATTTAGA
>JAZGEW010000141.1:0-2163 GCA_036478875.1 Promethearchaeia archaeon | reverse complement strand
AGGAAGAATAGGATTTGCAGAAGTCACTGTGCAAAAAGATCTTTGCATTCCTACGGTTACTATCAACTCACCGACGCTTAACCAATTATTTAATTCGACAGCTCCAGGCTTTGACGTGACAATTACCGATGAGATAGGACTGAGTACCACTTGGTATTCGTTAAATGGTGGAGTAAACACAGCCTTTACAGGGCCTACGGGATCAATCAATCAGGCTTTATGGAATGCTTTATCTGAAGGAGATGTTGTCATTAGATTTTATGCCAATGATACTTTAGGAAGAATAGGATTTGCAGAAGTAACTATCAAAAAAGATGTCACTGCCCCAATAATAACCATCAATAATGTACAAGCTAACGAGGTATTTGGAGCCACAGCCCCGAATTTTTATATCTCTATCCATAACCCCAATTTAGCTATGACTTGGTATTCGTTAAATGGTGGAGTAAACTCATCTTGGTGTTGTTTAAATATGGACGCAAACATGACTTGCTGTTGTTTACATATAGCTCCAAACGCGACTTGCCATTGTTTAAATATGGTAACCATGACTTGTATAGAACATTTTAGTTTAATAAATCAGACTTTATGGGATGCTTTACCTGAAGGAAATATTACCATTAGATTTTATGCTATTGATTCGGTAGGAAATATAGGATTTACAGATTTAACCGTTTACAAGCAGTTAAAGTTAATACAAGAACCTGGTATTTTAGAGTTCTTAACAAGCCCAGCAGGTTTAATAACAATGAGTATATTAGCTGGGGTAGCTATAGGTGTTATTGTTGTTAAAAAGAAAAAAGAAATACCTTTCATGGAAGACTCAAATAATTATGACTTAAAAGCTATCTCATTTAAAAAAGCTGTTAAGCTTAAGATTTACGATTATTTTGAGAGGGGTTATTCTACTAATAAAATTATAAGTTTACTTCATTTAGATGAAGTTATTAGTGATTCTTCTGAAGTAGTTAGTGCTCTAATCAAAAAAAAATATTTTCCGCTTTATAATAAATGCAAATCTTTTACAGAATTAAGATTTTCTGTTCTTAGAGATTTATTTATGGATGAAATCGAAAAAAATGTCAGAGAGGGATCTATTTTACTTGAAAGATTTGATGGATTTACAGGTGATTCAGGTTGTGAGACTAATGAAATTTCGACTTTGTTTCAGAAAAATTTTAAAATATATCCTTCACAATTAGTAATTGATAAATATGGCGATATGGGATTAGAATTAATTAAGAAAAATAAGACTAAAAAGGATATAGTAGAGTATCACGAAAATAAGAGATTATCTAATGAAGATATCTTACATCAAACTGCATTGAAATTAATTAGAAAAAATATTTTAGAAAATAAAATATCCAATTATAATGGGATTCAATTATGTAAAGATTTAAATTTCGATAAAGAATTTGGATATAGTGACAAATCTTTAAGTGCTATGTGTACTAAATTAATTAAAAAACATATAGGTATTTCTTTTGAAGAGTTAGTTTTAAATGCATTGAATTTGCGAGATAAATCTATTACTTTAATTAAAGAACATATTCATGAAATATCAAAAAAACCTAACAGATCTTCTATTTATACCATAGTTGATTTTTTTAAAGATTTGGGTATATATTCAATTCTTCCAAAATCACGATTAGATCTACATTCTGATGGATATATTCGAAGGTTTATTGGTTTTTCTTCATGGCAGAGTCTACTTACCTTCGTTAAGAATAAATTTTTTAAGGATCAAACATTTGATTGGGAAATTGGGTTTAATTATTTTTTAGAATTCTATAAAAAAAATCCCAATAATTCCTCAGAAGTATATTTTAAAAAATTTCCTAATATACCTAAGAGAACTATTTCTAATTGGTTAACAAAGTGTAAAAATCTTTTAGAAGAGAAATCTTAACTTTATTTATTAATAACATATTTTTATTATTATTATTTCAGCTTTCAATCGGTTTTTATTTGTTTTAGGATCAAATTGGCAACTCTCAATTGTCTAAATTTTTTCAAGAATAGTAATAACCTGACTTTCGCTTAATTCCTCTACAAAAGGATAAACCTTTAGAGATTTCATGAATATAGAAGCATTAATTTTAATGAAATACAAGATTATTAAATATTTAGATTAAAAATAAATACATTAAAAATCTAATACAA
>JAZGEW010000140.1:0-18534 GCA_036478875.1 Promethearchaeia archaeon | reverse complement strand
ATAAATTTTTAATAATTTCTATTTGTTGATGATAATATTCTATTTGTTAAAAATCAAATCCAACAAAATATAAGAGAACAAATAAATTTAATTTTTTTGGATTATCAAAAACCAAAACACCAATTTTCAAAAAACAATACATTTCATATAAGAGTTTCATATTTATATATCCAAACACATATTAATTCATTTTGACATCAATTTTAAAGAAAAAAAAATTAATTTTTTGTTGGTTTTATAATTACTTGCTTTTTCTGTTTTGCTTTGCGTAGATGTAATATTGGATAAACTATAAAAATAATAATGGTTAAAACTATAGCATACCATATACCAAATACTGCCTCATATTGAAAAACCCGATCTCTATATACATAATTTTCACCAACTTCTACTTCCATATAACCAAGTGTTCCTAATGTAAATTGTAATTGATAAAACATTATAGCACCAAATACTATCAAAATAATGGTTACTATTTGTAGATTTTTATATTTCATTTATTTAACTTTTTTTTTATTTAATTTCTGATAAATCTTAGAACTATGTGTTTTTTCTCTTTCTTCTTTAGTATCTTCCCAATGTTTCTTAAGTTTTTTTTTTAATGATTCCAGAAATTCATTTTTCTTTTTTGACATTTTCCTTATAAACTAAATTATATCTTACAAAAAATAAATTTAAGTTGGTATAACATAAGTTAAGCCTATATTTTCTCCTACAACACCATCTATATCACAAATAGCAATTGAAACTTTATCCCAAGTCATATTTCCACCTTTATAATCATCAAGCCATGATGGTTCAGTTCCAAAAGGTATATTCCAAGTAGGATCAAGAAAATACCATGTAAAATCGGGATAGTAAGGATCAATTCCGCCTAAATGCCATAAACCACCAAATCCGTATATAGAATAAAAGGCGTCTACATCTTCTATATGAACTATAGGAACACCATGATAAAATTCTCCATACGTTGGATGTGCAGGATCATGAAAAATAGCTATTGCAGTTTCAAATCCACACGATTCTAAATAAGCAGCACATAATATTGCTTGGTCTTCACAATCACCAAATGTTCTAAAAGCTGTTTCTACTGGGAATTTAATGTAATCCCAATTAAAATATTCTTGCCAAAGAGTTATATCTGAATCATATTCATAATCAATTTCATCTATACACCAGTCTACTATCATATTAATATCAGTAAGTTCATTTCCAGTTAATCCCCAACCATACCAATTTGGAAGCCAGTCCCAGAGAGTATTATACATTATTTCATGTGCTAAATATTCTGTATCGTTTCCAAATTTTAAAGCATCAGAAAAAGCATTAGAAACATCGATAAATGAGTTTTTTTGCCAACTATCATGAAGGATTATATCTCGGCAAAATTCAGCAAAAGCCATCCAATATTCTTTTCCAGATAAACCCTCTAAATATACATCCATATAATATCTTCTCACAGCTTCAGCAAAAATACTATATTGAACTGGAAGTATTGATTGTCTTATAGTATCGGTAATGTAATCATAAGCAATCTGAAGAATATTATAATTATAATTAAGCTCATCATAACTACTTAGAAGAACATGATAGGTATCGTTAAGATTACTATAATCGGCTGTAAGATTATTAAAATCCTCTTCAAGAATATTATAATTACCAAGAAGTGTGTTATAATCATTCTCTAATTCAATATGTTTCCCCGTCAAAATAAAATATTGATTATCAAGTTCATTAAAATCATATAATAATGTACTATAATTTCCAAGTAAAGTATCGTAATTCCCATATAATTCTCCATATTCTTCTAATAAATCATTACAATCTCCAGTCAATTTATTATATTTATCAGATTCACTTACATATAATCCAGTCAGAGTTCCCGTTGAAACTCCTAATCCAATTATAAGTGCTATAGCTCCAATAATTATATTTTTATTTTCCATTTTCAAACCTTTTCATTAAATTTATTTTTAATTCTATTTATCATCCAATTTAATACTTCTTAGCATTTAAATATATCCCAAATGGAGAGTAATTGAAGTCTTTTTTAATGTTCCTTTATTTTCTTTTATTACAATGCCTAAACCTAAAAAATATGGATTAAAAATAAATTATGAATTATTTGAAGTTTTTAAGAAATATTTAAACAATCATCCAGAATTAGGTTATAGGTCAATTGCCGAATTTCTTAATGAAGTTCTTAGAAACAAGGCAAAAGAAATAATTGATAATGAATAAAAATTAGAAAATTAATATACATTCATTATGCCAACAATTTTAAAAAAATCAAAAACTAAAGTTAATTTAGTTTGAAAATACGGATTCTATTCCAACTACTTCTAAAAAGAGTTTATAATTATCTACAATAAAATCTATCGCACTTTCGTAGTCATCTAAACTGAATTTTGCTCCATCCTTAATATATTTCTCAAATAATTTTGTTTTCCTATAAAACTCCGGTCTTGGCTCCGTAACAAATCCATAAATTTTAAGTCTTTCCATTATCTCTTTTAATTTTTGATTTAAATTAATATTCATTGTCTTTTTTGTTTCATCGAGTACATTATTACATTTCCAGCAGAAAAGATTTTGTTGATTGTTTTCAGCACTACAAATTGAACATATAATAGATTTGAATTTTACTGGTTCTGGTATTTTAACTTCTCCTTTTGTTAAAATATTTATTACATCTTGGTCGTCTAAATGAAAATAAATTCTTGGCATTGGAGATCCTGCTTCCCATCCAGCAAATTTTCTAATTTGTGCTTCATTTAATTTTCCAGCTGCTAATTCGGTCAATCTTGAATGTCTAAATAAATGTGGATATAATTCACGACCTTCCCATTTATCTGGATATTCTGCTATCAGTTTTTTATTTAACTTGTACAAATACACATTGAGACTTGTATTCCTTTTATATGGAAATATTTTATCGATTGGATTAAATGCTTTATAGTTAAAGTATTCTTTTAAATAAGGAATACTCTCTGTTAATGGAATGTCTCTTTTAAGTGTTTTTGATGTTCCAATTCTCAGGATTATATATCCACCGTTAAATTTTATGTCTTTAAATCGAATATTTAGTGCTTCGTCTTTTCTCAATGCCCCTTCATATATTACCATTAATAGCGTTCTCACTTTTAGACTACAATGGTTCAAAATTAATTCTAAATCTTCTCTTGATATTAGATCGGCTTTACTTAATACTTTTTTATTGACTTTAAATTTTTTTTTACCAATCACTTTAATTAAATCTTTTCTATTGGAAAATGTCAGATATTTTTTGATTTTAAATAAATGTAGATTTTTTGTTCTGTTCGATAAACTATTAAACCATTCACATTTCAAAAAATCATTAATATCCTGATTCGTTAGTTTATTTACGTCGACCTTTTCTATTGGTTTAGGGTTTAATTCTTTTATTCTCCGTTTTCGATTTCTTTGTTCGTTAGTTTCAAATAATTTACAAATTGGTATTAAGTAAATTACTTTGCTTTTATCGGCTAAATTGCGTAATTCCTTAGACAAATATTCATCGATGTTATTCTCCTTACTTCTAAGTTTATAAAGATATTTCTCTATATCCGAAATTATATTTTGATGACTCATAATTAATATAATATAATTTTGGATACAATTTAAATATATTTATTTAAAAGCGTTTATAAATTAAATATTTATATTTATTATAAGAACGAAAAAGTTTACGATATAATTTCTTTATTATGAACAAATATGGCTTTGTCTCCTTAATACTAACATTAGTATTGTTTTTTCTGCAGTTTATACCTATAGGATTATATTTTCAATTTGAAAATCCTTATATGAATTGCTATGAAAGAATACCAATTCAATTATTTACTTATCAAGATAAGGAATTGTTCATTTGGGGTATAGTAACTAATGGTGTTTTTCAAAATTGGTTTGAAGTGAATATCTTAACAGGAATATTATTTTTAGTATTACTTCCCTTAGCTGGTATTTTAACAATTATTGGCTTTTGGAAAGAAAATAAAACTGGTAAGAAGTTGATGAATGTTAATTTTGTTCTTTTATTAGTAATTTTGCTATATTCAATTATTGGAATTCCAATCTATAGTGAAGAAATACTTGGAGTTCAATTTAGTTATTTTGATATTTTTTCACATCTCAATTATG
This sequence comes from Promethearchaeia archaeon, assembly GCA_036478875.1. Lineage (GTDB taxonomy): Archaea > Asgardarchaeota > Lokiarchaeia > Sigyniarchaeales > SOKP01 > Loki-b32. The sequence continues at coordinate 14,373 of JAZGEW010000140.1, read as the reverse complement.
GCTTTTTCATCTTACTAATTAATCTAATCTTGGCTTTAATAGCCTATATTAAACATCCCATTCAATAAACGAGGTTGGTAAATGGCAATAAAATCGGGAATTTTCGCGGGAATACTTGCGTTGATATTAGCTTTTATAGCAGAAATACCCATTTATCCCCCAGAGAATTTAATAATGAGTTTCAAAATCTTTTCTTCTGAAAATATAGATTTTTATTTTTGGGGTTATATTCTTAACGGTGGAACAACAGTTACAACTCTTATTGGATTAATACCTGAAAGTTTTATTTCTCTTTGCATATGGCTTATGATTTTCTTTATAGGAGTCAGTTCTATAATGGCGTCAACAAAGAAAGCTAAATTTAGTAATTCTTTGAAATTGTTTAAGATAAATATATTATTATCAAGTTTAATTTTGATAATTTTTGGCGTCATCATCTTGTTTTTAGTCTTAGTTAATATCACCTTTTTTTTTAATGTAGTCGGCTTTGGCTACTATTTAACAATAATTATTTTAATATTGAATATATTTGCCTTAAAGAGTCTAAAAAAAACATAGTTATTCAAATAAGATTTTACAACTTTAATTGTCCTATTCTAAAGAAAATCGTTTGCATCAAATCTGTAAGCAGCTCTTGTTAGTCCAACGTAAGAATCCGATATTTTATAGTACATTTTACCATTTACAATTTTCTTCTGTAAATAATTATTTTTGATTGTATGATTTAACGCACCAACCATCGTTCCTAAAGTTACTGGACCAACGAATCCATATTGTTTTTTTGTAACTCTTATTAATTCTAATTCAGAATGCCAATGACCATCAAGAAGTGCTATAAGTATTTCATTTTTTATTGGAGTTTTAATGTCTTTAATTTTATTAAATAAATTAGAATAACTTGGTTTATAAAAACTATTTTGATCAAAATTTGCCATAATTTATAATCCCTGTAAAAGAAGTGTTTATGATATGAATAAATATTAAGATTTTTTATTTAACAAAATGTATTATCTCAATGTTATTAGGATATTTCCAATGTATAGGATAAAAGAGGTTAAAGAAGATTTAAAGAAGATTTGGTGGGATCCCTTCATTAAAATATTTTACTCGAGTAATCCAATTCTGGGAAAATTCAGGAATCATCGCTAAGATAGATCCACCAATCCATACAGAAAATGTACGTTCCATGGGGGCAATAATTCTTATTACTTGATTTTTCTTTCTTCTCGCTAACTCCAATTCTAATTCTTGATAGATACGTGATTTTAAATTAGGGAACATAGATGAACCACCCGAAAGAAAAATATTATTTAATAACTCTGGACGAATATCTAAATCACAAGCTTCAATTACATCCATGATGGCTACGTGTAATGCCTCTTCCTCTAATTCTGAAGTTGGTTTAAATAATAATTCAGGTATGATAAACCGTTCTTTATCGAGAGAGATTGTAGAACCATCTGGTAAAGAATATTCTTTTTCATACTGTTCGCTACGTTTTAAATCTTCTTTATAATCTAGCGAGACAAAGCAGGCCTTTTCCTTTAAAACTCTTACTAATTCTCTACGTATTGAAGAATCAACGGACCATCCGATAGATTCTAAGATTTGTTCCATATGACGTGTTAAAACTCTCCCCCCAGTATCCAAAATACGTACTGCATGTTCTAGTTTATATCCTTCATAAATAGGAACAATTCTTGTATTACTGTCTCCAATCTCTACAATTAATCCTGTTTGAAAACCCCCCGAATATAGAGTTAGCATTGAATCTAATACTGGATAAAACGACATGCACTGATACCGTTCTAAGAACAATTCAAATATTTTCTCTAAATCTTTATATGGAAATAACGGATGTACAGCAAATAAAACATTAACAAGTGTAGGATCTACTCGTAAGTTGTAAAATATATATTCAATGATATGCTCAAAATGGGTCCAATCAACGACAATTCCTTTTTCAATTGGATGAGAAATTTTATATAATCCTATTGATTGAATTTCATCTCCTACATATATCTCATCTTCACGAGATTTTTTAGATTCGTAATTAACACTAACATTTTGATATTTTGGTTTTCCTACCATCGTTAGGAATACTTGAGATGGTGTATCCTCTCCCGCGAATCCAATTTTTGTACTGAACTGACCAATATCAAGAACAACTGTTAGATTTCCCATGCCTTAAAATAATTTATATTTAATTTAAAGATATTTAGCCTAAATTATTATATCTAATATATTGTTTTAATTATTAAAAAAACCTCCGTACTTCTATGCTAATAGAATTTTTAATGGAGTATAAGTGGTTTCAGGCACAAAGGCCTCACCATAACCAGCAAAAATTTCATTTCCCCGTAATATAGCAGTATCCTCTGCCCAATCTAGAACACGTTCTAAAACTTCTTTTTGAGATGTATAAACTTGGTTAAAAATTTCTTTTTTCTCTTCCCAATAGTCTTCTATATTCACTATAACAAATACCGAACCCTCAATATATTGAAATTTACATGATGGAGATTCATAATAATAAACTCCTAGAGGTTTCCAACTCCTATTATGACCACCATATGCTTTTCCAGATGAACAGTGATAAATTGCTTCTCGAGTAATTAATGATAAATTCCTGTGAACTCTATGAAAATCTGTATAATGTGGAATAAGAATTATTTGGGGTTTAAAATCTCTTATCAGATTAGTAACTTGGGAGATTTTGTCTCTAGTTATTGCTAAATCTAAATAATTTAACTCAACAAATTTGCATTTTAATATTGATTTGATAATGGATAATTCTTTTTTTCTCTGCTTTAAAATATTTTCTTTAGCTTGCTCTCTCGCATAACCACCTGAACCCGTTGTAGCAATAATAATATTAATTTCTGAACCAAGATTTAGATACTTTAAGATTGTTCCTCCGCAAGATATTAATTCATCATCAGGATGACCTGCAAACACCATTATTCTCTTTGGGACAATAACTGGAATAATATCCTCATAAATCAAATGTGGATTTTCAGACATTAATATAAATTCTGTTTTAAAAATTAAAAAACTTTTTTGATAGATTTAAGAAAATAATTTGAAACCAGAATAAAAAATAAGTAGATTACAATCAAAAAGAGTTTATAAAAAAAATTGAGTCTTTTATTCTCCTCTCATAATTTTCTTCAAACGATTTAACTCATCTAACATTTCGTCACGAAGAGAACCTAAACCCCCACCTGCTTGAGAGGCTACTGCTGGTGCTGCTGCACCAGGAGGTGTCGGAGGACTACCACCAGGTGGTCCAGGTCTCTTAGCAAATGCTGGGGGCGCTGCAGGAGGTCCACCACCGGGAGGAGCCGTAGGAGGTCCTGCTTTTTTGGGAGGTCCACCGCCAGCTGGAGGCAATTTTGGAGCTGGAGGTAAACTCGGTTTTTTGGGAGGTCCACCACCGGGAGGAGCCGAAGGGGGCCCTGCTTTTTTGGGAGGTCCACCACCGGGAGGAGCCGAAGGAGGTCCTGCTTTTTTGGGAGGTCCACCACCAGGAGGAGCCGGAGCTGCAGGAATACCTGCTACCGGAGCTGCAGGAATACCTGCTACCGGAGCTGCTGTGGGAGTAGCTGCAGGAGCAGCACCTCCGCCACTACTCAATAAACTAAATAAAGTACTAGCTGCTACTGTTTTAGCTCCCTCGCTTGTTGGTGCTACTATTTTTTTAGAGGAAGTACTTACGGTTTGAACTTCTTCAACAACAGAAACTTCCTTCAAATCCTTCTGAGCTTTACCTAAAGATTTGATAAAGTCATTTATCCCTTTAACAGTTTCTTCTAGGTCATCAACTAAAGAAGTTAACCCTTTTTTCATAAAATTAATAACTCGTTCTATTTTTTTCTGTTCTTTTGAAACCACGTTCTACTCAATTCCTCTAATATTATTGAAAAATCGATTAAAAATAAAATTACTATTTATAATTTAATTATATTAATAAGTATATATAATTTTATTCCATTCTTAATTGACTCTATATACCAAGATAGAACATACAAATAAAAAAACGTTAATTATTAAAAAACCTTTACCTCTAATTAGAAGCTCATTAAAAAACTTGAACTCCTTAATTCGCATATTAAAATCAACGGAAAATCTACTCAATTCTACAAAAACCTTTCAGCATAATAATTTTAATTATTTTATGGAATTTCTACTTCTCTTTTTTTTAAATAGTAATAATTATTTTTAATATTTCTTCATATTTTGATGTCTTTGAATTATTAATTTTAGTTCTTTATTATATAGATCAATTTCTTTTAATTTAGAGATTATCTTATCTGCCTTTCTATATCCGAGATATAGTTTAGCTACCTTCAAATTTTGCATGTTATTTTTTAAATCCTTAAGAAATTTATCCTCTATCATATTTTATTATACTCATCTATTTCAGAGTGAGAAACTCGGAATTTTATAATTCCCATTTTTTCTAACATTTCTTGCTCTCTCTTATCGAAGTTTCTTTCAATTACCCAGTTTATTGAGATATACTTGCAATTGGGACATTGATATGCTTTTCCTGTCTCATCTTCCAGAACTTGTAAATAGAATTTCTTTTTTGCATAACGAAAGCAACTTAAGCAATAATATTTCTTCTTTTCTTTTGATTTAAGATAATCCTCTATGGTGCCCATAATTATCAAGCTTAACTTTTCATTTCATAAGTCTTATTCTTTAATTAAATCTAAATAAATTTTTAAAATATCAAATAAAGAACTGCCATATTTATTGATGTCTTTATTTATCTTAAACTCTTTACTCATTTATTATTGCCCCTTGTCTTTTTTATTGCATTAAATACTTACTTCGTTTTCTCTTTCTTATAATTGTCTTTAAGGCTTTTAGACTATCTTTATCTATAGACTTGGACTGACGAGCATATCTATAACAAAGAGTTGCTTCTTGAATCATCTTTTTTCTAGTTAAAACATTAATTAAATAGTACCAGAAAGATATTGAGTGAAACACAGATTTGTCTTTTTCAATTAAATATGATATTAATCTTAGTTGATACTTTAAATCCTCATTTGCAAACTCCTTAATATATCGAGATTCTACAAAAATTGTTATTAATCTTATTAAATCATCAAGCATAATATACTCAGTTAATCGAGAAAATGTCTCATCAGTCAACGAAAGATAAAAATAGGGTAATATTTTATGTAAATTCATTTTTTCAAGTGTTGCAAAGATATAAATATACTAAAAATTCTGTTGAAATTGTTAAAAGATAAATCGAACAATTGTGATTATAAAAAAGAGTATTTTAAAAATCGAAAACTAGGCAACTGCAATTTTTCCAATCGGTGCAAAAAAAGAATGACAGAAGTAGTGATTCAATTGGAAAATGTCTGTAAGAAATTTGGGAGTTTCACAGCAGTTAATAACGTAAATTTAACCATTAAACGGGGAGAAATTGTGGGATTTATTGGACCAAATGGGGCGGGAAAAACTACTACTTTAAAACTAATTGCGAGATTAATGAGGCCAACTTCTGGGAACATTTCTATTATAAATAAGCAAGGGAATTTACAAGATATTTTTGAACATCACAGTGATCTAGTCGAGATGGGGTTTTTACTTGATATCCCTCACTTTTACAATGTAACGCCTTATCGATTATTGAAACACATCGCGAATCTTAGAAATTATCCTAAAAAGAAATTACAACAACGAATAGATCACCTTTTAACTTCATTTAATTTAGCGAAATGGAAGCACAAGAAAATTAAAACCTTCTCGAAAGGGATGGTACAAAAATTAGGTTTTATTGCAGCGGTTATCCATGATCCAGAAATTATCTTATTAGATGAGCCTCAAACTGGCCTCGATCCTAGTGCTCGTATTGATGTGCGAACATTTATGAGAGCTCTTCAAAATCAAGGTAAAACAATCTTTGTTGCGTCTCATATGTTATATGAAATAACTGAAGTTTGCGATAAAATTGCATTACTTTTCAAGGGGGAAGTTAAGTTATTTGATACAATAGATAATTTGGGACGATTGGTGAAAAGTAAAGAAATTATCTGCGAAGTTCTCAAGCCAATCCCTTCAGAAAAGATAGCTCCGCTCCTGCTAAAACTTCGAACATGTCTCGAACCTTACTTAGACACTCATTTAGATCCATCAGTTTCGAAAGACCCCATCGTGTATAAACCACAAGAAAAAAAGTTGATTGTGTATTTTGATGGTAAAGAGGAATCACAAGCAAAAATATTAGAGATTTTAGTCAATCAATTCAAAACCGAGTTTACAATTAAAACCTATTCAATCCAAAAAGCTTCGCAATTGGAAAGACTCTACACTCAAATGATTAGATACTAAAATGAAAATGTAAAGAAAGGGTATTATTGTAATGAGAGCTACTATTAGAGTTTATGGTAAAATAAAACCAATACTTTATACGTTTTTATTTGAGATAACCCGCCATATCAAAATATTCTTTATCTTTTCAATCTTAATGATTATTCAGCTGTTTTGGTTCAATTATTATATGATGTATTCGAAAGAAAGTATACCCTCTTCAGTAGATGATTTTTATTACGTAGGAACCCATTATTTTGTGTATGTTTTGATATTTGCGGTGTGTTTCTTTTTTTCGGGAATAATTTGTGCTGAATACAAAGATAAAACAGGATTAACTATACTCCCACTCATTACTAAGTATAAACTACTTATAGGGAAATATTGTGCTAATGTATTTTTAGTAGTTGGAATTGCTACAGTTAATTATTTAATGTTAGTTCTATTAGGGTATAGCTTTTATGGTGAACCAGTCATCTCTACCTGGATTCGTAGTTATGGTTTTAGTGTGTTATATATTTTTGCATTAGGGAGTTTTGTTACCTTTTTAAGTTCTCTTCTGTCATCATCCGCTAAAATAATCGTAATTACTCTTGGATTTACATTTATAGAGTTTTTGGAATTAGTTATTAATCCTATTTTCTCCTTTGCTTCCCTTCATAAGACCATCCAAAATCTAACGCTCCTAGATTTTTTCACTGATGCAAGGTACTATATGAATATTGAAGGTGCAATTGCAGTACTCTTAGTGTATACAATTCTCTTTTTTCTCTTAGCTACTCTATTTTTTAAACGAAGAGAACAGTAGTAATATGCCACAAATAATAAATATTTAAAAATTTCGGTTGAAGTCTAAAATGAAGAACATAAGACAAATAATGTTATTCATACTTGGAATCCTTTTGATATGTGTCTGTACCACACCTTTTATACAGGCATACTCTAATTTTACTTTTGGAATAGAACCGGGTACTCAGATTTATGAAGTTAAGTATTATGATGAACTAACCTGGAATAATACTGTAAATGCTTCAATGTCCCCGACTCGTTGGTTAGGAGGAGAAGCCGATAAAGAGGGGGCTAAGAGTAAGCTAACAATACAGGACATAGCAAGTACTGAATTCCAAACAGCAGTATTATTCAAATTACTTGTATACTCAAATGAAACTTTATCTTTGTTTCCGATTGTTAGCGACTATGGATTTGGAAATATATATATAAACAAACATTATCCTGATTATTATAATGTTTGGCTATATGGCTTTTATTATTGGCTTATTACAACCAGTGAATTTGAATTTAGATCATCCTTTTCAGTTGAACGTTCCATAATTATGAAAGATCCCCGAGATTTTACACAAGTTTTAAATGACTATAATGATTATGCTGCCACCATTAACCAGAATGCAACTCTCCAAGCGTTAAATATTTCATTTCCTATTCTAACCGGGGATGATTTGGTATGGCATTTAGTAATAAGTAGATTTGTGATGTCAAGCCCTGTTAATGATTTTTTAACCAAAATGAAAGAAAATCTAGATTGCAAAAATGTTACTGTACTAGAGAATTCGCTTACAATACAAAAACATGGAGAAAAAAATTATTGCGTCGAAGTGACTTACAATAGTCGAGGATTAATTGACACTTTTATTGTCAAGGACACTGAAGGTTATGCTTTCTATAAAATTACTAGTTTTTATCCAAAAATCATCTTATATATTATTCTGGGGATACTTGCTATTTCTATTGCTGGAATAGTAGTTCTCGTTATCATCAGAAAAATGAGGTTATATAGAAATTTTAGGAAAATGGTCTAATCTTTAAATAAAGAGTGACTAGGATTTTTTCATATTATCATATCAAAACAAGCACAAACCATAATATAATACCTCTAAAATTAATTAAATCTCAATTTAATGACAGAAAAAATGGTAAATATTAAAGTTATGTAAACATTGATATTATGTAAACACTTTTCTTTACCTATTTTACCAATACACAAAGCTTATAAAGTGAAAATTAAAATATTCTTACTTAACATAAAATTTATAAAAAATTTTCATACCTAATTAAAATAATAGGTGATTTAATTATTAAGGTGAAAAAAAACTGGCTTTCTGGTACAGCTTGTGTCTTAATTGCTCTTTTTGTAATCTTACCTTCTGTTTTGGGTTATATTGGAGTAGTTTTTCCAAATGACTTTAGCACTTATGTAATGATCTGTCTTATGTCGTTTTAGGATATTTTCTTATGTCATATAGATGTCAAATGCCTATTGATCTAAAGATAACCATTATGAAGTCTGTGGATGAAGTGACCATTATTTTTAAGAATATTCTTAAGAATCATGGGTTTAAAAATCTGAGGTTTTTGAATAGTTTTAAAAAGTCATTGAGAGGTTATCATATGATGGGGAAAATAGATCTCAAGATGATTAATCCTAGATTTTTGTTTTATTTATAAATTTTCATTTCTTTTTTTAAAGTCAAGTATAAATATTGTTTATCGCAAGTATAGCATAAAAAGAAATTAAAAAAAAATAGTTATTTTCTTATGCACTTTCCAATTTGAATAAGATAGAAGCATGCGGAATATAAAATTCATCCTTTTTCTTGATTATTCTGCTAACTGAGTCGTTCTCTAGTTATCTACAGTATGAAAATATTCCGCAAGACCGAGGAAACCACGAATTACAGATTCATCTTCCTCGAATTTGAAGATCACAGAAGCAATAGCAGCCCCCGTACTGAATGTAACCTTATCATAGACTCGCTCATCGATCTCCATTGACATAAAGGTACTTTAAGTCATTAATGGTATTTTGAGCTCGTTTACAATCTCATAAACCCTCTTTTCACAGAGTTAATAAAGAATTAACTCTTTTATGAAGAGTTCTCTTTTGGGTATTTTGATCACCTATGCAAGTTTTACTCTTTTTTACTTTTTATTTTATTTTATTATCTTAACTTTAATTTTTTTAAAGAATTTAATTGATTAATATTATAATGAGTAAAAAATATTTATACTTGATTAGAAATCATTTAATTAATATTTAAAATTTTATATGGTAGACAAAGAAGTTATCTTATTAGATAAGAAAGCTAAACTCGATGAGTTTAGAGGTCTTACTCAAAGAGAATCGTATAATCAAGAGTCACTTGACATCGTATTAATAAACGATAGCAAGATTAATGTAATAATTTATAAAATCATTCCTTTAGCAGTACTAGATATATAATATTTAGAATTACTAATTATCTTTAACACTTCAGATTCAGGTACATCATACCAATTCCTATAAGCATCAGCAACAGCAAACCACATCACATCTCTTACGTTTGGACAAAAAATATTATCAACTTTAGGTTTAATTTTTTTAACAGTTCCTAGGGGTGCTGTTGGTACAGCAATAAAAATTTTTAAGGGATGATATTTTTTTAACATATTTATTGCTGCTAACATAGTAAAACCTGAAGCTAACCCGTCATCAAGAATGAAAACATATCTTTTTTGAATTTTTTCCAGATAGAATTCTTCTAAATTTAACTCTTTATTATATAATTTTAATCTATCAGAAATTTCTTTTTTTGTCAACTTGATCGAATCCTGGATTTCTTTCTTTGATAAGTTAAGTTGATTTAATAAAGGTTCATTAATCAGCACAGTTCCATCTGTTGTTACCGCTCCAAAACCTGCTTCTGTATTATAAGGAATCTTAATTTTTCGTACTATTAATATATCATAATTTAAATTATATTTAGAACAAAATCCTTCTGTAACTGGGACACCACCATTAGGAATAGCAAAACAAAGAAATTGAGTTGGACTTTCTAAAAGAAGATCTTTAATAATAAGTCCTTGATTTTCAACATATTCAGCTAGAATCTCTCCCGCTTTAACTCTAGATTCATATCGTTTAAATTTCATTATTATTGATAATTAGGATAATAATCATTATAAAAATTATAGTCCTCGAAAAATGAGTGTAATTTAAAAAAAAAACATTTTTGTGTCCAAAACTCGTTTAAAATAACTTTAAATAACTGAAGTAGGATAATTAATATAAGATTTTTATTTAACTACCAAAGTAAAAAAAAAAAATTGAAAAAATCATGAAAAAAGGTATCATTATAACAGTTTTTATGTTAGGGATACTTCTTGTAATTCCTTTTAGCACTTTTTCAGTTGCTCAATCGAACAGTTATGTTGGAGTATCAGCTGGGAGTGAATACGAATGGAGAATTGAATTAGATCTTGATGGTGTAGATAATGCTATGCATAATGTTGAAGGATTAATGACTGAAATTCAAAATAGGATATCTGATTTGGAATTATTCGGTCTTGAATCTATGACTGTTCCTGAAGCAATGGAAAATATATCTCACACAATATTAGCGAAAATCTTACCGATAGGATGGGAAGCTATGAATATATCGGAGTTGCTTTATGAAACTGCTGATTATTACGTAAAAGAGTTTAATTCCACATTTCTTTCTGGAAAGATCCCTTCTAATTGGGAATCTTTAAATTATTCTGAATTCATTAGTGCTGTAGTTGATGGACTAAATAATACTTTACCTCTTGGTTGGGAAGATCAACCTATTCCCCTTATGATTGAACTTGCTTTAAACGAATTTAATAATTCAATCTTATTCGGATTGTTACCTGAGGGATGGGAGATAATGACATTGGAGAGTTTCTTTGAGACTATTATAGAAGAATCCATCCCTGAAGCAAAGGAAAGCTTTTTAACTTATTTATTGATGGATCAATTGTTCGGAGAGCTTTTTATGAACTTACCTCTTGGAGCAGATGATGAAATGATTACTGATCTTATTCCATATATGTTACCACAGGAAGCATTAGACATGAATATTACATACCTTCTTGATGGTTTATGGTATCAACTTAATAATACAGCAAATCCTGGATGGGATTCCTTAAATATCATATCGATCATAGATCATCAAGCTGATTGGATTAATAATAACCTTACATCAATGGATTCTGGGCTTGATGGAGCAAATATCACGAGTATAATTAAATGGGGGATTAATAAACTGATACATAACTTCACTCTTAATCCACCACCGCCCTTAACTCTAGGTTGGGAGAATATGATGATTCTAGATTTAGTTAATTCGACAATTGAACAAGGTAAAACCCAATTTAAAACACAGGTTCTGTCAGGATGGGACGAGATGATGGCTACTATAGATACACTGGGTGCAACAATACCCACTACATATGGTATAAAAATTGCAATTGATCATATAGGTACGGAGGTTGAATCGACTTTAGGAGGTCAAAAAGGAACTCCAATTGATATGACACTCTTCATTAGTCTTGATATGGAAAACTGGATGAGTCTCGAGGAGATAATCGCTAATCTAACAAATACTGATACAAATGGACTTGCTTTTTCGACCCCACCGCCTCCCGAAGATGAAGGTCCTTTTGGAAATCCACTAGAGCTCCTCCTTAATCTCTCTCTTTCAGGTTATATTATGGATCCATCAACATATTCAGATCCGAAAAGAGCATTGTTAGACCAAGCTGCACTTACTCAAGGTTTAATTGTCGCAACAAATTATAATTGGTCAATTATCACAACTGAAGCCACAATTTCAGTAGCGGGAAATACCGATGCTTTTGAAGTTTCAGCGGAGTGGAATCAAAACGGGCTTCTTAGTCAAGCATATTTAAAGTCTGATGGTGTAACAGCGATAACCATTACTTATGCACCCGAAAAAGAAATCCCAGGGTACGAGATTACTATGTTAATAATTATAATTCCTTTAACTGTTGTTGGTATAATCTACTATATTCGAAAAAGGAACTTTTAATACTAAAATAATTTATTTTTTTATTTAATATAATTTTAAAATTTATTAGAAATAATTTATTGATACTTATATGGAATTCGCGGATTCTCTTATTTTTTTGTTGTTAATAATTCTTTTTGTTTCTTCTCTAAAATCAAATAGCTTTCTAATAGTATTTGGTTCAGCAGTGTTTTTGTATTTTATCCTAAATTTATTTTCATTTAGCCCCATTGAAATTCTTACATCAGTTATTAGACATCTCCTTTTTAATCCAATAGGTTTCTTTATACTTTGTCTTCCGCTAATGTTTGATACTGTTGTTCGATTAATAAAGAAAAAATTTGTAAAACAGAGATAATTTAATAGCATTTATTCTATTCTATTCTATTTAGTTTTTTTATACCTAAATAAAATAATATAGAAGCGATTAACCCAGATATTCCAAGATTAATTAATATTAAGAATATAAGTCCTAAATACGGGTTCATTCCTCCGGGAGAAGGAAGAATAAAGATAAAAAGTGTTAATAAAAAGGAGATGATCTGAAAGAAAAGAATTAAATAGTTATTTATAACCAGATTTTTACGACGCTCGCCAAATCGAGGTCTAAAACATTGAACACCTATAGATTGTAGAAGAATAATTACACTATTTATGATATATCCAAAGAAAAATGATAAAGAGACTAAAATTTCTAGCTTGAGAATTATGGTAAAAAAAAAAGTTAATGCAATAGCGTAAATAATTAGGATATAAAATGATTTATATATATATGAATATATGAGTACGTTTAATCCTTTTGGAGATCTCTTATATGTAAATAATAATTCTTTTGACTCTAAAAAATCATACATTCCCATTAATAGGCCAAAGATTAAACCTCCCATCCATGATAAAATAATAGCTATAAGATTTTTATCAAATCTAATCTGAAAATTTATTGGAAAACCAAATGATCCTATATTTAAGGAAAAACTTACACCTTCAAAAGTATTATATGTAACCACTCCAAGAACGCTTATAGTTCCAATGATATATATTAATTTCATTAAATTTTCTCTTTTTCTTAGAAAAGCTTTAAATTGAAAGATTATAAGTTCTTTATAGTTCTTATGAGTAATTTTTTTAATATATTTATGAATCAGTCTATTCTGCCTAAAAGTTTTAGATTGCTTTTCAGCTCCTAATTTGAAATCATAAAAAACCGAAGCTTTTTTATAGAAAATATAAAAAAAGACAGTAGGAACAATAATTCCTAAGATTATGCTAGCAAAAATGTTTAGAAAATATAATTCTGCAAATGAATAATTTACACAAAATAAAACTATACTTGAATACCAGAAAGATGGATAAAATAAAAAGTAGGGTTTTAATTCAGGGTGAACTCTTATGAGGTTAAATATGAAGTGGAAGGAATAAAAGATAGTGATTACTAGGACTGATATTAACAATATGAGTGATTTGTTAGGATTCTTCAATTTATCTCTAATTAAAATTCTGGTTTCAATCCAATTAGATAAAACAACGCCTATTAAAGAACCAAACATATATAAGACAAAAAAACATAAATAGAAAATTAAACAATGAAATAGATTCATTTCTGAACTAATTTGAGACACTATTGTTATTCCAAAAGGACCTATAATTAAAATAAATAAAAGATAAAAAGGCGCTTGACCTAGAAAGTCACCAAGAATGATATCTCTTGGTTCTATTGGACTTGATAGAATGATATCCTTTCTCTCTATTTCTGTTTTTCTAAATAGAACGAAGAGAGGATACATTATTGAGATTAAAAAAAAAGAAGTAAATGTAAATTCAATAATTTGAACTACTAAACTTTCAATTTGACTAGAAAACTCTTTAATAGTATCAGGAATAATAGCATCAATAAAAAAAGGTCCAAAAAAGAGACCCCAATATAACGAAATTGAAAAAATTAAAAGGAGATAGAATCGTCGATGCTTCCTAAATCGACTTGTTTTAATCCGGATTTCATTTTTAGCTATTATTTTCCATCGATTCAAGATCAATTACTCTCTAAAATTATTAAATACTAATACTTTTCAGAAATAAATATTATGAATTGTTTTTTTCAAATAAAATTTGAGTAGAATCTAAAATTTAATTCTTTTTTTAAAAAAAAAATTTAATATTGAAAATATAATTCTCTTAAACTTTATAAAAACCAAGTTTTATTAATTTAATTTAA
>JAZGEW010000139.1:0-36033 GCA_036478875.1 Promethearchaeia archaeon | reverse complement strand
TCAATATAATCTGATTAAACATTATTAATATATAGCTTATTTTTATCCTTTAATTATAATAAAAAATTTAGAGTTTTAAACACTCTCATCATATTATATAAAGTCTATATAGAGAAACAAATTATGCAATCTTTAATTTATTTATAATACAATTTTTAACATCATCAATACTTATATTCTTGTCATTGATAAAACCTTGCCCATAATCTTTTTTACCTCCACCCTTTCCATTAAACTTAACTACACAATCTTTAACAAAATTACCCACATTAAATTCAGATTCTTTGGCAGGTTTAGAACCTATCATTCCTAATACCATAATTCCCTTTTCAGATTTATTTATAAAAATTGTTATAACATCATTAGCGAATTTCATGACTCTAACTGAGAAGTTTTTCAAATCATCTTGAGATAAATCATTAAAAGATTCTATAACTAATTTATATTGTTCAAAAATTTGGGCATTATTAACAAGATCCTTAATATAATCATCGCTAAGAATGTTTTTCATCTGAATAATCTTTTTTATTCCTTCAGACCATTCACTATAAAACTTTTGAATTTTAATTGGGACATCATCTTTTTTAATATTTAAAAATTGAGAAATTTCCGATAATACATCACCCTCAAATGTTTCTGAGGAGGTTAATTCTAAATCATTCTCATTTACTTTGCCAGATTTAAGTGCTTTATTAATATTTTTCCACTTTTCAATTACTTCTTCTACACGTCCTACGAGTTGTTTCCGTTCAACCCTTAGAATGTCTTTTAATTCTTCAAGTATTTTTTTATGTTTTTCTTTTAATTTATTTGTAGCATCTCCAGCTACAAAAGTGAGTCTCACAATGCCATCTTGTATTTTTTGTGACTTTTTAATATGAATGTAACCTGCTTCTGAAGTATTATTTAAATGTGTGCCACCACAAGCCTCAACATCAACTCCAGGTATCTCAACAATTCTTAGATTTTTACCAGGTACAGCTCCTCCTTGGTATATAGTCATACCATATTTCTTTTCTGCCTCTGAACGTGGAATGAAACTTAGATTAAGATCAATACCTTTCTTTACTATTTTGTTTGCTTTCTTTTCAATTTCAACTATCTTATCCTTAGGAATTTGTTCGTAATGTGTAATATCAAGGTGAGAACTTTTAAGTGATTTTTTCGCACCAGCTTGGTTAATATGACTACCCAAAATATCTTGAGCCGCTGCATTGACAATATGTGTGGCAGTATGATGTTGGGAGAGTTGTTTCCGCCATTCCTTGTTCACTTCAATTTTTATAGTATCTCCTTCTTTGAATTTTGGTTTATCATCGAGAATATGAACAATATAATTACCTTGTTTAAATACATCATTGAAATCTTGACTATTTATCTTCCCTATATCATGTAATTGCCCACCAGAAGTAGGGTATGCAACAGACTTATCCAAAACAACCTTATTATCAATAATTTTCAAAACTTTTGCGTCATTAGAAGTCTCGGTATAATCATAATAATAAAGTGATTTTGTTTCAGGGATTCCTTCTAAATCTAATTCAACTTCTTTTCCGGTTGCATGAATTTTTTCAGTTATTTCATGTCTTTCAACTACTAATTTATAGAAATCGTCTGGAATGTTTACCTTTATACCAAATTTTTTGGATGCTGTTTTTACCATATCAGGACTTATACCATTAGAATCATATAATTCTATAAGAATTTCAGTAGAAATTTCTCCCTTCTTCATGATTTTTTCTAAAATTTTACCCGCTTTTTTCTTAGTGGCGTAAAATTTCTCTCTTTCAACATCCAAGATTTCTCGTATTTCAAATAAATGTTCTGAAACTTCAGGAAAAATGCCTTTCAATTCTTTAGCATGCCATGTACATACATCCGCCATATCAATATCCCAATTGAATTTATCGATAAAACTTATAGCTCGCCGAAATATTACTCTTAAATTATAACCTCCACCAACATTTGAGGGAAGTTTTCCATCATTTATCGCAAAAAGTAAGCTACGTGCATGTTCAGCAATTGAATATAGAGCCGTCATTGGCATTATTTTATGTTTAAGTTCCTTTACACCAATCTCTAATTCTTGAGCAACGCGATTCCAAGCTTCATCCATGTTATCTACTTCATCTACATTTAAATACGCAGAATATTGTGAAAATCGATTATATAAATCTAAATCTAACTCAATTTTAGTGATTTCTCTTAATTTTGAAAGAACCAATGGAAAAATAGCCTCGTACATATTTGGTGTACCTTGCGAAAACCATGCAACACGATCTTGACCAAGTCCCATATCAAGAACTTTAAGTTTAAGTTCCCGCGGACCTTCAAGAGTTTGCTCAAACATAGTATAAACTTGATTAAAAAGCTCTACCCCTCTACTGAAGAATTCAAGACTACAGCCAAATGAACCTCCTCCAGCCCATGAGTCTTCATGTATTGTTATTTCTTCCATTGGAAGCCCGACACCTTTATGAATAAAGTCATGAATATCCATAAATAATTCACCCTGATTCCATTCTTCAGGGGATACAAAGGAATGTTGTCCTATCATTACAAAACCAGTGTTGTGTGAGCCTGTTATCCCCACATTTTCAATATCATTAAACCTTAAACAAAATTGAGGAATAATGAGCTTTTTAGCTGGCGGTTCTACTTCTCCTGTAATAACATAAGGTTGAAATGCTGATATTGAGGCGATTGTAAATTCAGAAGTTGGATTCCATCGAGCTACGCATGGATATCTATTAATTGGAACGTAGTCTCGCGGTTCTAAAATTTCTACGATTTTTTTCCAAACTCCAATAAAGGACAATTCTACTTTGGAAGGATTATCAATCACAACTTGAAATCCTCCCGAACATACGGGATCTCCACAAACTTCTCTGTTTTTAAGTGTAGTCCAGAAATAGGTGCCACAACATTCACACTTTTTTCTCATATATCCTAATTTTCTAAGTTCAGTAGTAGGAAAATAAGCATCAGGATTTCTTGAAGAAATTTTTTTGAAATTTTGTTTTAACTCTTTATCTGTGTGAGCATCCTTAAGTTCTAACTGTTCTTTAGCTGAGAGCACTTTAATCAAATTATGATAATTTAAACTATTTTATAGAATTATTAAAAGAATTATGATTCTCCTATAATAATTTCATTTAGTATTTTATTTCTTAACAATTTTATTATACCTTTTCTTATTAAAGCTTTTAATAAAAAGCAGTAAAAGTTATCGATTGTAATCCGCAGATAAAGCTTTTAAACTATAGAATTAATTCTTAACATGCAAAAAATTTTAAACTAGAACTAAAAATAGAGGTAGAAATTAAATGGCTCATATGTTAGTTACAGGTTGGTATCCGCCAAATAAGGCAAGAGAATTACTGAAAGTGTTTATGTCAAAGGATAAACCAGCATACCCCGATTTCGTAAAAAAAATCCATCACTGGACAACAGTGTCTTCAGATGGTTATTATAAAACCTATGCAGTATATGAATTTCCAGATGATAAAATAATAGAAACACAGAAAGCAATTGGTAAAAGATATATTTTATATGCTACAGTGGAGGGCTACAGATATTATCCTGAATTATTAATGGATGCTGAAGAAGCGATCAAACTTCTTCTTTAATTTTAATAACTTTTTCATTTTTTTTATAATTCTAAAACTTGAAGTCTTGAATATCCTTCTTTTATAAAATCATAGTCAAGAAGTTCTATTTTTTCAGGTATAATTTTTAATATAAGTTTTCTTCTTCCTCGTACAATTTTATGCGCTTTTTTAAATTCTTCATCTCCTTCTTTTAAAAATATCAACCTTTCTTTACCTGTAGCTGTAATTTGCATACCCTGTATTTTACTTTCGGATAGTGGTGTATATATACCAATACTAATATTTGGATTTTCTTCCATATTTTTAACTTTCCTTCCAGGAGCGGGGCCAACATAAATATTAAAACTATCTTTTTCTGTATAAAAATCCATTGGAGTTGCACGAGGAATATTATTGCTGCAAGTACAGAGAACTAATACTTTCCTATCACCTAAAAAGTTTCGAATTTCTTTCTTAAGTTCTTCTATTGGCATTTTTTTATTATTCATGATTGAGATCACTAAACGATAAATTATAAATTATAATTGAAAATGAATAAATTTAGATAAATCTTTGAAAAGTAGAGAAAAATAATTAGTTTATTTTTTAAAACCCAACAATATTTGATTGCGAAAAATCAATATCTGAATCTACAGCAGCTCTTACATATGGAGATACCGGTCCATTTGCAAGAACCATTATTTTTATTTTGGATCCCATATCAGGTTTATTTTGAACTCCGAATTTTAATTGGGCTTCTTCAGGAATCTGATTTGAAATAGTAGAAACTACTGTATCAACTTTAGATAATGTTAAATTATGATCTCCTGTGACTGATACTAAACACCTATTCACTTGATTTGGATCTAGCTTTAATAGAGGATTATTTAAGGCTAAATTTGCTTTTTCAATTAGATCTGACTCGTCTCCTATGCATTCTGCTATACCAACTAATCCAGAGGGGTATTTTCCAGTAGGTTTTTCCAGAAGAGTCCTTTTCACATCTGCAAAATCTATGTTGACTAAACCGCAATTATTAATTAAATTTACTACTTCACCTATATTTCTTATTAGAACTTCGTCCATGATTTTAAATCCTGTTATCATAGGAATTTTTCCAACAATTCCTAGTAGATTATCATTTGGAATTGGAATTAAAAAATCAGAATATTTAGCAAGATGTTTTAAACCTAAGTTTGCTCTTGCAGATCTTTGTTTACCTTCAGATGTAAAAGGGAGTGAACAAAATGTAACAACAATGGCATTATTCTTTTTTGCTTCTTCTGCTACTATAGGAGCCGCACCTGTACCGGTACCACCACCTAAACCACATGTTAAAAAAATAATATCCGCATTTAAGGTTTGATGTAACCTCTCACGGTCTTCTTCTGCAGCTTCAGCACCAACATGGGGGTCATTTCCTGAACCTAATCCATTACATCGCTCTTTTCCAATTAAGATTTTATGTTTTGAATTTGAATAATACAAGTCATGGGCATCTGTATTTATTGTAACAGATTCAGCATGATTTATCCCCATATCTTCTAGTCGTGAAACGGTGTTATTTCCTGCGCCCCCAACACCAACCACGTACGTCTTAATTTTTAAAACTTTTAAAAGATCTGCTAAAAATTTATCATCATCACAATTTGGATTTGAATTAGGATTTTGGTTATGTTGAGCTATTTGATTGAATCTTTCTCTTACCGATGATCGCTTTTTAGCTAAACCTAAAATATCATCAACACTCATAATATATCATCAAGAAAATTAGTATCTTATAATACGAGAATAACATTCAAAAAATTAAGGGATGTGTTATCTAGGTGTTACTCCTTCAAATTTTACCTTTAAAATTTAAGTTGTATTTAAAATTTTAAACTTTCTTAAAAATAAAAATAAAAAATAAAGTAATATTAATGCCTAACCTTCAAACATCACTGGATTTCCAAGATTCGATAAATCATTTAGATAATTAATTAAATCACAATATTGTTTCCAATCATCGTCTTTCTCAAATCTAAAAAGTGGATTAAGTCTCTTCTCTTTCATAAAAGATTCCCATTTATCAGCTAAGTCATTGTAGGCACCTTCAGGAACCCCAAAAGTATTGTCCGCCGATTTCAATCCAAATTTAGGACCATAAGAAGTAAATTTATAAGTCAATATTATCATGTTTATCTTGGTTTAGGGGTAAAACAAAAAATGGAAATTGATAATACGAAAACAAGTAGCAAAAAGTCTATGGGCGGCTCAAAAAGTGACGATTTAATAAAGGTTAGGGCCGTAATTTCTTGTCCGAATGGTGATTACAAGAAAAGGTTTAGAAATCAATTTCTAAGGAAAGAAATCGAAATGATGATAGTTAGTTTTAAAGTGTTCGACTGGCTCACCTGTAATAAATGTGGGGAACTCTTAAAGTTAGATTTGGAGTTCTCGATCTAAACTCTTTAAAATTTGGGTTGTTTGTTCTCTCCGAACTTATTTTTGATTAGAAATTTAACTGTTAAGAATTTGGCTTTTTCTTATATTTGAAAATTAATTTGACCATATGTGCCACCGCCTCCTGGAGTATATTCAATTTCATTATTTCTAAGAGCTTGTATAACTAAAGCAATATTTGGATCAAAATTTTCAATTTTGCTAATCGGGATATCGATTAAAATTTCAAACTCAGTTCCAAGGTCTTGAATTATTTTATTGTATTGAGTTAAAACTGTTTTACTAGTTGAGCTTTTAATATTTTTGATGGAACGGATAATATCTACTAATGGAACAGTATTCGTATATGGAGGTCTATGATCTGGATGTTTTGATTTATCATATGTAGAAATTCTTTCAATTCGTTCACTTACACCTAATTTAATTTTAAAATTTTTATTTAACTGTTCTTTACATGCTAGACAGATCATCTTGTTTTTGGAAACTTGTTCTAAATAATCTAATCTTGAAGATATAGGATCATTAGCGTAGTATATAATAAAGTTATCTGTTATTGAATATTGATTAAAGATTACATTTACTTGTTTTTTCACTTTCTTAAATAAAATCCTCCTCCTACATTTATTACAAAACATAACATAATACTTCCCGAGTTTAGGATTTAAACCAACATTTAATGTTACTTTCCTTCCATTTTTTCTCTCTATCGCTTGTAAGACTTCATTAAAAGAGGGATTATTAATATAGAATTTATTAAATTCTCGGCCTAGAGAACGCGGGTTTTGTGAATGTGCATCACTATTGCTTAGAAACGTGACATCTTTCAAGCATTCCAACCTATCTGCAAGATCAGTATTAGCAGAGAGTCCTAATTCAACGAATTTGATTTTCTTTGTTGCACTAGCATAACATTCTTTAAGTGTTTTAAATTTATTTTGCCGAAAGATGGCCTTAAAAGGTGTAAAAGCATGGGCGGGGCCAATCAAAGCTCCCTCATCCGAAATAATATCAGCCAATTCTTCGGGGGATAAATTAACTCTTGGACGTCCACCCCATTCACCCAGAATATTACTTGAGTAAGGTTCTAATTTCTTTTGAATGGTTCTTACCATATCAAAATCTTCAAAAAAAACAACTTCATGTACACTCTCTTTGTCTTCAATTTCAGTTTGGAGAATAAAATAAATATCCTTGTAACGATAGGCTCCATTTTTATCTTTTTCTAAGTTATTTTCTAAGAGTTTAAGCCAATCTGGTTGTAATACATCCCCTGTACCTAAAATATTTAAACCTTTTTTTTTACAAGTATCAAACATCGTATCTAAACTTAAAGATTTTGATACTCCTATTGAATGTGGTGAATGAATATGTAAATCTGCGTTGAAAATATCCATTTACTTAATGAAAAATTAATTTTAATATATTTTAATTTCAATATAATTAAGATTCTATTATTTATGATTCAATAATGATCATTTTATCTTGAGCAGGATCAGTTAATAAAATTCTAAAATATTCCGACTTATTTTTATATTTGACTTTTTCTAACTTCCCTTCAACTAATACAGTTTCACCATCTCTAGCGTGCTCACAAAAACGGCCTCGGAATGAATTTATTTCATTAATATCTTTTATCTTAACATTATTTGAGATGAAATTGCTTTGGAGGATTTTTTTAGCGTTTATCTTATATGAACAGGGCGTAAAAATAGAATCTTTTGAGTCTATGATCTCTGCTTTGAGTTTAATATTTCCTAAGTTTTTATATTGATAATCATAAAAATTTCCTTTCCAGTCTCTAGGGCTTTTAATATATCTTATAAAAAAATCCTGGTCCATGAATTTGCCTTGATGCTGTTTTCTTTGTTCACTTTTCAGAAAATCTTCAAATGGAATATTAGAACCAGCAACTCTCCAATCATAATGAGATTTATATTCATTTAGATTATACTTCCGGCAATTATTAGATTTTTTAAATATTTTTACTAATTTCTCTTGAAATTCCAAAGATGCTTCTGTACCATAAATCACTATATCAATATCAGAATCTTCAGTATTTAATCCCACCATTGTTGATCCCGTAATTCCTATTGAATTATTGGAAATATCCCCCGTTGTAATAAATAATTCACATAAATCCTTAGAATTTTTTTCACTATTCGATAGTTTATTTTTATATAATAGTTCTTTGATGAAGTTCCGTGGAGTATAAATTTTTTTAATGTCTTGATTTTTAACTGCTTGAACCTCTAAATCAAGTTCTTTAGAAAAGAAAATATACACGGGGTACTTCTCTCTCAAGAGAGCATATCGTTCGCTTAAATTGTATACTTTTTTAAAATTAGTATTAGTTTTTTCCCGTTCTCCATCCGGATGAGGATAAAATCTTAAAAAACCGATTTTTCGGTCATTTGGGTGAAGCAAACCTTTTACATCAAAAAATAACTTGTCTTTTTTTGTTTCTATATAATCTCCTTCAATGCCTTCAATAATCTTCATGAATTTCACAGTAAAAACAATTAATATTTTGAAGGAGTTTTTGATTTAATTTTATGCTTTGGTATAGTTTTAATCTTTCTTAATTCTTTTTCAAAATTCCTTTTTTCATTAATAAATCTTTGTTTATCTTTTTCTAATTTATCTCTTTCACGTTTTATGAGATTCTTTTCATTACCTAATCTATTCTTTTCTTTTTCTAATTTTCTATATTCATTATTTAATCTATTAAATTTCTCCTCTAAATTTGGAATTTTACGATTTAAGGAGTTATATTTACTTTCTGCAGAAGGAATCTTCCTCTGTAATTCTTTTAATCGTGCTTCATGTTGTCGTCTTCTCTTTTCTAATTCTTTTACATCTCTATCAACCTTATCTTTAGCTTTTTTAAGATCTGCTTTTTTCTTATCAATATCACGTGCTTTCAGATCTAAATCCTGCTTCCTATAACGTGTTTTTTCTCTATCTTCTTTAAGTTTTTTCTTTTCATCAGAAATTCTATTTTTTTCATCAGTAATTTCCCTCTTTACATTATTAATCTCCCTATTTAAATTATCTCTTTCTTTAGTTAGGGGTTTAATTTCATTTCTTAAATCCATTAATTTATTTTCTAAATCATTAGTAGTTCTGTTCAAGGCTTCTTCTCTTCTTTCCATTCCCGGAAGTTTTGTTTTAATTTCCTTGATGCGATCTTCTGCTCGTGTTTTTTCTTTATCTAGAAATTTCTTCTCGTTTCCAATATCTTCTCTGAGTTTATCTAATTTCTCTCGAAATCTTTCTAATTCAGCATTTTTTTGATCTAATTCATCATTTTTTCTTCTGATTTTATCTCTGAATTGTCGTTCTTTAGTAGCAAGCTGATTTTCATGTTGTTCAATTTGATTTTTCACTGTTTTTAATTCATTTAGTAATTTATCCCGTTTTTCAAGAAGACTTTTAACTTCAAGTTCTCTATCTTTTCTTTTTTTTTCAAGGTCTTTGATATTGTCTTGATAATCTTGAATCTGTTTAAGAACTCTTTCCCATTCACTCTTTTCTTTATCTAATTTGATTCTTTCTTTTTTTATTTTTTTTAGTAACTTTTTATCAGAAATATTTTCAATTTCCTCATCAGGTGTTTTTTCTCGAATTTGATATTTGGGAATAGGTTCATCAGTCATGTTATTTCTACAATTTACTTTATCTTTTAATAAAATTATATAATTTTTAGCTCTAAAGTGTTTGCTATCTGAATTTGTATTATTTAAATTTTTCTATGTGTAGAATCGATTTATATATTAATTAAAACTTCTATTATTTTCTTAAAGAAATTTCAAAAAAACTAGATAAATAATCTCTAAAATTATTAATTTTATAGGAATGTAGGTGTTAATTGTATGGGTGATGATGAGGAATTTGATGAAGAATTAGACGAAGATTTAGATGAAGAATTAGATGAACCTTCAACAAAGACTCCAGAAGAAGTAGTTGAATCCAAAACTCCAGCAACTAGAGTTATTGCTGAAGGGAAAAAAATTTCTGTATACTTTATGTCAACTATAGGGCCAGGTGAGAAAAAACAAAAATTAAATGTTAACACAGGCAATAATGTAGGAGATGTTAAAGAAACGGTAGCAAATTTATTTGGATTAGATCCTGCTGATTTTCATTTATCATCAGGTGGGGTTACAATGGATGAGGGCTCAGTTTTAAAAGATTATGATATAAGTGATGGTGACGACATACTTTTAATTCCAGCAAGTACAGCTGGTTAATTTATTTTTGAACAAAGTAGAATATAATAAAATTACTATATCTTTTTTTAACTTCTTTCTTTTCTTGAGGGAATTAGAGCAATTTCATCATCATCGTTGATATAATAATCTTTTATAAGTGAGTTTTCATCTAATAATATCCCTCCAGAAGAAAGTAGAAAAGTTTCTAGTTCATAATCAAAGATTCGGCCAATCTCCTCTTTAATTATACCTACTACTTCACTAGTATCAATTATAATTATTTTTGTTTTTTCACCAGGTTCAATTAGAGATCTAATATAAACTCGAATTTGATCCTCAATTTTAATAGGGCTCAGAACTGGTGAATAAGTAATTTCTTCATCAGTTTTATCTCTATTTTTCACCATATTTTCTATTAATTTATTTCTCTCATTTTGATCAAAGTAAAGCATTTCCCGGATAAATAAAATCTTATCCATTTTTGATAAGTCTAGTAGATTAATTTTATTTATTTCATCTTGACTAAAAACTGAAAAAATATATTTTTCAATTATTGGCATATCTTTATAAGATTCATCTGATTCAACATAATCTTCAATTGAAGGCATGGCATCAATATAATCTTCAATAATTTTAGCTGATTTCATTTTAATTGATTTTGTTTCAGGTATAAATTTTTTTTTCTTTATTTTATCATCCCAATTACCTTTAGAATGCATAACTGTGTATACAGTACTAGTAGAGAGTACTGCAACACTACCTATTGTTAGAATGAGAAATAAAGTATTGTTTTCTAAGCGAAATAGGAAAAAAAAGGCATAAATCACGATACAAACAGAGTAAAGAGCGATAACACTTAAAATTCTATTTTTTTTCCTCATGATTTTTTAATTAGATTATTTTCTGAATTTAAAATATATAATTTAAAATTTAAATGGGATTGGAATAAATTTGAAGTTTTTATAATCATACACCTTGAATTAATTTTCTAACCTTCGTATATTTCTTTGTGTCAAATATGTATAATTTTCTTTTATTATCTTTTTCAATTTTTACTAATTTTAAATCGGTTAAGATATCTAAATATTTTTTAATCGTATTATGATTTTTTTTTAGACCAGTTGCTATTTCTGTAATTTTTAATGCTTTGCTTTCTTGCTTCATAAAATTAATTATTTTTTGAAGGATCTCTTTCTTTAAATAATAATACAACTTGTCAAATTTAGGATTTGAATCAAATTTGAAGAAAATTCTATGATTGTTTAATTGTTTGGATCTAACAAATTGGAATTTTTCTAAACACGATAAATGCCATAAAGCCTGATTACTTCCGATATGCATTACTTTCATTATTTCATTAATATTTGACGGATTCTTTTTAATATAATTAAAAATCTCATTTCTTTTTGGATGTTCTATAATATTATTTTTCATTAATCTTGTACCCGGGATAATAACATGGCGTTTAATTAAATCCTTTAAGATTAACTCTATTCGATTCTCATTTATATTAGGATTGTATCTTACCCTATTATTTATAAATGATATAATTTCTCTTAATGAAAAGAAGGTCTTTTTCGTTAAAAACTCTTTTACTAATTCAAGAACAACAGATTCTGCATTATCCAGAGAACTCATAGGTCTATACTCTTATTGCGTTGAAATTTATGGTTTAGTAAATTTGTATTCTCTCTAAAACAACTTTTTATGATTTATATATATTAATAGACATTCATACAATTTATAATATAATTTCTTATGAATCCTAATTTGCTCCTTCTCATTTTTAACATAATTATTAAAAACTTCAAAATCATTCCAAAGGGTTTTATTATATCTTTTTAATGCGATTTTATTAAGTTAAAAAAAAAAATAAAACAAAATAAAAAATAACAAAAAAAGATGTGTAATGAATGAGTTTTGATGAATTTGATGAGGATTTAGGTGGGGAGGAACCTTTAAAATCTAAAACTCCCGCTACTAAGACCCCTTCAGCAGGAAAAAAACTTACTTTATATTTCATGTCAACGATTGGTCCTGGTGAAAAAAAGGAAAAATTAACAGTAAATGACAGCAATCATGTAAGAGATATTAAGCAAACCTTAGGCAATTTATATGGACTTGATCCTAATGACTTTCATTTATCTTCTGGTGGAGTTACATTAGATGAAAATAGTCCTTTAAGAGACTATAATATAAACGATGGCGACGATATTCTTTTGATCCCTGCGAGTACTGCTGGGTAAACTTATATAATTTTCTTCATAAACTATAATATTAGGGCATTATGCCCTTAAATTTTTTTATTTTTTTATAATTACTATTGGTGATAATATTGAAAAAGAGTTCAGATTTTTTTAGCAAAGACCTAACATCGGAAGAGAGAAATTTATATGATCGACAATTTAGACTTGAAGGATGGTCGCAGAATTTAGTAAAAAATTCTCGAGTTTTAATGGTAGGGGTAGGGGGATTAGGATGCGAAATTGCTAAGAACCTGGCAATGTTAGGTGTAGGCCATATAGATTTAGTAGATTTAGATATTATAGAGCATTCAAATTTAAATCGTCAAATTTTATTTGCAGGTGCTAAGTTAGGAGCCCCTAAAGCTGTTGTAGCAGCAAAAAAATTGACTGAAATTAATCCTAATATAATTATCAAAGGATATCATACATCCTTAGAAAGATTGGATCCAACATTATATCAAGCAGCTGATGTCGTTATCGGTGGTCTTGACTCCATGAACTCTCGGTTGAATTTAAATGCTCAATGTATGAGATTTAGAAAACCATTAGTAGATGGAGGTGTATCAGGTTATCATGGTCATATTTATACGGTTTTTCCATACAAAAATGCATGTTATGAATGTAATCCACTCCCAGTAGGGGAAAGTGATGATATGGCAGCATGTACTGTGGTAGGAGTACCAAGAAAAAGAATCCATTGCCTTTTCAAAGGAGACATGGCCTTTAAAGAAGAA
This sequence comes from Promethearchaeia archaeon, assembly GCA_036478875.1. Lineage (GTDB taxonomy): Archaea > Asgardarchaeota > Lokiarchaeia > Sigyniarchaeales > SOKP01 > Loki-b32. Next base: position 22,810 of record JAZGEW010000139.1, on the reverse strand, counting down.
TTTGATAGGGATCCTAATCCAAAGATTATTAATGATATGAAATTTATTCAAAAAATTGCTAATGAATTAGTAAATAAACACAACTTTCTCCCTGAATATACTGAAGATGATATAGTAAAAATTATTGATAGGCATGATCCAGGAATTATTACCATAAATGCTGCCATTTCTGCATTACAGTCGCATGAAGTCATAAAAATCCTTCATTGGAAAAAAGGTCACAAGGGTTTAGGTGAACCTATTAAATCCTATGTTATTTTCAATGCTATAACAATGATGTTTTATCATATTGAAAAAAAAAGAAATCCAGAATGTTCTCAATGTGGAAAGAATGTTCGAAGATTCGTAGTGAAATTGAAAAGAAGTTCTCCATGTATAAATATAATTAAAACCTTAGAAAAACATGGTTTCAAGTTAGACCCTGACCTCGAACCAGTTATAACATTACTTGATTTTAATGATGTCAAGATGGTAGAATTAGAACAGAATCCAATTGAAAACGGCTTAAGAAATTATGAATTTATGACAGCTGCAGGGTTTACAGATGGAGAAATTTTTGTTACTTTAAAATTAAAATAAAAATTTAATGAAATAAATAAAAATATAACTACAAATTTAAATGTCTAATATATGGAAAAAGAAAAGATAAAGGTTTGAGAATATGAGTATAAGAAGTAGTCGAATCTCGCAAGATTTTGCAGGATTAAAAAAATTATATAAACAAGGAACGCTTGTTCAGTTAAAACCATTTAATCCCAAAAGAAAGAGTATTGATCATTTAGCAATGGCTATTAAAGGCCCTAAAGGTACTGCTTATGCAGGTGGTCTTTTTAAATTAGAATTGAAATTCCCTGCTCAGTATCCTAGACAACCACCTTTTGTTAGATTACATACTCCGATTTGGCATCCAAATTTTTGGGCAAAACCGAGTGAATATAAAGGACAGAGGAATATTTGTTTGGCACTAGTAGATCCATCTTTAATTGGAAAAAAAGGTGGGTGGAGCCCATCAAAAACAGCTGTTACTGTCGTTCAGGCTATAATTGCTATGTTAAACACACGGGGTAAGTATGTAAATCCAACTGATGTTTTTAACAAGAAAGCAGCGATAGAAATGATGAAAAATCAGAAACTTTTTGAGAAAAAAGTAAAAAACCTTGTTAAAAAGTATGCTAATAAGAAATGGTGAAATTTAAAATGGGAGAAGAAAATTCACATATAAACACTATCAAAGAAACAATAAAATTGAAGATTAAGGACATAATTAAGAAGGAATTGTTAGAGGAAATCTTTGAAGAATTAAAATTGGAAGAGAAAGAATTAGTTAATGAAATTAGTTCGATGATTTCTAAAAAAACTCCTGAAAAAAAAACGATTAAACATTCAACTACAACCACCAAATCACAGACAATAAAAGCAGAGGAAAAAATTATGACTGAGGATAAAATAGAAAGAGAAGTATATATTTCGGTTAAAACTATTCTAAAAGTGGCAAGTCATGCCCTTAAATATGCTAATTCTAAAATTCCTAAACAAAAATGGGTGGAAGTAATAGGATTACTAGCAGGCAATGTAGATAATAAAAATGGTATCTTAAATATTGAAGATTACTATCCTATGGGCCATGGAACAGCTGTTTATGCGGAAATAAAAGATTATAGAAACTATGCCAGAGCTTTCCGAGATATTAAAAAGCAAAAGTTATTTATCTGTGGTTGGGCACATAGCCATCCTTCTTACGGATGTTTTATGTCTAATGAAGATATGGGCACTCAAGTAAGATACCAAAAGCTTTGGAACAAAGCTGTTGCCCTTGTTATCGATCCACATCTTATTGATGGAACTTCAGCGGGCTTTGAAATTTATCGTGCAGATCTAACAACAAAAACTTGGTATCCTTTAGTATATGGTATTAAAGGGTCATTAGACATTCGCATGCTACCAGAAATACTAGATTTTATGAATCCGATAATTGAAGGCAAAGCAATTTATCTCGAATATGATGAAAATTGAAACAGATGAATTTTGGTGATTTTTAAACTGTGGCTAAAATTAAATCTGTGGCAATTGTTCTGGGGATATTTTTATTAATAGGCATAATACATGGTATTATTTCAGATTCGTTCAATGTATTTGTAAGTTGGTTATTAATCGGAATCTGGTTAATATATTCTTTTAAAGTTTTGAAAAATATTAAACAATATCGAGAATTTAATTCTCCTCATAATACTGCTTTTTTCACTATCGGTCCTGTTTTTGTTGGAATTTTTTATTCTATTTGGGGTAACTTTACGGGTTTATTAGGAGAAAATCTTCTAGAAGGTTCAAATTTATATTTAAGTTGGTGGAGTATATTATTTGGATTTCCATATGTATTATATGGTTCAATTTCTTTATATCGTTGTTTTAAAAAATACAATGTAATTTATTTTGGAAGAAAGTCAGTAAAAGCACGTGTTTTTGGTTATTTTTTAGGTATCTCAATTGTCTTATTTATAATTATCTATTGGATAAGTTTTTATTCAGTTATCGATTTCTATGAGTCTTTAATAATACCTCTCCATTTTTTAATTGATCTCAATCTTTTAATATTCCTCATTAGTACAATTTCAATATTAATTGTACCAGGGTTGGTTGGAGGTCAAACTCGATTACCTCACTTGAGTAGAGATTACATAACACAAAGAACAAGTAGATTAAACACTTTAACTTCGCCTAGAAGAAGCACAACTCCTCGTAGACAAAGTGTTCGTACGACAACAAGATCTTCTTCAACACCTTCAACTAGAACTGTTTCTCGTACCTCAAGATCAGTATCTCATTCAGCAAGATCAACACCAACAACACAAAAAAGAACTACAAGTTCAAGATCTAAAACAACTACTCGAACTGTAAGTAAAAAAACAAGAAATTTTAATTTATATAAACCAAAAGCAGCAAGTTTATCAAGAGAAGATTTCAAGTGCATTTTTTGTTTCAAATTACCCGAATTTCCCAAAGATAATGGTAGAGGAATAGTTCTATGTCCAAAATGCAGATATCCCGCTCATGCTGATGAATTTAAAGATTGGCTTACAGCTTCTAATCTTTGTTCTCGGTGTAATGCACCTATACCATCAAGCTTTAAAAGAAATCCTAAAATAATCAGTGTAAAAAATTATATAATAATTATGAAGCATTTTGTAAGGAATAAACGATAAAATTAGAAATTAGATTTAAAAGAGTTATTTTTTCAATCTTAATTTTTGTTTTAATGCCCCTATAGTAGTTTTCAATTCAGCATAAACATTATGGGGATGAATAGATTCAAAACTTTCAATTTCAAATTTGATTACAAAATTATCTTCAATATTAGGAAAATCTCTTAATATGAAATTTTTTGCCATTTCTCTAACAACATCTTCTGAAAATAATGGTTTTAAATGAGCACTTCTTACTAATTCAGCTTCTTCGGGTCTTTTTAAAACTGATTGTATTTTTCCGCTCATGGATTCTTCTATTACATCGATAATATCCAATACATCAACTTTATGACCAGTTAAATCTTTTATTTGGACAATGATCGTTCCAATAGATCTTTGATTATGTGAGGAAAAGGGAAGAATATTTATTAATTTCTTAAGATCTTCTTCGGTGACTTTAATATCTTTTCTTGTTTTAATAATTTCTTCAGCATATTCTTGAGACATTTCTTTAGCACATGGACATACAGTTATCCCAACTGCACTTGCACCCACAAAATAATTAAAATCGACCGTTCCCGCTTCGTCTCTTTTAGCTCTTACAAAAGAACTGATATCATAAGATTTTTGGATATTTCTAGAATTATTTTCTCTAACTTGGACAATAATTTTTCCCTCTAATTTAACTTCGGCTTTTGAGGTATATGGATGTCGTTCTAACAGTTTTTTAACAATTCTATCACCTACTAATTCGATTGTAGGGGTCGGTTTGTAAATAACTTCATTTATAACCTCTTCTATAGTTTCAGAAGTCCGCGACATATGTATTCCTCGTTGTTGAGCAGGAAGATCAATTAATGCAGAGATCTTAGCGTAAAAAGAGTATTTTTTATTTTCTTGAACGATTTCAACTTTCTTCTCTAACTCAACAATTCCAACTTTATCAATCGCAATATCTATTGCTGAGCCAGATTCTTGTAAATCCATTTTAAATTTATGAATTTTGAATCACCTGAAGCAAAAAATTATTTTTTTCTATTCTAATCTTTAAAAGGATTAGAAATATTTAAAATAATTTACATTGTTTATGAATTAATGGCAAATAAATACTTATTCAGCAAATATGCTTTAATTGGAGAGAACTTAGATTTAAAGCAGAATGTTAAATTAGAAATTGATCAAAATGGAAGAATTTTAGATCTCTTTTATGATGCTATAAGTAAAAATTTAGAAATTTCACCAAATCGTCAGACATTTTTAATGATCCCAGGTTTTATAAACTCACATATTCATATTGGGGATAATTTTGCGAAAGAATTAGGTTTTAATAAAGAATTAAAAGAGATAGTTGCCCCACCATTCGGACTTAAACATAAATTATTAAGACAAACACCTGAAGACATTAAAATTAAAGGAATTCAAAATGCCGTTTTAGAAATGCTTTCAAATGGGATTACTTTTTTTGTTGATTTTAGAGAGGGAGGTGTCAAAGGTGTAAATCTTCTAAAAAAAGCACTTACAGATAGTTCAATTAATTATTTAGTCTTAGGACGATTTATGGATGAGAGTGAAATAGATTCTATTTTTGATTTAGCAGATGGAGTTGGATTATCTAGTTATAAACAAATTTCTTCATCAAATAAAAAATTTGTTTTATCTGCTAAACAGAAATTTAAAAAAATCATTGCCTGTCATTGTGCTGAAAGTATTCGTAGTGATAATTTAATAAAAAACATATTTAATGATAATATTGTTGATGTCTTCATCCATGGAACAAAATTTATTAATAAAGATTTAGAGAAAATGATTGAAAATAATACATCTCTTGTTTTATGTCCTCGTTGTAATGGATACTTTGGAACTGGTTTTCCCCCTATTAACGAAATTTTAAAGTTTAAAATTCCAGTATCATTAGGAACAGATAATTTAATGGTAAATAATACTGATCTATTTGAAGAGATACGATACTTTTATCGAATTTCGAGAGTACTATGCAGATATAATAAAGAATTTCAGCTTACTTCTAAACATTTATTGAAAATGGTAACTATCAATGCTGCAAAAAATTTTAATCTTGGAAAGGAGTTTGGTTCAATTTCAAAGGGAAAATTTGCTGATCTTTTTTTAATTGATCTTAGCTCTCCAAATCTTTTTTCTTCTAATTTAGATTCAAATAATTTATATGATATAATTACTCAAAGAACAAAATCAGAAAATATAATAAAGACCTACATTAAAGGAGAATTAGTATTTGAAAGAAATTAACAAGCCTTATATCATTTTAAGCGCTGCAATGACTATCGATGGTAAAATTGCCACTATTAAGGGAGATTCAGAATTATCAGATAAAGCTGATTGGAGAGAGGTTCATAAACTCCGAACTCAAGTCGATGCGATAATGGTAGGAAAAGTAACAATTTTAAAAGACAATCCAAAATTGCATATTAAATATTATGATCATAGAGGATACTATAGAATTGTTTTAGACAGCAATTTAATGATTCCATTAGAATCCAATGTCATTACATTTCGACAAGAAACTTATCCTACAATTATTTGTACGACTGAAAACGTTCCATTGAATAAATTAAAAATGTATGAAGAAAAAGGTGTTAAGATCATACAAGTGGGAGTTGGTAAACGTGTTGATATAATAAAGCTTTTATCGATCTTAAAAGAATTTGGAATAAATTCTATACTACTAGAAGGTGGAGGTACTTTGAACTGGAGTTTTATAGAAAAGAATTTAATTGATGAAATAAGGTTAACTATAGCACCTTGGATTGTAGGTGGAAAGGAAGCAACTAGCCTAGTAGAAGGAATTGGATTTGAAAAGATAGGGAGTGCTCCTAGATTTGAACTTTTAGATGTGAAAATTAGAACTTATTACGTTACATTAAGTTATAAAAGGAAGAAGTGATGAAGGAAAACAAAGTCAAACAGTTAAAAACCTTAAATATTAAGAAATTAAGAGAAAAGGTAAAAGATATAAAAGCTCAATTATCTGAGGAAGAACGCAATGTAATTACCTATTCCAAAAATTTTACACTTTCTCTTTCAAATTATTGTGTTAATCAGTGTGGATATTGTTTTTATAACTATAAAATCCCTAAGCAAAATGATTTAGATAATTTAATATTGATAAGTAATGAGCAAATAGAAACATTTATTCAAAAAGGTCTTCAATTTAATTGTAAAGAAGCTCTAATTATGTCTGGAGAACGTCCTGGAAGCTTTTTAGAGGTCAAAAAAGATTTAGAAAAAAGAAATTATTCAAATTTTTTAGAGTTTGTAAAACATATTTGTACATATTTACTCAATTTGAATATTTTACCTCATATAAATTTAGGATTTTTAACTTATGATGAAATGAAGGAATTAAAAAGATATAATGCGAGTATGGGATTGATGCTCGAAAGTACTAGCATGAAACTTTTTAAAAAAGGAGAGGTACATGAACATTCTCTTGGAAAAATGCCAAAAAAACGAGTACAACATATTAGGAATGCTGGAAAATTAAAAATTCCCTTTACTACGGGCTTGTTAGTAGGTATTGGAGAAAATATTGAAGATATTATAAAAGATTTACATTTAATCAAAAATATACATAAAAAATATGGACATATTCAAGAAGTTATAATTCAGAATTTTGTAAAAAAAGAAGGAATTCCATATAAACCTAAAAATTCTATTGCTATTGAAGATATTCTCAGAATAACTGGAATAGCTCGAATTATTTTGGAAAATGAAATTGCTATTCAAGTTCCACCGAATCTTATAACTGGTTTTGAAAAGCATTTTATCGATATGGGAATTGATGATTTTGGAGGCATTTCTCCGTTTACATTTGACTATATAAATCCTGAAAATAAATGGCCTCAAATTGATGATTTGAATAAAATTTGTGAAGATAAAGGATATAGTCTCAAAGAAAGACTCCCCATATATAATACTTTTATACATAAAGAAGAATTTTGTTCAGAAAATATTAAAAAAATAATTGATAATATAAATTTAGATGACTAATTCTCAGTTTTTAGAACATATTGAATCAAATATAAAAGCAATTTTACAAAAAGCTTTAAATTCAGAGGATTTAAGCTCAGAAGAAGCCTTAGAGTTATTAAAGGTAAAGGGAAAAGAATTTTTTGCTTTACAATATGTAGCTGATCAGGTCTGTTTTGAAAAAAAGCAAAATGTTGTAACTTTTGTTATAAATAGAAATATAAATTTTACAAATATTTGCTACCAAAGGTGTAAATTTTGTTCCTTCAGTTTACCAAAAACAGATCCTGATGCTTTCTTTCTTACTATTGATCAAATTAGAAAAAAAGTAATCGAAGCTAAGAATGCTGGATGTACGGAGGTTTGTATTCAAGGTGGCATAAATCCTGATTTAAAGTTTCAATTTTATTTAAATGTTCTTAAAACTGTTAAAAATGTCGATCCAAGGATACATACACATGCGTTTTCTCCACAGGAAATATTTTATATTTCTAAATTATTTGAAAATTCGATAGAAGACACTCTTAGAGAGTTAAAAAAAGCTGGATTAGATTCAATTCCAGGAACGGCTGCAGAGATATTAGTTGATGAAATAAGAAAAGTCATTTGTCCAAATAAGGTTAATACGGCTCAATGGAAGGAAATCATAACTACAGCTCACAAGTTAAAGATTCCAACGACCTCTACTATAATGTATGGTCATATTGAGAGTTTAGGTGATAGAGTTAAGCATTTGGAAATTCTAAGAGAAATACAAAGTGAAACTCATGGTTTTACTGAATTTGTACCATTACTTTTCGTAAAAGAAAATCCAATTTTATCTAAGCTTGAAAAGTTTCCTTTAAAACATAGCTATGGAATGGATGATTTGAAACTATTTTGTGTAGCAAGATTATTCTTAAATAATTACATTGATAATATCCAATGTAGTTGGGTAAAATTGGGACCAAGTTTTGCCCAAGTTTCTTTAAATTATGGGGTCAATGACTTCTCTGGAACATTGATGGAAGAAAATATTTCAAAAAGTGCTGGAGCTGAATTTGGTGAGTATTTATCTCCAGAAGAAATAGTGGAAATAATAAATAACGCAGGGAAAAGACCAGCACAAAGAGATACTCTATATGATATTATAAAATATTATTAAAATCTTAATCTTCTTAATAAATCATATTTAAGATTTTAATTATTAATGGGGTTCTCGAGACTGTAGTAAATCTAATACATAACGTTGGGCAATGAGATCCGAGTCAACTTTTCCTAATACAACACCTTCTTCTACAACAGGCATTGCTGAGATTTTATATTGTTCTAATTCACGTATTATATCTAAAATTGTAAAATTTGGATGAGCAGTAATAACGTTTTTAGTCATTATTTTATCAAGAGTAGCATCTATCCCTCCCTCCGATATAGCTTTAGTAATATCCCAATCAGTTACAACGCCTACAAGTTTGCCAGTCGAAAGAACAGCAATAATACCACTTTCTTCTTTAATAATTAATGATGCTGCTTCTTGAATTGTGCTTTTGGTGTCGATAGTTGGTATTTGTATCATAATATCTTTTGCTGTACGTTCTCTTTCTTTTGCTGTAAGTCGTTGGAGGCTTATCTGTTCAGCAGCAGTACATGGTAACATATCAGGATTCGCCGTTAGCAATTCAACTAGTTCAATCATGTTATTATGAATTATATTTTCTCTATATTCTTCACCTGATATTAAGCGTTGCTTTGATAATTCAACAAATTCATTTGAATGGTCTTTTAACCATTTTTCTACTGCTTCACGTTTACCTAACATCTCTTCTGGAATTTGTAAGTAATCTGGGGTTCTTATAATATGCTCTTGTGCTGCAAATATTACCCCTCCTGAATTTACTAAATAATCATTTGCAATCATAACTCCTTTTTCTCGATATACAATTTGTTCCATCCGAATTCGGGCAGCTTTTCTATTTGGATCGGGAGAGTAAGTATTAGCACCTTCAATAATAACTGCCCATTTTCCCATTCGATCAACTGTCATCGAAGGATTTTCAGAACTTCTAACACACAAATAATTAAAAATAGGAGCTGCAGGAACCATACAAAATGCATTTTCTAGGAGTAAATAATCTGCATTTGTAGAAAATTTAGTTGGATGTTTATATCCTTCTGAGATTATTTGATTTTTAAAATATAGAATAGTAACTAATTTATTTTCTTCCCATAATTTAAATAATTCTCCAATAGGTAATCCAGATTCATTATATAAATATCCCTCCAAATCACTAATACCTATAATTTTTGCTTCAGATAATCGTTCCTTCAATATACGGGCAGCATGAGCTCCTACTGCTCCAAAACCTTGAATCAGTATTTTAAGATCTTTTATATTAGGAATTTCCAAATTAGCGAATTGAGTAAGCACTCTTAATCTCGGCATAATTTCTAACAGAGTTTGTAAAGCAATTATAACGCCTCCCGCGGCAGCTCCAAGTTCATCAATACGATTCCCTCCCATATCTGCTGGCTTTGAGAGAGCATTATCTAACCCATTTTCAATAGCAATAGTCTTCATATCAGCATCATTCGTGCCGACATCAGGTCCTGGAAGGTAAATATCTTTATACCGTCGAATTAATCCAGCGAAACCACGTACAATTTCAGTGTGTTGTTCAGAAGAGATATTCCTTTCAGCAACAATTCCAGCTTTTCCCCCACCATATGGAAGATTAGCAGCTGCATTTTTTAATGTCATACCTCGTGCTAAATTATGAATATCGGATGGACTTATATCGGGTAACATTCTAATACCTCCCATAGAAGGACGGCCTCCAGCCAGAGAATCGACTACTACATATCCACCAATTTCCAGTGGTGATTTCTCATCCCATATACATGCAACCATATGAGGACCAACTTTATCACATATAATCCCTAAATGTGATAAAAGATGGACATCTAAATTACTAAATTCTAAATAACATTTCCCTTTATCTTTTTTAAGTCGAGTTTTGAGAGTAGCTTCTGGGAGATGTTCATGAAGAAAGGATTCCATATTTTTTGGGATCATAATATCTACCCTTTTAAGATAATTTGTTTGATGGAAACATATTAAATAAGTTTAATAATTATATAAATTTCTACAAATTTCATAAACAAATCCCTAATATCTTAGATTAATTTATTCATCTTGTATGTATGGTTTACCAAAAATTAAACAAATTTCTGCTTTTTTTAATTCTCTTCCAAGATAATTTATGTGATATACATCTTTAGTTAAATTGTTTTGAATTATCTTTTTACTTAAAGCTTCAGCATTGTCTCCAATGAAGACTTGAAGCAATCTTTCATCATTAGAATAAAAAAGAATGTAAATTTTTTTAGAATAATGATTAACATAAATTCTAAAGTAACCTTTATTATCTGGAGTATAATCGTATGAGAAATCTTCTACTAATACTGCATTTGTTTCATTAATAAGGGGTAATTCCTGATTTATTTTTCCTTTTGCTTTAAAAAGTGAAACTCCTTGATTTATTGGAGGTGTATTTTTATGTTTTGATATATAATTTAGTTTTACACATTCTTTAAGTTCTCTCACGCCACCCATCAATTTTATACTATGTTCAACAGTAAAAAGAATCCCCATATCCAACTCAATTGCTATACTTGCTAATAAGCCGTTAATCCCAACGGAATCAATATCCATAAGCTCAACTACGTTTGAAATTCCAAAAAATAAAGGGAGTTCCAAGATATGATACTTCTCTTCTGAAACTTTTTTTTTATATAAGAAATATGTTTCTAAAGAATTACAAATGCCAGGAGATATAGGAGTTTCTAATAAAGGATCAGCAATTAATTTTTTAAATCCATTATTTTGTAGTTCATATGTCAGAGTAAATAAATTTTTAACACGAGTTTCAGGATCTTTAGGAAAATATGCTTCCTTAACATTAGTAGGAAGTATGACAATAGGTATGCCTTTAGGAAGATTTAAGAATTCCTTATAATTACCTAAATCTAAACTTAGAATAAGATCAATTCCTTCATCAACCGCAGTAAAAATCTCATTGGAATCCATAGAATCAATACTTATCAATACATTGAAATTAGATCGTATTAATTTTATTATTTCTCTAATTCTTTCAGGATGTGGTTTATTAGAGATACAGCCAATATCTATTATATCTGCTCCAGAATCAATATAATGTCTCGCTTTTTTTAAAATATTTTCATTGCTTTTCTCTGTACAATTGACAATCTCGGCTATTATTGGCGGTGGTAAATTCTTTCCAATCATGACTTTAGATATCTTTTCATTGAGGTAATAAGTATGAGAGCTTTGCTCATTTTTTGCTATTTGTAATTGTTTTTTTACTATTTCTGAAAACTCACTTTCTCTTGAAATCTCTAATAATATATTTGCAGGTAAAGTATTAGATAATTCTATATTTTCTAAACTTTTTAAAATAATAGGTAATTCAGAAGCGAATTCCGGTCCTTTCCTAATCTTAATTGAATATTTATCTTCTAAGTTCTTGGAATCCCACTGTACAAATCCGGGTATTAAAACATTATCATAGTTAGATATTTCTATTTGCTCTAATATTTTAGATGTTATAGATTCAGTAAGAAAAGCTGATATCGTTATTGGTGCTTTTATAATATTTATCTTATGCTCTTTCGAGGATTTGGCTATATTTTCTATTATTTTATAACTCTGTTGGCCAGTTATTATAAGGATTCTAATCTAAATCACTTATCAGTTTTTCTTTTTCAAATGGTATAAAAATATCATCCAAGATTGAACCGCTAGCTTCTTTTATTTTTAAATTGTTGATTATTGGCTCGAATCTTCCCCCTAATATTCCATTTGCAATAAAAGCCGCTCCTTGTGCAGCACGTTTTGCTATTTGGCTAAAGCTTTTCATTATTCTAACGGGAGCAATATCGTTTAAACCACGAATCATTTTTTCTCGAATATATGCTAGATTTGATCCTCTTCCCGCTAATAATACTTCTTTTATTTTATCTTTAGAGGAAAATGACGAAGCTATTCCAAAAACTGCTTTTTTTACACTTGATAGATAAGCTTTTAGAGCAATTTTAGTCTGTTCATCCTTCTCTGCTAGAAGTGTTATCTCTTTTAAGCTCAAATCAGAATAACCAGAAATATATGCGACTCCCCCTTTATATATATTTTTTTTATGAATAGTCTTAATAAGATAAGCTAACTCTCCATCAAGAGATCCACATGCTCTAAATCCCATAATATTTGATCCTCCTATTCCATCAATAATTTGACCATTTTCAATTGCCAACACTGCTGTAAATCCATAACCTATTTCAACCATAATGAAATTTGTGTCTTTTTGATTGACTTTATATCTTTCCATTTGATCTCTGATACCAGTAACAACAGTACAAATTTTATCTGCAGTACCCATATCAATTTTATTAATTTTTCGATATTTAGGTACAGTGGGTAAATGTTTAACACCAGGAACAATAATTCCAGGGATATTTTGGGCTTTAATCAGTCTTAAAACATCTCCAAGACCGACTAATTTATTTTTGTCTTTTTGATCAAATTTTAATAAAGTAAAAAATATGTCTTGCTCTGTTAACTCATGCACATCTTTTAACGGAAGCCCAAACCCACTTGGAGCTACCATCAAATCTATCTTTTCTACAGATTTAATAATATTAATTGCTTTTTGAGGATCGTTAATTAGTTCTTTAGTGGGTAAAGAAGTGTCTAAAATTATTTTATTATCTTCCAAACCGAAGAAATCCCAACTCTTCGATCCGGGGTCTATTCCAAGAACTCTATACAACGATAATCAGCTAAATCTATCAATACATTTTAAAAGATTCTATAATTCTTTTTATATTCTATTTTTTTTTAATAATTGTATTTAAAAGTAATCTTTTTTTAGAATTTAAGTTGAAAGTATAAAAATTGTGATAATTTTTTATAGTCTAATATACACATGACGTCTTATATTAAGTTGTAAGATATTAAATAAAATAAAAAAAAATATTGAAGTGGTGAAAAAAGATTTTTGTTAAAGTATTTGTATGTAAGATATGTGGAGAAGCATATATTGGAGAAGAAGCACCAAGTCGGTGTCCTTTTTGTGGAGCATTTAAAAAATATTTCGAAGAATCAACAGAATATGATGATACTGGTGCTTGGGATGTCGAATTAAATGAAAAAGATAAAGCAAATGCTCAAAAAGCTCTAGAAGTTGAAATCTCAAATAATATCTTTTATAAATGCGCAAGTAAAAAGACACCAGAATTAGATGGTCAAAAAATATTTAAAATTCTTGCTAAGGTTGAAGGTGAACACGCTTCAGTCTGGAAAAAAATACTCAAAGTAGATAAAGTCGAATTCCCTAAATATGATAAATGTGCTGCAGATTATAAGCCAAATCTTGAAGAATCTCACTCAAGAGAAGATAGAGCTATAAAATTCTATGGGCAAGCTGCTGCCGACGCTGAAAATGCACGAGTGAGGGAAATATTTGAAGCTTTTATTGAAGTTGAAACAGATCATCTTCATCTCTCAGAAACAAGACTAAAATAAAATAGAGCTATAATTGAAAACCTTATTTTTCATTCTTATTTTTCTTATTTATTATAAAATAAACATAATCCTACATTTAGACATTTTTAGGTACATATTATGAGTGAAAAAATGAATGTCCTTTTTATTATAACAGATCAACAACGTGCTGATATGTTGCATTGTTATGGTAATCCTATTATTAATACACCAAATATTGATAGACTTGCTAAAGAAAGTGTAAGATTTTCTAATGCTTTCACAGTTTGCCCAATGTGCATGCCAAATAGAGCTACTTTATTAACTGGATATTATCCTAATGTACATGGCGTTAGAAGTAATGGAATTAATTTGTCAAAAGAGATACCAACAATAACTCAATCATTAGTTAAGAAAGGATATCATACTATTAGTATAGGAAAAACTCATTATAATACTTGGACATGTCGATACGATCCTAAAACGAAATCTGCAGAGGATTTTCAGGATTGGAAGGTTAAAAATCCTAAAGGAGATTATATAACTCATGAGAATTTTCCAATACCTTATTATGGATTTGAAGAGGTTGATTTAGTTATTGGACATGGTAATGCGTGTTTAGGACATTATCTTGAATGGATTGAAGAGAGAGATCCAAAACTCGCAAAAAAAATAGTACAGGAATATAATACTAAAGTACCAGCTCTTGAAGTTTTTTATGAAAATTGGGTTCCATTTGAGCTTTATAATACTACCTATATCCAAAATAACACCATCGCATTTTTAGAAAGATATGTTAATGGAAATTATGGAAAAAAACCTTTCTTTTTGCATTGTTCATTTCCAGATCCCCATCAACCAGTTTCACCACCGGGAAAGTACAGAGATATGTATAAACCAGAGGACATGATATTACCTGATAATGTTCATAATATAAAGAATTTATATAAACACCCTTATTTAAAGAAATATTTAGAACATCCTCCTGTTAGAGGTGCAATGTTACGTGAAGAAACAGAAGAAAATATAAGAAAGTTTATTGCTCTTAGTTATGGTTCTGTTTCTTTAATAGATCACGCAGTAGGTCAAATTTTAGCTTCATTGGAAAAGCTCGGATTATCAGATAATACAATGGTTATTTTCACATCTGATCATGGTGATTATATGGGAGACCATGGTTTAATATTAAAAGCAATCTCCCCCTTTAACGGTACTTTACAAGTTCCTTTAATTTGGAAAGTTCCAGGAGTTACTAAACCTGCTGTTTCTGATGCATTAATTAGTTCAGTAGATTTACCCAAAACGATTCTTGAGTTACTTAATATCAAAGAAAGATATAGACCACCAGGAATGCAAGGTTATGATATGTCACCTGTGTTGATAGATCCTAAATTGGAATTACGAGATTCCATTCTTATCACTGAAGATGAGGAAGTAGGACCACGTGGACCCTTATATACAAGAATAGTTCATTTAATAACTAAAGATTATAAATTAACCAAATATGCTGAATTACCAGGATATGGTGATCTCTTCAATAGAAAGAATGATAAGACAGAATTATATAATTTATGGGAAAAAGAAAAAGACATAAGGCTAGAAATATTGGATAAATTATTCCATGAATATTCGATTACTCGAAGCAGATTTCCAAAAAGAGATTCGGGATTTTAATAAGAGATGATATATCTATTTTATTTTATAAAAGTAAATATTCATTTTATCAGAAATTTTTATTAAAAATAAATTGAAGTTTTAAAAACGGAGTTGATTTAAATAAAATTAGAAGAAGATCTCTTAAATTATTAAGAGATTTATAATTATATTTAATCAATAAGATTGATAAGGTTGATAAAAATGAGCAAAATCAATGAAAATCATGTTTATCAAGAAAGAAAACCAAAATTTCCTATAGCAGAACCGCATGATCTTTCTCCCCGTTCTAAATGGCTTAGAAACTATTTCTATAAGGGATTAGATCGAGAATGGAATAACCAAATTTCACCATTTACTACTGGAACTGAATGGGATATCGTTTTCCATGAGGGGGATTGGTATATTAATCCTGAACTATATTATTATATTCAGATTCTGGGAAAAAATGATCAAGGTGTATTTGCATCATCCTATAGATCAATGGCTATACCAGTTGAATTACCAGATAATTTTTGGGAATTTTCTCTACCAGAACGTAGAGCTTCATTTTTAGAAAAAGTTATGCTTGATCATATTCCTCAGGAAATTATTTCTGAAAACGATTTAATTGCAGGGGGTAGATTTAATACCCATTTAAGCAGATGTTTTAATAAGGAAGAAGCGAAAGAATATTGGAAGAAAAATATAAGAAATAGAGAAGCTGTTTTTAAATACCATAAATCTGGTTTCGGAAATTTAGGAGCGGTGCCTGGTCATATTATCCCTGATTATGAAACCGTGGTAAAAAAAGGGTTTAAGTATTTCTATGAAAAAGCTTGTAAAACGTATGATAACCTTCGCGAAGAGGAAAAAAATGGCCCTAAAGGAGAAGAACTTAAGGCAATGATGATCTCAGCAAAAATTCCAAAGAAATTAGCAAAAAAGTATGCTGAAGAATGTCGAAGATTAAAAAACGGGGCAAGTAAGCCTGAAAGGGTTGAAGAACTTGAACAAATGGCAAAAAATTTAGAAAGAGTACCATGGGAACCTGCTGAGACTTTTTGGCAAGGAATTCAAGCAGTTTGGCTGATTCACATGCTGGTAATGGCTGAAGAATCGTATCCTGGAGCAGGCCTCTCTTTTGGAAGAATTGATCAGTATCTTTGGGATTTGTATAAAAAGGATGTTATTGAGCAAGAACTATTCACTAAAGAATTTGCAAAAGATATTTTAGGTAGTTTCTGGTTTCATTGTAATACTGTGTATGATGCAATGATTAGAGTTGGTAATCAGGGAATAATATCAACATATGGTCAGATTATAACACTTTCTGGATGTGGTCCAAATGGAGAGGATTTAACAAATGAACTTACATACACTATGCTTGAAGTTATAGATTCATGGTATCCAAGTCTTGAGCCTAAACCTAACGTAAGAATTTATAGAAATTCTCCGGATAAACTTTTGGATATATTAGTAGATATGATTGCAAGATCTCAAGGCGCTCCTTTCATTCTGAATTTTGACGAGAGAAGTATTGCTGGAATGGTTAAAGAAGGTATTTCTGAAGAAGAAGCTTGGAATTATGGTGTAGTAGGTTGTCTCGAAAATACTATGCAAGGTAATGATAGAAGTGGAACTGTAAATTGTAATCCTAATTTAACTAAATCTATAGAGTTAACACTATGGAATGGCAAAAATATGCCTGGGAATGATATTGCTACTAAACTTGGAGAACATATCGGACCAGAAACGGGAGATGTTGAAAATTTTCAAACATGGGAAGAATTTTATAACGCGTGGAAAGAACAAGTTAAATTTATTATTAAGTATACTGTGGATATAAATAATATGTGCGAAGAACTTCGAGGGGATTTTATTCGCACTCCATACTTATCATCTATTGTTCGAGGATGCATAGAGCAAGGTTTAGATATTATCAATGGGGGTCCTGAATTAAAATTTGTTACTGTTGAAGGAGTGGGATTTGCTACAACAGTAGATTCATTACTATCAATTAAGAAGCTTGTATATGAGGATAAGAAATATACAATAGCACTAATTAAAGAAGCTATTAAAAATGACTTCAAGGGAAACGAAGTAATGCAAACCTACTTAATGAATAAAACTCCTAAATATGGGAACGATGAGGATGATGCTGATGAATTTTCTAAAAAAGTAATGGAAATATGGTCTGAAGAATGTTGGAAATATAAAACGCCAACTAATTATCAATATCGTCCTGGAATGTTATCATGGAACTACTGGGCTGGAGCAGATGCTAGTTATACAATAGCAACACCAAATGGGCGAAATAAGGGATCATTTCTATCAAATGCAATCTGTCCTACTGATGGAGCTGATAAAAAAGGACCTACAGCAGTTACTAATTCTGTTGGTAAAGTATTAGGAGGAAAAACTGAAACTGGAGAATATATTAATTATTTACCCAATGGAGCAAGCCATACAATTACCTTTAATCCCTCTATAATTGAAGATCCAGAGCATAAAGAGAAATTTAAAGCTTATTTAAGAGGTTATATAGAAAACGGAGGCACTGCTTTACAAGTCAATATGCTCGATTCTGAGATGTTAAAAGATGCTCAAAAACATCCTGAAAATTATAAGAATCTTTTAGTTAGAGTAACAGGCTATAATGCATACTTCACCACCATAGGGAGAGAATTACAGGATGAAATAATTGCTAGAGAATCTCATAGAATTTAGAAATTTTTATTTATTTTCCAAATTTTAAAAAAAAAAGAAAAAATTTAAGAAAATGGTATTATCTGAAGCTTTAATTTTCCAAATTCAGAAATTTTCAACTGAAGATGGTCCAGGTATCAGAACAACTGTGTTTTTTAAAAATTGTCCATTAAAGTGTATATGGTGCCATAATCCTGAATCTATACTTAAAATTCCTCAAATTGAATGGTTTAAACATAAATGTATTGGATGTAAGACATGCATAGAAACATGTCAACAAAATGCATTATCTTTTAACAAAATTGGACTATTTATTGATAGAGAAATATGTAATGGATGCGGAGAGTGTGCAGAGGAATGCCCTTCTACTGCACTGAATATTTTAGGTAAATGGTGGAATTTAGAGGATCTCTTCTATGAGATAGAAAAAGATAAGGTTTATTATACTAAGTCTAATGGAGGAATAACAGTTTCTGGTGGTGAACCTACCCAACAATCTGAATTTGTAATTAATTTTTTGAAAAAATGTAAAGAAAATGGAATATCTACTGCTATAGACACATGTGGATATGCATCCAAAATGGTTTATGAACGTATTCTGCCCCATGTAGATTTAGTACTTTTAGATATAAAACAGATAAATTCTGATAAGCATAAAGAATTTACAGGAGTCCCCAATGAAGTTATCTTAGAAAACGCCATTAGGATTTCTAATAATTTGAAAAGAAATGGTAAAAAAATGTGGATTAGAACTCCAATTATTCCACATTATACTGCTACTGATGAAAATCTTAAAGGAATTGGTGAGTTTATTGTCAATAAATTAGACAATTTTCCTGAACGATGGGATCTTCTTTCTTTTAATAATCTTTGTATCTCAAAATATGAAAGATTAGATATGGAATGGTCCTTAAAGGACGAACCATTAATGAAAAAAGAAGATATGGAACATTTTCTTAGAATTGCAGAAAATATAGGTGTTAAAAACCCCTGTTGGTCAGGATTGACAAAGAGATCAGAGGATGAAGATACAAATACCAAAAGAAGTAAAAAATCAACAACACCATCTTGTTGATAATATCCATTAAGAATTTATATAAGATAAAAAACTTGATAAAATATGGCTGAAGATAATAATAAATCTGGTTGGGATTCTGAATTTTCTGATGAACTTATTGAATTTACTCAACCAGAAATAATGGTAAAATTGGTTTCTACAATAGATTCAAGGGGTTGGCCCCATCTTACAATTATTACGTCAAATCGGGCGAAAAGCAGAAATCAAATAGTATGGGGGCAATTTTTTGCAGGTACGAGTAAAGAAAATGTGCAAAAAAATCCAAAACAAGGAATTTTTTATATGACTCCAGAAGCTCCATTTAAGTTCATCCAAGTAAAAGCTGATTTTACTCATACAAAAACCGAAGGAGAAGACCTTGAATATTTCAATCAATTAGAATTTTTCCGATATTTAACGTATATTAATGTTTATAAAATCTTTTATAATAATGTTATTGCTGTAACTCCCATTAGAGTTTTACCACCTGGTAATATCCCAAGAAAAATATTCAAAGCTATTGAAAAAGTAGCTAAAACCAATCTAGAGGAAAAAAGGTTAAATGTAATAGGATATAAACTATTTACAAATAAAATAGGTATTAGAGCAATTGCTTATATCGATCCTTCCGATGGATATCCTATAATTATTCCACATCTTCAATTAAATGCTGTTGATCATAACAGGCTCTATTTCCCATTAACAGCATTAAAAGAAGATTTTTTAAAGATTCCTGTTAATTCAAGAGTTGCTGTAATTGGTGCTAATTTCGATATGGCTAGCCAAATAGTAAAAGGAACATTTACTGGTGTTCAAAAACTTGAAGATATTGAATATGGATTAATAGACATTGAAGAAATATATAATAGCTCTCCCCCAATTATTGGTAAAATTTACCCTGAAATTGAAACACGCCCTAAAGTAGATAAATTTTCTCTTTAATTTTTATTCCTCAATTAAAGAATCAATTAAAGTTAAGATAAAAGTAATCTAAAAAGTCCCTCTGTTGAATCACAATGTTTAATTATCAAGATTTCGGACTAAAAAAAGATAATTTATATGAAATTATAGCCACAACTTATTCTATAACCAAAGATGGTAAGGAAATTAAGCCTAATGCTTCTTGTATGGGCATTAGAATGATAGAAGGAGAACAAATTCAATTATCTCCTTTCTATAGTACAATTACTTATAAAAACTTGAAAGAGTATAGTACAATTGCGATCAATTTCGTTGATGATGTATATTTATATGCTCTAGCTGCTTTAAAAGAACCAAATTCTCCTATAGGTTTGACGGATTTTCCTTTAGAACATTACGATTTTAAATATTTAGAATCTCGTGCTATGGATGTTCCTTATATAAAAAAAGCATGGGGGATTTTAATAGGTGAGGTTTCACAAGAATTTCAAAAAACTAAAACAGATGATTTAGGTGAATTTATTATTCCAGTGTTTAAATTAGATGTTATTTTTACTGAAAAACTTCAAGAAACTCATAAATTATTTAATAGGGCAGAAAATTTAGCTTTGGAGACAATTATTTTAGCAACTCGTTTAAAGGTAGCAAAAGAAAACCATAAACAAGTTCTTTTCTCTAAAATTCATGAAAAAATAGCAGGACATAAGGAAAATCTTGAAAGATTTTGTAAAAATAAAAATGCACTTAAAACAATTTCCCTTGTGAATAAATATATAAGTAGTTTTACAGATTAATCTTCTTCAAACCTAAGCATTTTTCCTTTATAGGGCTCAAATTTACCATTAAATACAAATAAAGTGAGCAAATTTATTAGCCTTTCACATTCTTTAAAATTTAAGGTTATTGATTGATTTTTTATTTTATCTACATATTTTTGCTCAATTTTGATTTTGTTTTTACTTTTATAAAATGTTATATATGTCTCTTTAAAGGGGATTTTCTCATTTTTTTTAATATTAATACTTATATTTTTTGTCTTCATTAAATTGTATTCTCATTTGTAGATTAGTATATATATAACAAAAATATTTTCTTAACGGGTTTAAGGAAAAATCAAAGGATTTTATTACTTTTTTCTGATGTCATGAATTTTTTCAATATACATAAGTGGATATTGTAGATCTTCAATCCAATCAATTTTTGCCAATATTTCAATGGTATCATATTTTATAGTTAATTTAGCGCTAATAATTTTCCCTGATATCTCATCGTAATCGAATTCTGTAGATTTATTTCCTTTAATTTTTTCTTTATCTAAAGTTATTTTTACAGATTGAACATATGGTTGGCAAGATATTGCTGATTCAATACCGTTTTCAATAGAATTAATAATTTTCTCATCTGAAGTTATTGGAATACCACACAGTATGTGATAAAGAGCACCTAATTTAATACCAGTCTCAAAACAAGCTCTTTCCCTCTCACTTAAATCAGGTGAAAAATAGATTTTTTCATTAGTTTTAGGCATTTGTTATCAATCTAAATATTCAATTTTTGCTCCAGTATTATTAGGTTTACAAATATAAATATGGACTCCACGATTTTTTTGATTCTTTTGAACTTCTCTTAGAAGTATTTCTGCTTCTTTATCAGATTCGACAATTCCTACTATACTGGGTCCAAAAGATGACATACCATAAGCTTTTAATCCATAATCCTCAAAAAATCTTATAAGACCTTTAACAATCTTATGTTGTAGCTCAATTTCAATTTTTTTGAAGCCAATACTCTGAATTCTTTTTAAACCTTCTCCAAAACACTCTAAATCATTTTTGATTATACCGGGTAAAATCTTCATTATCACTTGATGCGATACTTCATTTACTTCATCTCTAGGAATTGGGGCATAATTTTGAAATACACTGATTTCTTCATCACCATAAGCACCTTTTTTTACATTAGGGATAACAAGTACAAATCTCCAATTTTCGGGTATTTCATGTCTAAAAATAGTTAATGCGGGATTAGCTGAAGTTGAAGCCGAAGATGGTAAAAAAGATTCTTTCTCTTTTCCCCACCCAAAATCATGACCACCGTCCAAAATAAACCCACCTGTTTTAAAACCTCTCCAGCCAATTCCAGAAGTTCCTCCTCTTTCTACTAATTTAGTTAAATCCTTATGAGTTAAATGACCAAAATCCTTCAATTTCGTTATAGCTGTAGCAATAGCTAAAGATAACTGAGTTTTTGATCCCAATCCTACGTGTGAAGGAAAGTATCTTTTAAGGTTAAAATGAAAATTCTTATTACTAATATTATATCTTTTAAATACTTTTGAAGCTATTTCATTGATGACTTCAATTGATTCTCGATAATACTTATGAGCTTCAATTTTAAATTCTTCAGCGCTATTAGAAGCTTCAAAAACTACATTAGGTCGGTCTAACATAAGGCCAATACCGCCATCGACTCTACCAGTATATCCATTCTCATCGATTAAAGAAAGATGAATCCTACATGGGGTCGTTATCCTTAAAGAAGTCATATTTATCTTTATTAATTAAGGAACTCTAAACTATAAATAAGAATTTTCAAAATAATTTAAATGTATTATATACTTTTATTCATAGTTTTTAGAAATTTAGAAGGATTTGAGTAATTTGAGTGATTTAGAAGGATTGACCCGGAATTTAATAAAAAAGGGGTGTTCTGAACAACAGATTCTTGAAAGAATAGTACAAGAATATCATGATTTTAAAGATATTGATA
>JAZGEW010000138.1:0-58098 GCA_036478875.1 Promethearchaeia archaeon | reverse complement strand
CATATTATAATTATCCTTATAAATATGCTAATGGCTTAATTGTAGGTATTATAAAAAAAGAGGAATAAAGGCTTTTTTTGAGAATAGGAAAATCGCTTTAAAATTATACATAAAGATTTTTCTAATTATAAATTTTTATCAATATTATTAAGATACGCTAGCTCAACTTAAGATTAAGTAATTATTTCTTTTTGAAAAATTTGAGCTTTTCTTTTAATTCTATTCTTTAAAAAAATTCTCAAGCTTAAAAATTAAAGTAATATAATTCAAAATCTCTTATTTGGTTTTTAATTGTGCTTTTAACCGTTCGATTTCTTTGTCTTTATCTTCTAATTTCTTGTTTTTATCTTCTAATTTCTTGTCTTTCTCTTCTAATTTCTTGTCTTTCTCTTCTAATTTCTTGTCCTTCTCTTCTAATTTCTTGTCTTTCTCTTCTAATTCTCTCTCCAATTCCCCAATTTTGATCATATTGCCAACTGCATAGAATTCTTCCTCGTCTAAGTCAATACCGCTTTTTTGCGCTACTTCTTTTGTAAATTTTATCTCCTCCTTGCGTACTTCATTCAATAGGTCTTTTAAATTTAAAGGTTCATTTTCTCTTGAAAATATAACTACAATTAAGTAATACAAACAGTTTTGGTCTTTTATAATTTTTGTTTTATCTTTATAACCCCTTTCAAGAAAGTATGAAAAATAGATGTAATCGTTGCGCTTGAATATGGTCTCGCGGTTTTTAAATACGACGGGCAGAGATTCTAATCTATCTGAGCGGAATTTGAATTCTATAACATCGGAAGATGTCGTTAAATCGTCGTGCTTCGAACCCTTTACACGTTTTTTTTTGTTTAATTCGCCCGTGCCGCCCAAATATTCATTGTTAACGAACTTGACGAGCAAATCGTGATGAGTGGCGTGAGCGTGAGATGTGGTATCGTTAATTTTTTTAACAAGCTCGTTAACTTTCTTCGACCAAAAGGTAATAAAACCAAAATTTTTACACTTTTTCGAGTGAAACGGGCGGGAAAAAGCAGTTGGCTTAAAACTATCCATGTTGTATAATAGTAGGAAATAACGTATTAAAAGTATTTTAATAAAAATCTTAAATCTTATCTATTTCTAGCGTATCTTAATAATATTGATTTTTATAATTTATTTATTTAATAGAATGAGTTTTTCACAAAAATTATGATAAAGTTTTGCCACACTTGACCATTGAAATTTTTTAGCAACTTCGAATGCATTTTTTTTGTATACAGCTAATCTTTCGTGATTATTTAAAAGACTAACGATTTTTTCTGAGAGATCCTTTGAATTGTTTGTTTTAAAAGTTAGACCTCCATTTTCAATAATTTCTGACATAGGAGGCTTATTTGCACAAATTACAGGAATCCCACTCCCCATGGCTTCTAAAATAACTTGTCCAAAACCCTCTAATTCTGAAGGAAAGACATAAATATCAGAAGAAGCATAAAATTTTAATAGCTCATCATCATCAACAAATCCTAAGAATGTAGTGTAATCTTGAATTCCTAATGATATTGCTAGGTTCTTATATTCTTTTAAAAAAGGACCATCACCAGTTAAAACCAAATGACAATCCGGAACTTTTTTTATTACATCAGGTAATGCCTTTAATAAAATTGGAACTCTTTTTCTTGGAACCATTAGTCCTGTAAATAGTAAAATCTTATTTCCATATTTTTTTCTTATTTCTTTTGTACTATTCGATGGATTAAATTTTTTCCCATCAATTCCATGTGGAATAATTTCAATATTTTTTGCTTTTAATCCAAAATACTTTATTAGATCCTTTTTTGAGGTATTAGAAATTGTAACAACATATTTTAGTTTATTATATTGCCATTTTTCTAAAAACCTATAAAAAGGAATTGTAATATATTCCTGTATAGACTCCACAGGTACATAGTGATGAAAAATAGAAAAGCAAGGGATATTCTTAATTTTAAAAAAACCAGAAAATGCTATTGGAATATTTAAAATGATTATATCGGAATCCCTATAAAATTTGAAGTTCTTTTTTCTAAAAAGATTCAATCCAAAAGTAATATAATGTAGAAATCCAATAACTCCAAATTCCTTAAATATTGCTTTTGTTTCTAGAAGTCTTAAAATTTCGATTCCATTAAAATTGTCGTACCTATTTCCACCATTCCAAAAAGTTGTAATAATTTTTATTTCATTTCCTAAATCTTTTAGACTTATGGCAAGATTCTCAATATAACGTTCAAGTCCATAATACTCTCCTCGTCTTGGATAAGGAAAAGTAGGTGTGACAATTGTAATTTTCATGAAAAAGAATTATTTTTTAATATTTTAGTTTTAAATTAAATCAAAGCAAATAAGTTTTTTTAAGTTCTTAATTCAATTCATTTATACAAGAAATGATTTTTAAAAAATTAACATATAAGATTCTAATATTTTTCACAAGATTTATCCCAAATGGATTACCAGTACCAATATTAAAAGGTCCATTAAAAGGGTTTAAATTAATTACTGGAGCAGCTGCAGGTGCAGGTAAAGGGTTATCAATCATTTTAAATTTAAGTGAACCTGAACGACTAAATAAAATCGAAGAAATAATACCAAAAAATACTATTTGTTTTGATGTTGGTGCTAATATTGGTATTTATAGTCTACTTTTTTCGAAATATTCTAAACAAGTTTATGCATTTGAACCTGTATCCCGAAATATTATTTTTTTAAATAAAATGTTAAAATTGAATAAAATTAAAAATGTAACTATTATACCATTCGCAATAGCGAACCAAAATAAAGATTCTTGGTTTAAAGAAGGAGATAGCTGTGCTACAGGAAGGTTAAACGAAGAGGGTGATTACTTAATTCCTACAATCTCACTAGATGCTTTTTTCGACAAATTTAAAGTTTCTCCAACCATTCTTAAGATTGATGTTGAAGGAACAGAAGTATCTGTTCTTGAAGGATCTCGAAATCTGCTTATGAAATCTCATCCAATAATAATCATAGAGATCCATGGTGAGGATATTAGAAAGAAAATTTTTAACTTATTAAAAGAAATGAATTATCAGCATTTTTTTCCTCTAGATGCTAGTTCAATAGAAGCAGCAAAAGAATTTTTAATTAAATCATAAAATAGTTTTTTTCAATTCAATAGATCATAATTCTGATAATAAAGTCTTTAATATTGATTCTAAATTATCGACTGCTTTTTTGAAAGTAAGAAAGTTCTCCATATAGTTCTTAGCGTTTTCCGAAAAAGAATCACAAAGATTCTTGTCTTTTATGAGTTTTATAGCTTTATCGGCAAAATCATTGAGATCAAAATTATCAATTAAAAATCCTGTTTGTCCATCTTTAATTGTTTCAGAAGGTCCTCCTCCCTTATATGCTATGACAGGAGTCCCCATTCTCATCGATTCTAATGGAATTAGCCCGTATGGTTCATCAATAGAAGGATAAAGAGTTAAAGTAGAATTTGCATAAAAATAGTTTAATTTTTCATTATCTATAAATCCATAAAAAACTACATTTTTGTTTGGGATTTTTAATTTATTTATTAACTTTTTACAGATAATTTTATTTTTCTTTAGCAATCGACCACCGATAAGCAATACAGCTTCTGGTAATTCTTTAATTATTTTATTAAAGATATATATAGTATCTTTTGCTCCCTTCAAATGATGGGTTAACCCTAATACAAAAACTATTGGTCTTTCGTGTTCTATTTTTAATTCTTTGAAAATATCAATGTCATGAAGTTTATCTGGTTCAGGGATATTAGTTATGGAATAATGAAGATAACCTTCACGATGATAAATTTCTTTCACCCTATGCTTAGTGTAATTACTATTACAGATGATAGCGTCTGCTTCTGAAGCACTCTTGAGATCGTATTTTTTGAAAAACACTCTAAGAAACCAACAAAATATTCTTTGAAATATTGGGAGTTTAGAATAGAAATTCTTATCATGAATATAACGATATGGTTCATGACAATAGAAAATATGTTTTTTACCTTTATGGCTATATATATTTGAACAAAAATAGTTAGATGGAAAATTTATTGAGATAATAAAATCAGCTTTAATTTTATTTAAAACCTTAAAAAACTTTTTTTTTGTAAATCTCAGTAAGACCCAATGGAAAGGATTTGTAGGTAAAGGTCCCCCAATCTCTATAATTGAGACATTTGGATTAAATTTATAATCATTTTGATTGATTTTTTGAGTAACAACTGTTAATTTATGACCTCGCTCACATAAGTTATTGGCATAATTCATAATAAATATTCCACCGCCCCCATAAAGCGTTAAATGAGGTGTTACAAAAGTTATGTCCATTATTATATTCAATTTTTTTTGGTTAATAAAAGTGTGTTTGACTTTTTGTAATAAATTTTTAATAAAAAAACTTACTAAACTATTCAATTCAAATAAATTGAAAAGACCTTTCTAACTTGTTACCACAAAATTTAAAAAAAAACCTTATTGAAATCCTTTTTGTTACAGGTTTTATTTTAATATATTTAACTAGTCTTATTATTTTAAATCTTGTTCCTTCAGGATATTCTGTATCTATTTTTTTACTTATAGGTATTGTCATAATAATTTCTATTTTATTTTTTTTTATCAACATAAAGCATGAAAAAGAAAATTATACAACATTTCAATTTAGATTTATTTCTGAAGATTTGCTAAAATTTATTTTAATATCTTTAATGTGTATCTGCGTATTAATCCCGCCGATTTCTAATCCTACCACTGTGATTTTATGGAAGCAAGTTAAACCTTTCAATTTTATTAGAGCTATTGTATTTATCATCGGATTAAGTTATCTTCCCGGTTCAAGTCTATATAATATTTTCTTTTCCAAAAGTAATTTACACAAATGGTTTAAAGTTGAGCCATTTCTGATTAAAATAACATTGTATCCAATACTTTCATTTAGTATTATCGGAATTACAGTATTAATTCTTGATCAAATTGGATTAGTTCTAGAATCAATAACTTTGATTCTCTTTATCATAATTCTGAGTTTATTTGTATGTGATTTAATTGTTAAGAAGATTAGAGTTCAAAATATTAATTTTAAAATTAATAACATAGCAATTTCTAAATACACGTTTATAATTTTAATAGTAGCTATAGGCATTGTTTTTTTTTCTATTGGTATTTTTTTAGGAAGACAATATCTGATAGTTGAAGATGATTGGGTTGGAATTAGTCCTGCTATTTATATTGGAGATTTAAACTTAAATCCATTGGAAGATAGGATTTATGATTCTAATTATCCTGTATTTTGGGGATATGTAATATTTGGATTTGGCAATTTAAGTGGCTTACCTTATATAAATATAAATGCTCTATTAGCCCCCTTTTGTTATTTGACAGTTACTTCAATTTATCTTTTTGTTAAAGCGATATTATTCGATAATAAAGAGAAATACATAGTTTTGTCCACAATTTTAATATTCATTTTTTGTGGTCCGATTTCATTTGTTTTTAATCCTTTTGAAAAGTTCGTAATATCAGAATTAATTTATCGGTTAGAATTCGAATTTATATTTAAAAGCTATTCTTATGTTCTTTTATTCATTTCTTTGTCATTATTTATTATTATAACTAAACGTCATAAAATAAGAAATCCAGAAATAGAAATTCAAAAGAAAATTATTGTTCAAAATGCAATGTATATTGCTTTAGGATCATATTTCTTGATTTTGAGTTTTATGCTTTATATGTTACCATTATTTATAGGAATAGGTTTTATATTGATTTACTCTATTCTTTCAACAAATAAAGCACTAAATTTGAAACTTTTTTCAATTTTAATTATTTCTTTTTATATTTTTTTTATCATGTTTGATTCTATAATGAATTTTACTCTTAGCCATATGACTATAAGAAATTTCTTTTATTTTTTTAGATCAAGTGGGTTTTTTAACATTTTGGAAACGGTACCTTCTCCAATTTTAATATGGACTTTATTTGCAATATTAATTATGATAACTATCGCCTCTCAAAAGCTCGTTTTAAGAATTATAAGCAAAAGGAACGAAAAAAAATGGATATCTTATTACAATTCCAAAAAATTATTTCTAATTCTAATAGTTATTTTTTCAATTTTATTAATAACAGAATTATTTGCATTTATTTTCAGTTTAGTACCATCTTTTTACAACTTAAATGAAAAAAATTTCATATTTTACTATATAAATTTAATATTTGTGAAGATTGGAATAATTGGGACTGTTTATATATATTTTTCATATTTTTGTTTTAAAAAACAAAAAAGATTATTTTTTATATTAACATCTTGGATTTTATTTTCATTCTTTCTCGCTTCCTCACTCTTCTATATAGAAATTTTCATGAATTATATCATTTCTTCACAAGTATTATCTAATGATGTAATATTCCTTATGGTATATTGGTTTGAAAGGTTTTGGTTTTATTCTATACCCTCTTTATGTATTTTTGCTTCTTTTGGAATAATTAAATGGATTAAAAAAATTAAAAAACATAAGTTTTTCATGAAAGTAAAGCACTTAGAATTTTTTTCTAAATTTTCATTGACTTCAATTTTAATAGTTTTTTCATATTCAGGTATTATTATAACTGGCCTAGGTTTTGCAATTCCCAATTATCGCATTACCGATGATAAAATTGAAGTAATTGGATGGGCATCTGAAAATATTCCATATAATACCAGTATTTTAATCTACAAAGATTTTCAATTACGCTATGGTATACGATCAATGACTAAAGGTTATGGTTATTTTATTGAATCTATATTTAAGGATGAATACAATCAGACTGAACTAATTTGGCAAATTGATCACTTGAAAATCAATAGAATTAAATACGCCTTAATATCGCAGAATTATATTACACATTATCTGAATATTTCGACTTTTATAAACGGATATTTAATACCAAACTTTTACAATAATACTATTCATCAATATGGAGATTTAACTCTATATTACGCGCCATTTTTTGAATAGTTTATTATCTGGTATCTCGATTTATGAAATGTATTTTATAAAAAAAGGATTCATTTGAAATTTCTTACTTTAAACGAGATATCTTTATTTTGCATTAAGAAAATAAATTTCGAAATTTAATATCTCTTGGATTAATTTGAATAATTTTTCTTTTTAATTAAATTAATGATAGTATTTTTAATTTCTATCATTATATTGGTCCAAAGATTATTTTTTGAAACAAATTTAAATCCATCCAAGCCGATTTTTTTCAATTTTTCTTCTTTATTAATTAGATTACCAATTTCTTTAATTAAAGTATGCTGATTTTTAGCAAAAATTATTCCACTATTTCTACCAAATTCATTAATAATAGCGGGTAATGAATTGCACAAAACGGGTTTTTGCATTGCCATATATTCAAGAATTTTAATTGGAATAATCTCTTTTGTGATTTCATTACGTTTAAAGCTAAGAAGACATAAATCTGCTAATTGAATATATTCACTTATTTCAAAAAAAGGAACTCTACCCGCTAGTATTACCCAATTAGCCTCTATTTCTTTCACTAAAACCTTCAATTGATCGTATATTCCACCATCTCCTAAAATTACAAATTTCAGGTTATATTTCCCTGCTTTTACATCATCATCATAAAAAGTAATTATTTCTTCCAACCCTGCAAAGTCATATAGAAAACCCATAAAAAATATTACAAAATCATTTTCTAATATTGAGAATTTTGTTTTTAAGAATTGTAATTTTTTTTCATCTACTTTTGTATTTTCTAAATCTACTCCTTCTGGAATTTTAATTACCCTTTTTAGTGAGGTACCTTCATTAATTACAAGTTTGTGATGATAGTTTGTTTGAATTATAACTTGATCAGCAAGTTTTAAAGAAAAACGTGTAACTATTCTAGCAATTCCTTGTAAATATGAAATCGGTACAAGTTTATGGAGAAGATCAATATAATAAAATATAAATGGAATTCTAAAGATCTTGCCTAAAATTAAACCAATCAGTCCATTTGTCATTGAAAAGCTAACAATTATATCAGGCCGAGACTTCCTGAAAATCTTCAACATTTCAAAAAAATTTGATATTAAAGAAGTAATTCTACTTAAATAAGGAATTTGTAAATATGCTGTTCGAATGATTTCTACTTTTGAATTCTTTACTGCTCTTTGAATGTTAACAAATTTTTGTTTTAAAAGAAATTTTGAATTTTTTCGGATTAATTTATTAATATCATAATCAATTACAGTAATATTTATAGAAGGGTTTTTTGAGAGTCTCTCAAAAACATGATGTTGAACATGAGGGCCCCGAGTTATCCAATCAGTCTCCTGTAATACAAGAATATTCATAATGTATTTCTTTTGATTGTTTTATAGTTCTTTGAGTTAATAATAATCTGATAAAATTAAGATTTAATTTAATTGTTACATTTCTCTACAATATTAAAAACAATAATTACTATAAAAGTTAATCAAGCAAATATTTTTCGTATCCGTTGATTCAAAGTTAATTTTTATACGAGATTTAATTTATTTTAATAATTATCTTTTATGGCTTAAAAAAAAAAATAAAGAATGTAGGAATTAACATGACAAAAAATATACTTCTTATTGGTGGACTTGGGTACATTGGAAGCGTACTTTATGATATTATAAAAGCAGAAGGTTGGTATGTAGAAATCTTAGATAATCACCTTTACAAAGAAATTCATCCTTCTAATATTTATATAGATGCCGATATTAGAGATAAAGATTCTTTAAGAAAAATTTTTGAAAAATTTGAAATAATAATAAATTTAGCTGGTGTTGTTGGAGATCCTGCTTGTTTAATAGATACTGACCTTGCTATTGAGATAAATTGTATCGGAGTTAGAAATATTGTCGAAGTGTGTAAGGAATTAAATAAAAAAATTATCCATCTTAGCACATGCAGTATTTATGGTAGCGAACCAAACAAAATTGTTAAAGAAGTTGATGAGGGTTTCCCAATCGATTTCTATGGCCAAACAAAATATACTCAAGAACGTTTAGTACGGGATATTTGTAAGGATAGTTATTGTATATTTCGTGTAGGAACTGCATATGGTTTAAGTCCTAGAATGAGATATGATATAGTGGTTAATACATTTGCAGCTAGAGCTATAAAATACAAAAAAATTTCTGTTTTTGGAGGTAAACAAGAAAGACCTTTTGTACATATTAGAGATATATCGCGTGCTATAATACATGCAATTAAAGAAAATTTAAAGGGTATATACAATCTTAGAGCAGAAAATTTAAGTATATTAAGTTTAAGTGATACTTTAAAAGAAATAACTAATTGTAAAGTAGAGATTAAAAAAGAGATTATCGATAAAAGAAGTTATCTCGTGGATAGTTCAAAAATTATAAACACCGGATTTGAATTTAAATACAGTATTGCTGATGCTATAAATGAAATTTCATCTTCTCCTACAGCATTAGAAATGCAAGATAAAATCTATTCCAATTTTAAATTAGCAGAAAACCTTAAAGTTTCTAGTTTACTAAGGAAAAAAGAAATTGAAGTAATTAATGGAGGAATTGCCATTGACGATAGAGGAATTTTAACTTTTGCTAATGATTTTAAATTTCTTGGTGTGAAACGATTTTATCAAGTTTCAAATTTTTCAAAATCCGTAATACGAGCTTTTCATGGACATCTGGAGGAAGCAAAGTATATTTATATTGCTAAAGGATCTGCTATAGTAGCTGCTGTAAGATTAGATAATATGGAGTCTCCATCAAAAAATCTAGAAGTACAACGCTTTATTCTTTCGGATAAACAACCCAAAATTTTATTTATTCCTCCTAATTATGCTAATGGTCTCAAATCTTTAGAAGATGATACACGCATTATTATTTTCTCAACGAGTTCTTTAGAAGAGAGTGAAGGTGATGATTATCGATTTCCAGCAGATTATTGGGGAAAAAAGATTTGGGAAGTAGAAAATAGGTAAATAAAAAAGGTGATATAGATAACCAATATCTTAGTTCTTGGAATTAATGGTATGCTAGGTTCAATGGTTTTTGAATATTTGAAGGAAAATCCTGATTTTAATGTATATGGTACTGTAAGAAATCCAAAATTTAAAAAGGAAAATGCTTTTCTTTTTGATGCAAATGATATTTTACAATTAGAAAGAAATGAATTTATCAATTTAAAAATTAACTATATTATCAACTGTATAGGTATTACTAAACCATTTTCGAAAGACGATGATCCTGCTGGCGTTATTCGTGCTATTAAAATCAATTCAGATTTTCCATGGGAATTAGCTAAATATGCAAAAAAATATAACGTTAAAATACTTCAAATTGGGACCGATTGTGTATATAGTGGTAAGAAAGGTTTGTATGTTGAAAACGATATTCATGATCCCTTAGATGTTTATGGGAAGTCAAAGAGTCTCGGAGAAGTTTTTGATAAGACAACATTGATAATAAGAAGTTCAATTATTGGTCCCGAATTTAAAAATGAAAGCACATTTTTATTTGAATGGTTTATAAACCAACCAGAAGGTAGTACCATTGGAGGTTATGAACATCATATTTGGAATGGTATCACTACCCTACAATTCGCTCAAATTTGTGAAAAGATAATTACTACAAATAGTTTTGATGAGTTAGTGAGCATCTCGTATGTTCATCATTTTATTCCAAATAGTTCAGTAAATAAATATGAATTAATGAACATATTTAATGATGTGTTTGAAAAAAATTTAACAATAGATCGTATAAATAAGCCCGATCAAAGAATTGACAGAACATTATCTACTGAATATAATGAATTGGATAAAATTTTTGATAAAAAAAATATGAAGGAAGCTATACAAAATTTAAAGAATTATATGGATAGAAAAAAATAAAATATTCATTTCTTTCCAATTATGATTTTTTTCTGCTCAAGATTATTTCACCCACATAAAAATTTTTTAAATAGATAAATTGATTATTATTCATAATAGAGAGACTTATTTCTGAGAATAAGATATGTAAAGATAATAAGATTATCTATCTCTATTTTTATTAAAGTTTAAAGAATTTCCAATTAAGATATTACAGATTTTATTTGCTATATTTTCACCATAATGAGTAACTGGTTTTACTTCACGTTTTAATGCTAGTTCTGCAGAATTTAACATTTGATCCAAATCCATTCCTGTCAATGTATTTACACCGAGCTCGATCAAATCAATTCTTTCAGTACTCTCTCGAATTGTTAAACAAGGGGTACCTAATATAGCACATTCTTCAACAACCGTTCCACTATCCGTTATTACGAGCTCAGCTTCCTTTTCCATACCTAGGAATTCAGGAAATCCTAAAGGTTCAATCGGTTTAATGCCTTCTTGAAAATCGAGATTATATTTTTCCATCATGTTCTTTGTTTTTGGCATAACAATGAATTTAATTTCGATTTTTTTCTTTTTGTATAATTCTTCTAAGAATTTTAGTATAATTTCAAGATGTTCTGGATTCTCAACATTTTCTGCTCGATGACAAGTTACCAAATAGAATGGACCTTCTTTCCTAAACTTTGGCTCAACAGCTTTTACAACCTCTATTATCGGATTACCCACAACCCAGATCTTCCGAGGATTTAATCCTTCTCTAAGTAAATTCTCTTTATGTTCCGGCAAGTAACAAATGTTCATATCAGCAATATGATCAATAATTATGCGATTTTTTTCTTCAGGCATTAACCAATTCTTACTTCGCATCCCAGCTTCTATATGAACTAAAGGAATATTTAATTTAGAAGTTGCTAAAGCAAAACCTAAACTACTATTATTATCACCTAAAACTAATACAAATTCAGGTTTTTCTTTAATTAAGACCTTTTCAAATTCAATCATTAATTTACCAACTTGAGTCGCATGTGATCCACTCTTAATATCTAAGTTATAATCCGGAATACGAACTCCTAATTGGTCATAAAAGACTTTATTTAGATTATAATCATAATGTTGTCCACTATCAACAAGGATGTTTTTAAAATACTTATCTAATTTTTTAATTATTAAAGAAAGTCGTATTATATCTGGTCTTATTCCAATACAGGTTATTATTTTTCTCATCAAAAATCAATAGAAATTATTTATCAAAATTCATTCCGATTTTTCATTGTTTCATAATAAATACAATAACATGTCTTAATATTAATAAATAATTCAATTAGATTTAGATTTTTTTTAAAGATCTGGCTTTCTTTTCTTTTTTTTTATATTCATAAATAGTTGAAATTGATAAAGAATTATTTTTTTATATCACTCTAATTTCGAAATTTTGTTTCTTTTGGAATAAAAAAATGTTAAAACAATTTTCTTAAAATTTATTTTGAAAATTAATAAATTGAAAGAGAAGAATTACTTATTTTATGAAATGAAATAATTATTTCCGATTTCTCCTTATAATAGTCAATTTAATCTTTTTATAATAATACTTTAAAAAACATGTAAGTAGGTTAAAAATGAGTGTCAACAAACTAATTTTTGAAGAACCATACTCTCGTTCATATACTTTAATTGGACATTCTTTTATTCTTTTTTTATAAATTAAAGTTAAGATTAACACTTCTGTAGCAAAAACGAATCTATTATATTTTGCTTCCTTCAAAATCGGTATCATTTTTCTATTAAAAGCACGAAAACCGTTTTGACTGTTCATTATCTTTTGACCGAAGCATATTCGAAGTAATTTTTCAATGATTGCTTCTCCTAACCTTGTCCGAATTGGTAATTCATAATAATTTCTTCCTAAGTAGCGTGAACCAATTGTAAAGTCTGCTTCATCCTCTAAAATTGGTTTTATTAATTGAATGATATCTCCAGGACAATGTTGCCCATCAGAATCCATGGTTACAATTACATTTCCTTTTGCATGTTTAACTCCGGTGATTACTGATCCTCCGTATCCTATGTTTTCTTTATGTTTCAGTAATTTTATTTTTCTTTGACCATTTACTTTTTGAATTTCTTTTAGGCTATTGTCTGTCGAATTATCATCAATTACAATTATTTCAATATTTTTATCATTTGGAAGATTCCTTAAGAGTTGTTTAATCGATTTTTCCTCATTATAAGCAGGTATAATGAGAGATAACAGAATTTGATCCTCTTCATTATTAAACTGATTTAAATAGTTATATAATTCTTGAAATCTAAAATTAGGAATTTTTTGTTGTTCTAATACTGGGGGTTTTATCGATAAGCTAATTCTTTTCTCAGAATCCAGAATATTCAACGAATTTGCCCTGCTAATGGATTTTATTAATTTTTTTAAATAATTTTAATAAATTTTACTGAATAATAGTATAACATTTTAAAATATAAATTTAATTATAGAACTGCTTTTATAATGATTTTATAAATTGGATTCATTAAATCTAATAGTAATTGATAAAATAAAAAAATAATCTATAAATTATAGTTAAAAACATTGATAATTTGATTCTTAAGAATTTAAAAAATAAATACTTAAGTTCTTTTAATTTTTCCCTAATATAAATTATTCAATGATATATTTTTCTTTAAATCATGAAAAAGATCTTTATAGTGGCTGGAGCAAGACCAAACTTCATGAAGATTGCTCCATTAGTAAAACAGTTGAAAAAAAATAATGTTACTTTTATGTTAATTCATACAGGTCAGCATTATGATTATGAAATGTCTAAAATATTTTTTGATGAGCTTGATATACCCGAGCCCGATATCTTTTTAAATGTTGGATCAGCTTCCCATGCTGTTCAAACAGCAAAAATTATGGTTGAATTTGAAAAAGCAATTTTAAAAGAGAACCCTAATTTAATAATTGTAGTAGGG
Source organism: Promethearchaeia archaeon (assembly GCA_036478875.1). GTDB lineage: Archaea > Asgardarchaeota > Lokiarchaeia > Sigyniarchaeales > SOKP01 > Loki-b32. The sequence goes on along the minus strand of JAZGEW010000138.1, from coordinate 44,251 downwards.
GATGTAAACTCCACTATAGCATGTGCTTTAGTGGCAAAAAAATTGTATGTTAAAATAGCACATGTGGAAGCAGGTTTAAGAAGTTTTGATAATACTATGCCCGAAGAAATCAATAGGATTTTAACAGATAAATTGTCCGATTTTTTATTCACAACTGAAAAAAGTGGTGAAATTAATTTAAAAAAAGAAGGCATTGATTCAAATAAGATATATTTTGTAGGAAATATAATGATTGATAATCTGCTTAATAATATGGAAAAAGCTAGAAAATTGGATTCATTGTATAAATACAATTTAAAAAGAAAAAATTTTACTCTTATTACAGCTCATCGCCCTTCTAATGTAGATAATAAAGAAAATTTAGAAAAAATAATTGAAATAATAAATTACTTACAAGAATCCATAACTGTATTTTTTCCTATTCACCCTAGAACTAAAAAAAATGTTGAAAAATTTAATTTAATGGATAAAATCAAGAAAGATAATTTGATTTTATCTAAACCCGTTGGATATTTAGAATTTTTGAACTTAATGGATAATTCTAAAATGATACTAACAGATTCAGGAGGTATACAAGAGGAAGCTTCTTTTCTAAATATTCCAATTTTGACTTTAAGGAAAAATACAGAAAGACCTATAACTGTGGAAAAAGGAACAAATACCATTATTGATTGCGATTTTTTAAAAGCAAAGGAGATTATTGACAGAATTTTTTCAAATAAATATAAACAAGGTCAAAAAATTGAAAATTGGGATGGAAAAACTGCTGAGAGAATAGTTAATATCCTAAAATTCAACTTTTTAGAAAAAGAGTAAAACAATGTTGAAGTAAAGAACAAAATCTAAAATAATTATATTAAGATTATTCCTTTCTAAAGGTAAATTTTTAAACCGTTAATTTGAATTAATTATGTAATTTGATGCCTTTTCATATATTCTAATCCATTATCTAAATTATATATCTTCATTTCAGAACCAATTTTTCTTTTCAATTTACTTATATCTAAACCAGCATTTTTTGGACGTATCGCTTTTTGTGTCAATGTTGTAATAGGTGATAATAAATTTTTATTATAATTAAAGATTTCAGCACATTTAACTGCAATTTCAAATCTATTTAAAATGCAATCTCCCGCTGTATGATATATCCCTTTGGCATCCTTTTTTATTAATTCTAATAAAATCTCAGCTAAATTTCTCACAAATGTTGGGGAATTAATTTGATTTGTTATTATAGAAAGTTTTTCATTCTCTTCTAATTTATCTATAACCCATGTTATAAAATTTAATTTTCTTTTATTCCAACCATATATCACGGCCGATCTACAAATAAGATAATCAATTTCAGACTTAATTATTGCTATTTCTGCTTCATGTTTGGTTTTACCATAATGGCTTAATGGTTTTGCCAGATCATCTTCTCTATAACCCCCGTTCTCTTTAGTGCCTTCAAATATAAAGTCAGTAGAAAGAAATATTAGTTTAGATTCGATTCTTTTACATGCTTTTATAACATTTTTAGGACCTTCTACATTTATTTTTGTTGCTAGATTCTTATCTATTTCGCACTGATCAACATCAGTCATTGCTGCCAATAATATTATTATTTGAGGGGATAATTCAATTATTTTATTTATTGTATTCTCTTCATTTGTGATGTCAATATGATAAAAAGGAATTTCTTGATCGATATTATCATTATTCAAATCTGAGGCTATTAAAAACAAATTTTGATCAAGAATCTCTTTGTTTTTTCTAAACTGAAGTATATTTGTTCCTAAAAAACCATTAGCACCAATAATTAAAACTTTTTTAAGGTTATTATCTATTTTTATATTGTTTTTCATAAAATGTTAGATATTCTTTGGTAATTACATTATTTAACCAATCTTCATTAGATTTATACCATTGAACGGTTAATTCTAATCCTTTTTCAAACTCTGTTTCAGGTTTCCAATTTAATTCTTTTGTAATTTTATTATGATTTATTGCATACCTTAAATCATGTCCTGGACGATCTCTTACAAAAGTTATTAGAGATTCAGGTTTATCTAATCTATTTAATATTTTTTTAACTAAATCAATATTAGCGATCTCAAAATTTCCACCGATATTATAGATTTCTCCAATTCTTCCATTTAATAAAACTTTTAATATAGCTTTACAGTGATCAAGTACATAAATCCAATCTCTAATATTAATTCCTTTTCCATAAATAGGGAGTTCCTTATTATTTAAAGCATTATTGATCATTAAAGGAATAACTTTTTCAGGAAATTGATAAGGGCCGTAATTATTAGAACAGCGAGTTATATTAATAGGTAATGCAAACGTTTTATAGTAGGCAATAACTAAAAGATCTGCTGATGCTTTGCTTGCTGAATATGGACTATTTGGAGATAAAGAAGTGTATTCTGTAAAAGGAGGATCTTCAAAATTTAAAGATCCATAAACTTCATCAGTAGAAATTTGTACAAATTTCTTAATATTATTTATTCTGGCAGCATTTAATAATGCCTGTGTTCCCATGAAATTTGTATCACAAAAAGTAGTGGGATTATCAATCGAACGGTCTACATGAGACTCTGCAGCAAAATTAATAATATAATCGATATTTTCTTCTTTAACTATTTTATCAATCGAATTAAAATCACAAATATCATGGTTATAAAATTTATATCGATCTGAAAATTCAGTAGGAATATCTTTTATATTTTCTGGATTACCAGAATAAGTCAATTTATCGACATTAATAATCTTGAAACCTTGATTTAAATTAAGAATATATCGAATAAAATTACTTCCAATAAAGCCCATTCCCCCAGTTACTAATATTGTCTCCATATTAATTACCAAATTAGTTTTTTATTGTATTTATCCCATTTTAATCTCCCAATCGTAATCAATTTCTTCTGTATCATAAGGTAATCGATATTCATCGGGATTATCATAATTATATAGTTCAGTAGGACAATTTAAAACCATAATTCGTTCTCCTCCAATTGCTTTAAAACCATGCCATATATTAGGAGGAATACTAATGAGAATGGGATTCTTTTCTCCAAAAAAGATCTCGTTTATTTTTCTATAGGTCGAACTTTTTTCTCTGTTATCATATAAGACTAACTTAGCATTATTTTGTATACATACCATATTATCCGTTTGAGTTTTATGCATATGCCATGCCTTAACTACATTTGGAAATGCTATAGTAATATAAGTTTGACCAAATTTTTTGAACATTGGCCAATCTGACCTAAAACATTCTTGTAAATAACCTCTCTCGTCTAATATAGGTTTTAAATTTTTAATTATTACTCCTTTAATTAAGTCCATATTTTTAATATCACAAAATTTAGTTAATTGAATTATTTAAAAATAAAATTTATTTCTTTTGAGTAATTGATTTTATAAAATTACTCGATTTTATTAAAGTATCAAAAGTCCCAGCATCAGACCAAAAACCATCCACAAATATCACTTTTGTTTTATGCTTCTTAATATAATAATTATTAACATCTGTAATTTCTAATTCATCTCGTTCTGAATAGCCAATCTTATCAATAATATGCTCTATTACAGCAAAAATATTTTCATCATATAAATATAGACCGGTTACTGCATAGTTGCTTTTTGGATTATCAGGTTTTTCTTCGATTAATTTTATTATTTTGTTATCAGTTAATTCTGCAACACCAAATCTCTCTGGATCTTCTACTTCTTTCAAAAAAAGACAGCAATTATATTCATTTGAGTTTTCAAATGCCTTGATTTCAGATTTAAAGGCATTTTCAAAAATGTTATCTCCTAATATAACAGCAATCTTATGCCCCTTCACAATTTTTTTTGTTAAATAAAGTGCCTCTGCTATTCCTCCAGCTTTTTGTTGATAAACATAATTGAAACTAGCATTGAATTCGCTACCATCCCCTAACAATCTTACAAAGTCGCCAACACTTTCACCACCTAAAACGATAGTTATCTCCTTAATACCTGATTTAGTTAGAGTTTTTATAATTTTATGAATCATTGGCTCATCATATACAGGTAAGAGATGTTTGTTTGTTACTTTGGTTAAAGGAGATAACCTTGAACCTATCCCACCTGCTAAAATAACTCCTTTAATGGTCATCAACTATATTTTAATTATTAGTGATTAATTTCTCATATTTTTAATTCTTTAATATTAAATTAAATTCTTTTATTTTAAGAGTTTATTGGAGTTTACAAGTCTAATAATTTCATAGTTTATTGCCTTACTCTTTTTTAATTCATCTGATAAATCAAGATTTAGGGATTAGAAATTATAAATTAAACAAATTGATAAAGGAAATCGCCTTGAATATGTTCCTCCCGCTAAAATAATTCTTTTAATGGAAATTCAGCTAAGTTTAGATTTTAGTTATTTTACTATTTATATTTTTAATACCTTAATATCAAATTTATCTCATCAATTATGAGATTTTTTTTAGGTTAAATGATTTCTTTTTGAAAGAGCTAATTATTTTATTATCGGATGTATAATTTTTACAGGTATTTTGATTATTATTATAATAAAAACCAAAATTACTATAAATTCGTAGAAAATAATAATTGAAATAATATACTTTGCTTTAAAAGCTTATGAGATTACGATATATAGGTTATTTCAGTAAAGCTATTTACCTCAGCCTAATGGCTTCTTACTTTGATTTAATTTTCGTATATTCAATAAAATTACATTACTTACAGATGAGTTTGTTCTCTTCTATGATAATCTATACTCGTAATCAATGAGTCAATAATTTTAATTACAATTATATAGATGTATAATAGGTGTGTGGCCTCTTTTTGTTTTTAATATGAAATAATTTGAATTTTTAATTCCTAAGTAATTAAATTATTAAATTTCAACTAAATTGATGGAATTGAATAACCGATAATATTTAATTTTTGGTTAGTAACAAAATCATAATTAATATTTATGAATAGTACGGGAAATTTGATAAATTAGAAATTTCCAATTAGTAAATCGGGATTACTCCTATAAAGGATGATTTAATATAAGAAAATATATATTAAATCGTGAATTCTATTAATGAAATAATCTTTTTGTCCAAAATACAAATATTAGGTAAAAAATTTAATTACAATCGACAAAATAATGAATATCAAAGGAAATATTTTAGACAATTTATCTCAAATTTATGCAATTGTCGAAAAAGAAACAAAATTGCAATTACGGATAAAAACCAATTTAATTCTTAGTTATATAATGCCTATAATAAGTTTAATAATACCTTTAATTATAATGGGTCAAATTTTTACTTTAGCAGAAGCATTTGGTCCTTGGAATTCTCAAAATTTTTTTATATTCATGTTATCAACATATCAGATTACTCTTTTAAATAGGTTGACTTCTGCTTTTTCAAACAATTTACTTAGAGAGAAAGCATGGAGAACACTTCCAGCCCTTATAATTGCCCCTTTTAATCGATTTAATTTATTATTTGGCATTTTTTTCTCACATTTAGTAGTCATATCGATTCCTTTTGCTATATTTATTATAATATGTTATATTTATTACCCAATATCGATTTTAACTATTCTTTCAGTATTAACACTCTATTTTTTTCTAGCTTTATTTTTTAGTGGTATTGGGCTTGTAATTGGTGTATTTGCCATAAGTAAAGAAAGTGTTGTGAGAATACTAAATGTTTTTTATAGTATCGCTGTTTGGTTTAGTTGCCTTTCGATGCCTTTTGAATTTTTTCCGGGTTTTTTTCGAAATATAGTTATTTATAATCCATTATTCTACAATTTTGTTATTATCAGATTAGTTTGGATCGAAGATAATATTGTTTTTTCTCTACTTAACCATGGTTTTAATTTTTTTGTGTTAATTGGTACCGGATTAGTTGTTTCAATTATGGGTGTATTTTTCTTTAATTATATATATAAAAAGTACGGAATTGCGGGATATTAGAAAAATGGAAAACATGATTATAGAAACTTTTAATTTATCAAAGGAGTATAAATTAAGAAAAAAACAGCATTCAATATTAGCTTTAGATAATGTAAATCTATCTATCAAAAAGGGCGAAATCTTTGGTTTATTGGGACCTAATGGTGCTGGAAAAACTACATTAGTTCAAATTCTAACAACAATACTACAACCTACTAGCGGTTATGCCACAATTGATGGAGTGAACATTTTAAAAAACCCTCTACAAGCGAAAAGGAACATAGCACTTATGTTAGGAAGTCAAATGATATATTATAGAATAACTGGATATGATAATCTAAAATTTTTCTGTAAAATATACAAAGTGCCAAACTATAAAGAAAAAATTTTTAAAATGGCTAAAGAATTTGGCTTAGAAAAGTGGCTTAAGCAATATGTGGAAAATTATTCAAGTGGAATGAAAATGAAGCTAGCTCTTTGTAGAACATTTTTATTACAACGCTCAATTTTAGTTTTAGACGAACCTACTTTAGGACTGGATGTAAAATTAAAAAGTTATATTATCAATGTTTTAAAAAATACAGATAGTACTATTCTATTAACAAGTCACGATATGGGAGTAGTAGAAAAACTATGTGATCGTATAGCTTTTATTAATAAAGGAAAAATTATAAAAATTGGAACTAAGTCAGATCTTAGTAAATTTGTACAATCAGAAATTAAAATAAATATTAAATTAATAAATAATAGGAAAGAGTTAGGAAAAGTTTTGGAGGAGCAAAACTATATTTCTTATGTTAAAGACACTAAAAAAGGTTTTGAAATCACCTTACGTGAAAGAAAAAATTATAACAAGCTTCTTTCAATATTAAGTAAATATGAAATTCAAAAGATAAATGAGCACGATCTTTCTTTAGAAGATCTATTTCTTAATATTATTATTTAATTAATATCTAAATTGTATATTTACTATCTTAACAATTAGAGAGAAACAAATTAGATTATGACAAAAATCTTATTAAGCTTCTGTATCCCTACATATAATCGTCCTGAAAGGATTGATTTCTTTCTTAACCAATTCATATCAACTAATTCTAATGAGATTGAATTAATAATTGGAAATGACAATCCATTATGCTTTAAAACAAAGAAGACTGTAGAAAAATATAATGATCCAAGAATACAATATTTTAAAAACAAAAATAATCTAGGTTTAGATGGAAATTTGATAAAAATAATTCATAAAGCAAAAGGAGAATATGTTTTCATAAATATGGATGATGATGATATCGAAATGAACGAAATTCCATGGATTTTAGAAATAATAAAAAATAATAAAAATTTAGCACAAATTCGTGGTTCTATAGGAATGAGAAAAACAAATGAAATCTATGGATATTATGGTTTTGAAAATAAAAGATTAAAGCAAGGTATCGAATCGATCAGTGAAATGGCATTTTCATTTGCTCAGGAGTTATTTTTAAAAGAAAATTTCTAGATCTAAATAAAGCAAAAAAATTTGTTGGAACTTTATTTCTTCAAGAACATCTAATGACTCAAGCAATGCTGAAGGGAGATATTTTATTAACCTCAAAAAAATTAGCATATATAGGAGAAGTTATATATGATTCTGAACATCCCGCTTTATTTAAAAAAAGAAAACACTCGCATCCAGTAGGCGGAGTCGTTATAACTAAATTTCGAATTCATTCAATTTTAGATTTATTAGAAGGAGAGCTAAGAAGGAAATTATTTAAAAGAGAAATTGAAAATCTTTATTTCTGGTTATTTAAAACATTATTCAATCCATTTAAATATTTTGAATCAATAAAAGCATTTCTTGAAGCAATTATTATAATATTAACTATAAAAAAAGTACGATCTTCATTAAGATTTTGGTTAATATTAATTCGAGAATTACTTTTTAAAATTGTTAAATTATTTTTTAAAATTGTTAAATTACCGAGATTTAAAAAATGATAATTTTGAATATTTTTAAGAGTAATATAATTAAATCATTCAATATTAAAACTCCTTAAAACAATACTAATGTGTTTGAATATGGACATACTCAATGATAAGATTATTTTAATCACAGGTGGATCTGGTACAATCGGAGAAAGTTTGGTGATGCATATTCTTAAAAACCATTCTCCTAAAATAATTAGAATTTTCAGTAGAGATGAAACCAAACAATCTTACTTAGCTAGAAAGTTGGAAAAATATGATAAACAACTTAGATTTTTCATAGGAGATATAAGAGACAAAGAGAGATTATATAGAGCAATAGAAGATGTGGATATTGTTTTTCATTTAGCTGCATTAAAACATGTAGTAGCATGTGAATATAATCCATTTGAAGCAATAAAGACAAACGTATTGGGGCTTCAAAATTTAATTGAAACTTGTATTGATAAAAATGTTGAAAAAGTAATTTTCACTAGTACTGATAAAGCAGCTACTCCTTGTAATACTATGGGAGTAACTAAATTATTAGGAGAAAAGTTAATTACTGCCTCAAATTACTATAAGGGTAGGAAGAAAACAATTTTTTATTCCGTTAGGTTTGGAAATGTTCTTGGGTCAAGGGGATCTTTAATCCCATTAATAAAAAATCAAATTAATAATAATTTATCAATTACAATAACTCATAGTGATATGACAAGGTATATAATGGTTACTGAAACAGCTATTAGGTTAATACTAAAAACTTTAGAAATTGCTCAGGGAGGGGAGGTGTTTGTCCTTAAGATGGACGCTATAAAAATTATTGATTTAATTGAAGTTTTAATTGATTTTTTTGCGAAAAAAAACAATAAGATTCAAGAAAAAATCCAAATAAAAGAAATCGGAATGTTTGCTGGAGAAAAGTTGTATGAAGAATTATTTTCAATTGAAGAAGCTGAAAGATCTTATGAAATTAATGATTTATATATTATCTTTCCTCAATTAACAGAAGTTTATAAAAAAATAGATTTAAGTGAATATCCAAATATTAAGAAATTTGATAAAAGTAAACCTTTTAATTCAAAAAATGGACCATTTTTATCTAAAAAGGAAATAAAAGAATTTTTAATTAAAAATAATATAATTAAATAAGCAATTAGTAAATACTTAATTAGATTGTATTTCTTAATGGTTTTTTTTGAAAAAATTTAGTGTTTTTAGTTTTTTAAACGAACTTAATCTCATCAATTTAATCTAAATTTTTATATCTTTTTATTCCTCTATGATGAGTGATTGTGTATCCCCCAAAATGCCTTTTGAACTTACATATGTTTATTTCTTTTTGAGAAGGATGAATGAAAGGCTGATCTGAGAAATGTTGATAACCAAGTTCATAATATTTATACCTATTTTGTTTTAACCATTTTATCATTTCCCACTGAATAGAATGCGATACAGGAAGATATTCAAAATCGGGATGATTAGCGCTGACTCCATAGTAGGCCCCATCTTTATATAATATGGTGAATATTCCTCCTATGGGCATTTCATCTTTATAGGCAATAATAATGACCGCATTTCCTTTAATCTTTGAGTGCAGTTGCATTTCCCAGGTTTTCTCTGATCTTGTCATTCTACCTGCAGCTTGGAAATGAAGGTTTTTAAGTTGTTTAAACATTGTATCATCTTTAGAATAAGGCAAATCAATTGAGAAAGTAAATTCTGTATTTCCTCTTTTTATCTCATTACGATGACTTTTTTTAATATCACCCCACAAAGTCCTTTCATTCTCATCTAAAACAAGAATTTGTGTATTTAATGATATATTTTCGAAGCCATATTTCATTAAATAATTATAATTATATAATTTAAGATTATTTTTAGCTAAGGTTGAGAGACTCATTATGCATTCTTCTAAATTTAATTCTGCTGCGATGGAATCAATTCTGGAAAATATTTGTCCAATTAGACTTTTTGATAATTTTTTTGAAAGACCATTTCTTAATGCTGGATTTGGTCCAAAAGACTCACTGAAGGATAATTTATTTTTCTCTTTGATTAAGGGACAAATTGCCAAAATATCTCCATTTCCATCTTCTATATAGAATGCGAGTAATTCTGAATCACCCTCGGTATATTCCATTGTATATTTCATCCAGTCACTTGTATGCCAATACCAACAATCATCTGATTCTAAGCAAAATTTATCCCACCTACGGTCATCTAAAGATATTTTCTTAATTTTCATTCTTATTTTTTTATTTAAGGTAATATTATATTAAGAATAGATAATTTATCATTAATTAAAATCTTTAAAGTAAGTATATGTACTTATTTGTTTCAATAAAAAAAATAAAATTAAGTTATTAGGAAAATTTTTTTTATTAAAAATTATATTAAAATAGAAGAGATTTATATGGTTATTCTGGTTACTGGTGGAGCTGGCTTTATTGGAAGGTGGGTTGTTAAGAAATTACTATCAATGGAAAAAGAAGTAGTAGTAATCGATAATTTAAGTAATGGAAGTGAAGAGAATTTAAAGGAATTTAAAAATAATACCCTTTTAAAAGAATTTCTTGTTGATGATATTCGAAATCAAGATGTTATTAACAATTTATTTGATAAATACAAATTCAATAAATGTTTTCATCTTGCAGCCCAAATAAATGTACATGAGAGCTTAAATTATCCTGAGAGGGCATTTGAAAATAATGTAATTGGAACATATAATATATTAGAAGCTGCTCGAAAAATAAAAACAAAAGTTGTCATAATAGGGACTTGCATGGTTTACGATTTGGCAGACGCGAAAATTGCAATTTCCGAAAAGCACGCAATTAAGCCAACATCACCTTACTCAGGCTCAAAAGTTGCTTCTGAGGAATTAGCAATATCCTATTTTTATGGTTTTAGTCTACCTGTTATTATATTAAGACCGTTTAATACTTATGGTCCTTTCCAAAAAACAAATATGGAAGGTGGTGTTGTATCTATATTTGTAAGTCGTAAACTCAAAAATGAAAATTTAAAAATATTTGGAGATGGAACTCAAACAAGAGATTTCTTATATGTAGAAGACTGTGCTGACTTTATTGTAATGGCTTCGGATTCAGAAAATTGTGTGGGACAAATTATTAATGCAGGAACAGGAAAGGATATATCTATTAATAATTTAGCAAGATTAATCATTGGGGATGAAACTCGCATTGAACATATAAAACATCATCATCCTCAGAGCGAAATTATGAAGTTGAGATGTGATAGTTCAAAAGCTAGGACATTTTTAAACTGGGAGGCGCAAACTCCCTTAGAAGAGGGGATTGCAAAATTAGAAGAATGGATAAAAGAAAATGAGTTGAGAAATAATGGATAAACCTGCAATTGAAGGAGGTGTCCCAATAAGAAAAGATTTTCTTCCTTATGGAACACAATATATAGATGATAATGAAATTAATGAAGTTATTGATACATTAAAGTCTAAGTGGATAACCACTGGTCCAAAAATGAGGCTTTTTGAAGAAAAATTTAAAGAATTTATTAGATCTAAACATGCTATAGCAGTTAATTCTGGTACTGCCGCACTACATATCTGTACTTCAACTATAAACATTAAACCTGGAGATGAAGTAATAACCACACCTATGACCTTTGTAGCCTCTGCTAATTGTGTAATTTATCGAGGAGGCACACCAATTTTTGCAGATATTAAAAAAGATACTTATAATATCGATCCTAAAGAAATAAGAAAAAAAATAAATCCTAAAACAAAGGCAATAATTCCAGTTCATTTTACTGGACAGCCATGTGATATGGATGAGATCTGTGAAATTGCTGAAGAAAATGAGTTATATATTATTGAAGATGCTGCCCACGCTATAGACGCGGAATATAAGAATAAAAAAATTGGAAATATCAGTGATTTAACTGCTTTTAGTTTTCATCCTGTAAAAAACATAACAACCGCTGAAGGTGGAATGGTGACAACCAATAATGATGATTTTAATGATAAACTATTGATGTTTAGGACTCATGGTATTTCTAAAGATGCTGTAAAGAGGTTTGGCAAATCTGGTGATTTTTATTATGATATGCAGTACTTAGGTTTCAGATATAATCTAAGTGAACTCCATGCCTCACTTGGAATACATCAATTAAATAGATTAGAGCATTTCCAAAAGAGAAGAAGAGAAATTGTTAAAATTTACAATCGAGAGCTACAAAATATCGAAGAAATTTCAATACCTTTTGTAAAAAAAGATGTAAAGCATTCTTGGCATCTTTATGTCGTTCAAATAGATATAGACAAATTAAAAGTGGGTAGAGACCAAATATTTAAAGCTTTAAGGGAAGAAAACATTGGAGTAAATGTTCATTATATTCCAATACATTATCATACATATTACCAAAAGAAATTCGACTTAAAAAAAGGAATACTACCTAATGTAGAATGGCTATTTCCAAGGATAATCACAATACCATTATTTCAAAAAATGACAGACGACGATGCATATGATGTTATTAATGCATTAGAAAAAGTTATAACTTATTACCGGAAATAGTATTAAACTTAATACATATATTAATTTAAGAAGTCAAAAAGCTTATAACATAATTATTAAGCATAATAATCACTCATATAACAAAATAAGACCTTCCTTAATTCTTCTGCTGTTTTATCTGATTTTTCTGCTATTTTAATTATAGGCCATATTTTTTCTGGTAATCGGACATAAAGTTCAAATGTTCTCAAAAGCCCTTCAACTTCAGATGGAGGAATTTTTGAAAGGGCAAAACTTGAAGCATGTGATACAGGAGTTATATATCCATTAACATCATAAATATTTATATTATATTTTATACTTAATTGAGTATTAGGATAAGGATAAATGATATAAACATTAGTAGTTGCCACACCTAATTTTTTATTCAATTTAATTGTTTCAAAAACATTTTCTCTAGTTTCACCAGGAAGTCCTATCATATTAAATGTAGATACTCTTATATGATATTTTTTTAACAATTCTACCGCTTTTATTATTTGCTCATTAGTCATACTTCTCCTCAAAACATCTCTACGTAAACGTTCATTTCCTGATTCAATTCCTACAGATGCAGCAACCATTCCCATCTTCTTCAATAGCTTAATTTTCTGTTCAGTCACGGTTTCAGGGCGTATTGAGCAACCAAAATTAATGTTTAGGGGTTTTAATCCTTTTGTTAACTCTTCAAGATAATTAACTTTAAATAGCATCATTGAATCGTCAGCAAATTTAAACCAAGTAGCACCGAACTTTTCTTTCAATTCTTTTAATTGAGTGATTATGGTTTTTGGAGATTGAAATCGAAAGTATCTACCGCATATTTTTAGTTTTTCTCGCAGAGCATAATTAACACAATAGGTACATATTCCTGGACAACCTCGTGACATTATAAAAAAACTCCCTTTGTAAATATTACCCATAAATGGTCGAAACATATGGCGTTCGTCGAACAATGACCAATCTGGAGTTGGTAATTCATCCATATTAACAAAAGGGCGTAATTCATTTATTTTTATTACACTATTTTCTTTATACCCTAGATTTTTAATACGTTTGTAATCCTTGCCTTTTTCTAATGCATCTAATAAATCAATTAATAATCCTTCACCTTCCCCAATACCAATAAAATCAACCTCATCATTTTTTAATGTCTCATAAGGTGAAATAGTTGGATGTATACCACCGAAAATTGTTTTACAATTGGATCGAACTTTTCCAAGAAGATCAATTACTTTATCAAAATATCCAGTCATTACTGATACAGCAATTAGATCAGGGTAAAATAGTTTAATTTTTTGCTTAAATGCTTTTTCTAATGATATAATGGGATCAGCAGCTACAAGATCTTCTAGCGTGTATTCAGTAGGAAGGTATTTATTTGGTTCTTTATCCGCTTCACTCTTTTGAGGCTTAGTTTTGATAAAAGTAAAATCGAAAATATCAACTATATGACCTTTTTGTTTGAGTACAGAAGATAGAGTAGATATTCCAGTAGGAATTCCATTATTCAAATAATCATTAGGGTAAATAAAAAGAACTCTCATTAGTTTTATATTAATTTTACAGATATATTAAAATAAATTCAATTAGCCATCTATAATTTTTTAGTATTCATCTCTTCGGATAATAATAGTTATATAAAAACATTAAATTTATTTCTTTTCTTAATATTTTAAGTCCTAGTTTCATACTTATTCAATTTTAAAAAAGATGTGAAGCATAAATGGCATTTTTATGTAATTCAACTAAATCTTGAGAATTTAAAAGTCAATGGCGTTGAGATTTCTAAGGAATTAAGAGAAGAAAATATAAGGGTAAGTATTCATTAATTTCTTAATTATTAACACTCATATTATAAATTTGATTTAAAGAAAGGACTAATACTTAATTTTTATTCCCTATGTTATTCCATTCTTTCTGAAAATGAGTAATAACGATCTATATAATGTTATTAATATATTGGATAAAATTATCACTTATCAATCTTTAAATAAACGTATCAAAATTAATTAAAAAATTAAAAACAGAAGTATCATTATTATCTTTTATCATTTCTTCATAAAAATACCAATATGAATAAAATGAAAGTTTGTTTAATTAATCCACCTTTAAATATGAATAATTGAGCATGGTATCCAATTGGTATTGGGTATATTGCATCGTATTTATTAAAAGCAGGTTATGAGGTTGAAATAATTGATTGCATAGGAGATAATTTATCTCGAGTAGAATTTAAAAAAAGACTAGTAAAGATTAAGGCAAATGCGTATGGTATAGGAGGATTAATCATGGCTTTCAATAATGTTTTAGAGATTGCTAATTTAGTTAGAGAAAATTATCCAAATGCATTTATATTTGCTGGTAATACTGTAGCATCTACAATTCCTGAAACATTACTTTCTAATTCTCCCGTTCAGGTATGTGTTATGTGGGAGGGTGAATATACAACTGTAGACTTAATGAACACTTTAAAAGAAGGAAAATATGTTGAAAATGTAAAAGGAATTGTATTCAAGGATGAAAATTGTAATATAATAAAAACACCTAGTCACCCTGTTATTAAGAATCTTGATGAGTTGCCATTTCCAGCATGGGATTTAATTCCAATGGAAAATTACATGAAGAATATTAATTATAATTTTCCTATTTCTTCTGTCCGAGGTTGTCCGTACAATTGTACTTTTTGTTGTAAAACATTTCTTTTTAATAAAGTAAGAGGAAGGTCTCCTCAACATATTATTAAAGAATTAGTTGAGGCAAAAAATAGATTTAATATAAAGAAGTTTTGCTTTTTCGATGATTTATTTGTATATAATAGAGATAGGGTAATAGAATTTTGTGACCTCAAACTAAAAACGCCTGAGATCAAAAATATTCCATGGGAATGCTCGGCTAGAGTTAATTTACAGATGAAAAACTAATTAGAATTAAAGAGAAAATGACTTATCTTCCTTCAGTGAAATTATATGTTCCTTTTTCGAGACTAATAAAAAAAGTTCCAAGTCTAATTATAAAAGCTATTATGAAAGGTCCCCATAAAGCTTTAAGTACTCTTAAAAGAATGTATTGATATAAAATAAATCCTGATTTGGAAAAATATTCTAATGAATGGTTTTGAATTTGCTATTGATTTTAATTCTCCAACTCTTTTAAAAATCTTATATGTTTTTTCTCAAATTTATTTTTCTCAAAAAAATTTTGTGCTAGTTTGTTTTTATAATCTGTTAGTGCCACAATTTTTTTAATACCAAATTCTTTCATTTTTTTTTCAAAAATTTTGTAAGAATATGAACCTATGCCTGAATTATGATATTTTCTTGCTAATGCAATACTAATTTCATTTATTTCTTTAGATTTTGTTCTCAATTTTGACAATCTTATATAACCAACTATGCTTAATTCGTATAAAATAAGATATATATATTCTTTTTCAAAAGCAGCTTCCCACCATTTACAATGCTGTATATATGATACAGGTTCAGAAGCAATTAATCTAAATTCTAAATTTTCATTGAAAACCTTCCATACGCCTTTTTTATGCGTTTTATTTTTTTTTTCTGCAGGAATAATCTTTATTTTTTCAAAATCTATGTTCACAATTATCACTCAATTTTGCAGATCTTTTATGCTTTTAAAAAGAATTTCATATTTTTCAAATCATCTTTTATTTTAGTCTTATAATTTCTAGGAGTTTCAAAAGTTAAATTTACATTCGAGTCATATTGTAATAAAAATTTTTTAATTTCGACAATATTGTATTGTCCTTTCTCTAAAGAAAGGTGTTCATCAATTTCAATATCTAAATTCCCTCCAGAAATATGAAAAATTCTGGGTTTTTTGTATGTAAGAAATTTTTTGATAAAATCAATATAATCTACTTTCAATGAAATAGCTGTTTTTATTGCATGATTTATATCAAAACAAAATTCTAAATCTTTAATTTTTTCAAAATATTCTGTCAGTGTTCTAGGACTATATCCTAATAATGCTTCCCCATGAATACCTTTAATAGGCATATTTTCTATCGCGAGTGGTTTTATTTTAAATTTTTTCAGGTTATCAATTGATAGCTTAATATTTCCTGATTCTGGGTGGATGATGTAGCAAATTGGGTTTAATGTTTTAAAAACTCCGCGATATTGATTAATATTATTAATAAATTCTATATTTTTTCTATTACGTTTAATATCTCCCAAATCAATACCATAATTTGAATTTGGTAAATGGATGGCATAAGGCATTTTTATCCTTTTTATAATATTAATATCTCCTAATTTAAAATCAGGTAGGACAATGACTTCGACAAAATCGATCAAATTTTTATTTTTATAGATATCCGGTAAAAAGTCAAAATTAGATGTGGCTATTTTTATACCAAATCTGATATTTTTTATCATTGTCTATATCATATCCCATGTGATTATTTCATCTTCATCTATGTCGCTTTTCGCAGTTCTACCAATTACAATATTTATAAACTTAGGAGCAATACCATACCCTGGTCGCTTTATTATGAGATCTGATTTCACAATCATTTTTCCCTTTGGTATTTCTTTTCGAGCAATTATACTTCTCCGAGCTAACTTGTATAAATTATCTTCAGATTTTGGCATAAATTTTATTGAACTTCCTAAACTTGCTTCAATTTCTCGGATATATTTTACCATCTTTTTTAATTCATTTGATTCTAAAGCAAATTTGTGATCTGGTCCTTTTAGATTTCTATCTGTAGTAAAATGTTTTTCAATGATTGATGCACCTAGTGCGACACAAACAGCTGGAATAGCAAGACTCATTGTATGATCAGAATAACCAACAGGTACTTGGAAGGCAGTCTTTAAAGTTTTAATTGCTTTTAAATTTAGATCTTCAAAGGGAGGTGGATAATTAATAGCACAGTGTAATAATGCAATTGGAACATCCTCAATTTCTTTAATTGCATTAATTGCATCTTCAATATCGCCTAAACTTGCCATACCTGTAGATAATATTATGGGCTTTCCTATTTGAGCAATTTCTCTTAAAAAAGGTAAATCGACAATTTCGAATGAGGCAATTTTATATGCTGGCATGTTTAATTCTTCTAATTCTTTTACTGCTTTATAATCAAAAGGTGTAGATAAGAATATTAGATTATGGGACTTAGAATAATCCGCAAGCTCAGCTTGCCATTCTCTAGGAATTTCAATATCCTTAATCAATTGCCACATAGATTTTTGTGTTAATTTTCCTTCGAGATAATCAGGATTGGGTGTTTTCTTTGAATATAAAGTTTCTGCGGAATAAGTCTGAAATTTTACTGCGTCGACCTCGGCTTCTGCTGCAATTTCAATAAGCTTCTTAGCTTGATGTAAATTACGATTATGATTTGAACCAGCTTCAGCAATTACGAAAACTGGCGCATTTTTCCCTACTTTTCGATTTCCTATTAAAAAAGAGTTCATTTGATTTTCACTCATAATTCAAAATAATTATTGAAAGTAAAATCTTAATTCATAGTTTTGTTAATTTTTTATTTATAATTTTTTGTCTTCTCTTAATGATTTTAAATAACCTTCATTTCGTTCATATTGAGCATTAATTCTTAATAAATCCGGATTTTCTTTTAAAAAAGTCAATACATCTTCCATGTTAAAATCATCCCAATTGTCATGAAAGTGTTCAATCAATTTCGCAATCAATATAAAATCTTCTGGTGTATCAACTGTTAAACGAAAATTTGAAAGATCTTCTATGTTTTCGTAATTTTTTAACATAAATCTATTAGAATTTTTCCATATATATGGAGTAACATGTTCTCTTTCAGATAAAAACTTAGCTTCTTTCCAGGCAGTCTCTAGAGACTTAAAGGAAAAAATTTCTACATCAAATCCATCAGGATAAGTTGGAGGATGAACATTTGATACATAATCATAATTTCCATTTAAAAATATGTCTAATCCTCGATCTATAATAGCAGGATCTATTAGTGGACAATCACCGGTGATTCTAATAATGATGTCTCCTTTAAAATATTTGCTGGTCTGATAAAACCGGTCAAGAACATCATCTTCGCTTCCAGCAAAATAAGATAGATTCAGGTTTTTGGCAAATTCTATTATTGATTGATTAGATTTAGTAGTAGCAGTTGCAATAATCAAATTATTTGGTGTTTTTACTAGTTGTAATCTTTTTATAACATACCACAATAATGGCCTATCAAAAATTTTAAGCATTACTTTACCAGGCAAGCGTGAGGACGCATACCGTGCTTGTATCAGAATCAAAATTTTTTCCATATAAATCCAATCGAATTTAAATAGATTGTTATCTTTTAATAATGAATTTTATATTAAAAATTTTGAAATTATTTATTCCATAATGATGGATTTATAATTTTATCAGATAGATCAGAGAATTCTTCAATAAGAATATTGGATAATTCTGAAGATAAGGCTTTTTCATCTAAAAATTTTAAGTTATTTGCTAATTGGTTGACATTTTCTGCACCAATCACCAGACTGGTAATTTCCGATAAGTCTCTAACATATAAAAAAGCTAATTTAGCAATATCAATATGATATTCTCTTGCTAAATCTCTTAATTTTAACAATGGTTGCTTTGCAATTTTTAGATAATCTGGTAATTTTTCTGGTGATAGGAAAAAAAGACCTTGCAAATATATACTTCTTGCAAGTATAGTATAGCCGTATTTATTAAGCCTCTTCAATAACCCAGATTTAATTAATCGATGGTCAAAAATGTTAAGAGGTAATTGGATAATATCAATCTCCCTGAATTTTAAGGCTTCTTCAACTTCTTTTAAATTATATATTGAAATACCTATTTGATTAATTAAACCTTCTTTTTTTATTTGATTTAAACATTTAATAACAAGCCCATCTTTTATATTTATATCGGGAGCGTGATGTAATAAATAAATAGGTATACAATTTAATTTTAAATTATTTAAAGATATTTTTATCTTATTTTTAATGTATTCATAAATGTCCTTATAATTAAGTTTACAATTATTCTTAACAGCAGGCAACTTAGAAATAATAACAATATCTTTTTTAAGATTTTCTTTCAGTTCTGAAATAAATAATCCAATTATTTTTTCACTATTTCCGTAGAGAGGAGAACTTTCAAAAGAATTTATACCATTTTCCCAAGCATAATTTAAAATTTTTAGAGCTTTCTCAATTTCCGGTTTTCCACTGACATTTGCAATTCCATAATTCATTCCAAGCTGAGCAGTACCTAAGGTAATTTTTGATATGTTCATGTCTTTAATTTTTATTTTTTTTAAGATGCTTATTTATATTCATAATTATGGGATCTTCCTCAATAATTTCTAATACATCTTGTAAAGAGAAATTAAAAGTTTTCCCTTTTTCTTTTAACCTCTTATAAACTTCTCTTACCATAGTTAGATCTTCTTCGTAATCAATAGTTAATCTTAAATCATGAAATTTTTTAATTTTTTCATCATTAAAGGGGAAAATAGAGAAAGATTCTGGGTGATTTTGGATATATTTAGTCACATGCTCTTTTTCATTATCATTTTTCACAAGAGTGAAAACTTTTTTTAGTACATTGAAAGAAAAAATTTCAATATCAAATCCAGCTGGAAAATTTGAGACTTCGTCTAAATTCATAATATAATCATAATTATTATCTTTATAAAAATCTACCATTGAATCTAATATCTTGGGGTCAACAAAAGGACAATCTGAGGTTATTCTGACTATTATATCAATTTCAAATTTTTTAGCTGCTTGAAAAAATCTTTCCAAAACATTATATTCGCTTCCAACAAAATGTAGAACATTATAATTTTTAGCTGTATCAATTATTAAAGAATTTTTTTCATCGGGAGTTGTTGCTATTATTAACTCATCCGCAGATTTACTCAATTTTAATCTTTTTATTAAAAGTTCGAGGACTTTTTCATTTTCATTTAACTTCATTAATGTTTTACCTGCTAACCTAGTTGAACCCATTCGAGCTTGAACGATTATTCCCACTTTATTCTTTAAATTCATGCATTTTTGTTAATTGAAAATTATTTTTAAATATTAAAATGAAACTATAACTTAATTAATTTTATGGGGGTATTAAACTTATCATGATTGAAATCATGTATATTTCTCAAAAAATTATAAAATTTTTTAAAAATTGTGAAATTCTAATTTGTAAGTTACAACAATAATAATCAAGTGTTAAGGAAATTAGGTGCTCCTAAAATAAAGCTTTTAATTAAAACAAATGGCGGAACAAAAATGGCTGATTTTTCACTAAAAATCGCCGAATATTTAAAAAAAAAGAGAGATATTGCTATTAGTGTTATTTCTGGTGATAACGAAGATCGAGAATATTACATAAAAAGTGGTTATAAAGAAGTAAAAGACATTAAGCATTATTTTCCTAGAATTCCATTAAGATGTTTATCTCTAGACCTCTACGAAAAATGGAATCTTGATAAAGACAAGTTATTATTAACAAATTATGTGAGATATCTAAAATTAGGTACAAAAACCATAGATCATTGGGCAGTTGATGAAAAATATTCTTTAATTTACGATCTGATTTATAAACTTTTTTCAAATAGGAAATTATATCAAAAAGCGAAACCTCTTAAGAAAATTTATTACAGCGTCTTAAAAATAATATTATCCCCTTTCCTATATTTACCAAGAAAAAAAACATATGAAATAATTCGACCTTTTCATAAATTAGTATGTTATTTCTCAAAAGCCAATTTGGTTCTTCTTAATTTACTACCGAAAACAATTAGTAGAATGAAATGGAGATTAAGATTTGAGCATTTAAATATAATTTCTTTAATTAATAGTAAGAAAGGATTTGGCATTATTTCAAAAATTGCACTTCAATATTTCATTTCTTCTTATGTGCTTTTAAAGGAAATTGACCCAGACATAGTTTTAATATATAATGGTAACTGGATTACTAATACATCATTATCTGTTGCATGTGAAAAATTGGATATCCCTCATTATTATACTGAAACATCACATTTTGTAGGATATTCGCTATTTGATTCTCTATCTGTTTGGCATGATGGAGACATAAATTTTATGGAATTACCAGAATGGGATAATGAAAAGGAGGCAAAATTAGATAAATTTATAAAGAAATATATTCAAAAATACAAGAGAGGTATAGCATCCATTGCTGAGGATGATGAAAAAGTGAAAAATAAAGTTCCAGATAATAAATTTATTTTTGTTCCCCTCCAAGTAATGGAGGATACAAATAATATCAGATATTCTCCTCTTGTGAAAAATATGTTTGAGTTCGCTAATTTAGTAATCGAAAATGCTCCTAAGGGATATGATATAATAATAAAAAGACATCCTAACGACATGATATTTGCTGACCATGAATACAGAAGATCATTAAAAAGGCTTAAGGAAAAAATTGACAAACAAGATAATTTACACCTATATCATTATGTTGATTCTCAAGTTTTACTAAAACATTGTTCAACTTTAATAACAATTAATTCTACTTTATCTATGGAAAATTTATTAGTAGCAAGAGTTCCGATGGTGATTGTAGGAGATAATTTAGTACGATCCTGGGGCTTTACATACGATGTTAGTACAATTGAGGAGTTCCCTATAAGACTAAAAGAAGCGTTAGAGAAAGGAGTTACTCCTGAAATGGAGAAAAAAATGCAACAATTTCTATACATGTATATCTTTGAGTGCACTGTAAAAGGACATTATGATCTTACTTTTCAAATCTATGATAAAGATGGCAAATTACTTGAAATTAGAAAGAAACCAGCTGAATATGAGGAACTTGCTGAAAGAATTTATATGGAAACGTTAGTAATTGAAAAAAGAATAAAAAATGGATTAAAGAGAATAAAAGCTAAATCAGGAAAACTTAGATGCATGATTAATCGTTCAAAAATTTCGGGTTATCAAAAAATTATTCTCGATTATGTCCCAAGTAATTAATCTTCAAATAAATTTAAAAGTTTTTTATCAATAGTTAAATCTTCTTTCCTTAACTGTAATAAATCTGTACCAATATAATTTATTTTAGATAAGGTTGGTAGTTTAATAGCAATTTCAAAAATATACCAGTATGCGTACCTTACGATATTGTCGTAGTATTCTTGATAATTTCTATGAAATTTTTCTAAAAGTTGATCTATATTGTCTAAATAGTCAAAATATTCGCTCTTTTTAGTAAAGGTTATGTTTCCACCCTCAACTGCAAACATGCCACCCTTTACACACATAATAGTGGGTATCTTTATAAAAGGCATCTCTACTGCTAGAAAACCATCATAAACGAGACCTAAATCAATTCCGCTTTTTAGAAATTCATAGGTGTTTATTAGTTTTTCTGGAGGAATTAATTCAACATTATCAACATCCTCTAAATTTATGTTATTTTTTATAATATCAACGATTCTTGGGGAATTTTTTAATACAGTTATTTCTGAGGGATGAGATTTAATATATAATTTAATATCTTTCTTTTCTTTTACAAAATTTATTGTAGAAAGTATCCAATCTTTATAATCTCGAAAAATTTTATGTCGATCACATATATTCCCATCCCATATTACATTTGGAAATAAGGCTAGATGATATTTGAATCCATCATTCTTATTGACTATTAAAGAACTCATTTTGCCTTGATATAGAACTTTTGTATCAGATGTTGCATATTGTTGCCTTTTTCTAAAGTAATCTTCGATTTTTGCTTTCATTTCCTCAGTTACAGGTTTATCTTTAAACTGTTTCCAAAATTTAGATGAAGAAAGAAAGTATGTTCGTGAATTAGAAGAAGTGTAAATTTCACGAGGGTTCAAAGAATGGCCATGCACAGAAGAATAGACTATTGTCTCCATTCCATTTTTTCTTACAAAATGATAAGCGGGAGCCCAGGTGGAGTATATTCCATGAGCTGTAATAAAATAATTCGGTTTTATTTTATTTAAAACATATTCTCCTATATTTTTACTAAGAATAGAATTCTTTAATGATAAATTATAGTAAAATTTAATGTATTTATCATTATAGTCCAATTCACTTGTTTTAAAAAATCGGATAGTAGATGATTTCGCATAATCTTTTAATTCTTGCCAATTTTCAATATTTACTTTATTTTCTTTGAGAATTTTGCTATAATAAATTATTTTTAAATTTTTATCTATATAGGTCGTTAAAGCTTTTTTTAAATTGATTTTATTAATAAAAGTTTGCATATAATGTCTAGAATTTATATAAAAATGTGGATATGGATTAAATTTAAATCTGTAGATTTTACGAATATTAGGTAGATTGTCTACTTGATAAGATTCGGTGTGTTTAAGTACACCATCATCAAGGAGCATATAAACTTTTGCTCCATTCATAGCTAAAAGTTTACCCATGAAAAATTCTCTGTCAATTTGGCTCTTAACACATCTTACTGTATTTATAACTATTTTTTTATCAAGTAATTGTTCTCTTTTAGCAGATTTTAATAATCTCTTTAAATGATTATATTCTCTTTGATTGGTTTTCCAATCATTATAGTATACTAACAGAGGTTTTAATAGTTTCCTCAAATTTAATGCCATCATGTAAGTGTAAAATTCCATCTCTTAAATAATTTAAAAAATACTTTCAAAAAATTCCCTTAATCTATTTTTAAGTGTTATACTAGATTTTTTTTTTATCTCTTTATTATTTAACTTAACTTCTCCTTCAATAACAGGTTTTGTATTCATTAATAAATCATCTTTTGTATTAATAAATAAATCCAACAATAATACCATTAGCAGAATAGCGAATTGGATAACCATATACAGCCTTAGAAATTTTGTTCCAATTAACTTGTTTCCATTTATTGCTTCTTGATATGCGTTTAAAGAAATATTGTTCTGAGAATTTTATTCTATTTTCTTTTAGTAAATTATCTAACATAGGACTATGACCTTTTGGTAAAGTTATGATAATTTTCCCATTTTCATTAATTAAAGATTTTAGATTTTCAATCGCCCTAAGTATTTTTAAAGGCTCACGTGGAGTCTCATCCCATCCAACATGTTCTAATGTAGAAATTGTTACAATTAAATCATACTTATTTAAGGGATTATAATCCACAATATCTTGATTTATTACACCATCAGCAATCTCATATTTATCAACAATATCGTGCTGAAAATCAAAAAAATGTGAAAGAACATTTCCGACCTCTAAAATATTCTTATTTTCATATTTTTTAACAATTTTCCAAATTATTGGTAGTTCAATAGCCCTTTCATTGTTCCAAGTAATATTATATTTATGATAAAAATAATTATATTTTTTATTGTTAAATCTAAAAGACCTTGATGATTTAAATTTTAAATAATACCATGTCCAATAATCATTAAAATTATTTAGGAATTTTTGAAGTGTATTATAATTTAGAATGAATTTCATAAAAGTTTGAATAACATCATACAATCCTACTGTTAAGATGCTTCTTTTAATTCTATCTCTAAAAATCGTAATAAATTTTTTAAAAATTGAATAAAAACCATTCTCGTTTTTAATTAAATCCTGTGAAATCTTTATTAAAGTTTGGGATTTTATCTTCATTTTTACATTAATCCTTAAGTTTTAAAAGAGTTCTTCTATTAATCTCAAGAGCCTATTCTTTAATGCTTCCTTAGAATATTTCTTTTTTATAGATTCATTTTTTAATTTAAAACCCCCTCCAAGTGCGGTTTCCATTTTATTCACTAGATTATCAACATTGTTTAACTCAAAATACAGAGCGTAATCACCAAGCACCTCTCTATGAACGTAAGTATTTGAAGCAATTGTAATTTTATCTAAAAATGCTGCTTCAATAGGAGTCATACCAAACCCTTCAAATTCTGAAGGATCTACATATATATTTGACTGATTTAAAATGTCAAAAACTTTCTCTTGGTTCTCAAAGTAATAATGTGGACAAAAAAGTTTTATTTTTTTATTGACATGACGCCCTACTACCATAATGTTTAAATTTAATCTTTTTGCGGCCTCTATGAATATTTTTTGGCGTTTATATGTTTCAATTCTACTTATATTAATAGCATCATACACAATTTTCTTTTTTGGAAGGTTTAATAAATAATCAGAATTAACACATGGATAACATACTTTGGTTGGTAATTTTAAGAATTTCTTAACTAAAAATTGTGTATATTTTGAGAGAGATAAATTTAGAGTGGAATTTTTTAAAAATTTTCGGTAATTTTTTTGAAAAAATACTCTATTTCTTTGAATCCGGTTAAAATAATTTTGAAAAATTGACGTGAAAATGTTATAATATTTATTTCTTGCTGGATCGAACCTAAATTTTTCAGTATAATAGTACCAAAATGGATGTTTATGAAAGGAATTATAAAGCACCTGTTTTATATATTTTATATGGGTATTTAGTTGATGTTTTTTATCTATTAGCCATGGAGGAATATCTAATACGGAATTTATTAATTTAATATTATTTTTTCTTATGATTTTTAACTTTCTATAAATTTCATACATATAAAAACGATTCTCTAACACACAAACATCAATATCGTTTGAAAACTCATTTAATAGAACTACATGTCCTTCCTCTTTTAGTAAATCAGTAATATATGGAAAATAATATTGTCCATAAATACTTATCTTCATTAGATAATAATTCTATTTGTTTTGTTTAAAATAAGATTAATTTGTTATTTATATGATTAATTACGATATGAAATGAACTTTTATGAATTTTCAGAAAATTTTCCTCCAAATCGTATTTTATCAATGATTTCTAGCCTTGTAGCATGTTTATGAATGTTAATAAAGTTGTTTGTATTATGTTTTAGGAATGCTTTTAATTGGCGATATAATCCTGGTTTGAACTTAATATCTAATTGATCATCAATATTTACTTCTTCAATAGCAACGCTTTTTAGCTTTTGTATTTTAAGCTTCTCTAGTGGACGAAATATTAATCTACTTTTTTGGGTGAGAATTTCAACACCCCATCTTCCAGGTGCGTCCCAATTTGAATGGTATGAAAATAATGCTCCACTTTTTGATAAACCTGCTCCTGTAAAAATAGTGCCATTAGGATGCCAATCAAATCGTCCTTTTGAATAAGAGTGGATTTCCTCTGGTTCTCCTCCCAAATAAAAAGCCAAATCAATTATATGAGTGGAATTATGTAATACCCATCTTTTTTTAACTTCTGGGTCTTTTTTAAGAGGAACGATTGTATGAGGCCATTCCGTAAATTCGAAATAAAAAGACTTTACACCTCCATCTTCTTCTATTATTTTTTTAGCTTTTAGGACAGATGCATAGAAACGACGATTGTATCCAAGTAATACATTAGCTGTAAATTTTCCAGCTTTTTCAGCTACAGATTTAATATCCTCATTATCTAAACCGCCAGGTTTTTCTAATAAGATATTTTTTATACCATGTTCAATAATGGTTCGTGTTACATTTCCTAATTGAGTTCCACTAACCGCTATGATAGCATATTCTGGGTATTTAGAGTTTTCTGATAACCATTTTTCGATTCCTCCTGTTACTACATGAATGTTAGTTTCGTCTTGAAACAACTTTGCTGATTGTTCACCCCTACCAACAACAGTAAAGTTCAGATTCATCCCTTGCAATAATTGAGCATGACTAATCGCCATTGGTCCAGCTCCAACTAATAAGATTTCTTTATCTTTTAAACTTGTCATGGTTTTTATCTTCCATTTTCTTTTTGTTTTTTTCAATTATGTTAATCTTTGAAAACCACTATGGGCAACAGGACCATCTAATAAATCAGATATTTTATTTTCTTTTATTCCTTGAGAAAGAATTTTAAATACTTCATCGACAGCTTTAAGATAATCTTCCACGATCTCTTTTGTATGACTATAACTAACATAGACACTCGAACTGGCTAAATATCCTTTTTTTAACATTTCTTGAGTAAAGAGAGTCTTAATTTCCTGTGCATTATCGTAATTAAATGTAAAAGTTGCTAATGCTTTAGGAGGCAATATTTCAATATTAAGCGAATTGTTATTTGCTAATTTTTCCCACCCCTCACTAATCATCCCGCCAATATAGCTTAAATGAGCGGGAACATTTTTACTTTGCATTTTTCTAATAGTAGCGAGTGCAGCAGTTGGACCTATACGTTCAGTCCAATATGTACTGCTTATAAAACTAGTTTGAGCAGCATCCATGATATTTCCCTTTCCAATTACAGCAGCCATAGGGTAACCATTACTCATTGCTTTTCCAACAACCATCATATCTGGGTTAACATTAAAAGTTAGATGAGCTCCACCAACTGTTAATCTCCACCCAGAAGTAATTTCATCAAAAATTAACACAGCACCAATCTCATTAGAAATTTCTCTAACCCTTTCAAGGAAGTCATTTTTAGGTTTCTGATGTCTAAGTGGTTCTACTACTATAGCTCCAATCTCATTTTCTTGCACAATTGCTTCTAATTGTTCAATCTTATTATATTCAAAGGGCAATGTAGTTTTAAGTAACCCTCTTGGAACTCCATTTGGATCTAAACCTGGTAATAGATGACCATCTAAATTAGCATTATCTGCTAAATTACTAGATAAGTACCAATCATGCCAACCATGATAACCACAAAAAGCAATTTTATCTCTTTTTGTAAATGCTCGTGCAATTCTAACAGCAATAGTCATCATTTCTCCTCCTGTTCTAGCAAATCGTGCTGCTTCTGCCCATGGATGGAGTTCAATCAAAAGTTCTGTTAGTTCTATTTCTTCAGGACAATTTAAAGTCGACATAGTACCCTGATTAATAGCATTAATCACAGCATTATCGACATCTTTATCAGAGTAACCAAGTGTACATGCCCCTACACCCATAATCGTCATATCTATGAATTTATTATTATCTAAATCCCATATCTCAACACCTTTTGCCTTTTTGTAATAAGAAGGCCATTGATCAGGTAAAAACATCTCTGATCTTTTACTTAATAGTTGAGATCCTCCTGGGATCAATTTTTTTGCTTTATTCCATAAATCTATCCCTTTTTGACAGTTCATAATCTCATAACTTTAAATGTTTTTATATATTAATTTTAGTTTTTTTTTCAAAGCTCTCCTCAATTTTATAAAGAATATCTAATATTTTTTCATCCTCATACAGTGGATATTGATATTTTTCTTTTTTTTGAACAGCATTTAGGAAGTGCTTCATCTCATCAATGTACATTTCTTCTATTATATTTGGGTTATAACCCTCTTGTGCGGCTCCAGAATCTTCCTTATAATAATTCCACTCTTGATTTTTAGGATCATATACACCGACTTGTTTTGTATTCCAATCCCATTCTATTACACCATCAGCACCAAGCAATTTAAAATGTCTATAAGCAAATCTTGATACTACATCTACTAATAAATGAGCAATCAACCCTGATTTAAAAGTTATCAAAACATGATATACATCATCAATATTTTCTCCCATATTTAACGTATTTCCAATAAGACCACTAACACTTTCTATATCTCCAAAAATCCATGTAAGCCAACTTAACTCAAAAGGAACAATTTCTCTTCCACCACCTGTCTCCTTTTTAGAAACATAATAATCCGAAATTTTCTCCCAGGGATGCCAATCTGGCAAATACTGCCCTGAATGATGGGTAAAGGTACATAATTTGCCTATTTCATTATTATCAACAAGTTCTTTAATTCTTTTGACAGCAGGATGATATCTTAGTGTGGAGGATGCTGCACCAACGATATCTTTATCTTTTAAAATTTCTATCACTTGAGCCAATCCATCTTTAACTACACTTGCTTCAGTAAAAAAATGAATATTATTATTCGCAGCAAATAATTGATACTCTAAATGAATGGCAGGGGGAACAGATATTATAAAAATTTCTGGTTTTTCTTTCATCGCTTCTTCAAAATTAGCATATGTTTTTATTCCATATTTTTCCTCTACCTCATTTCTTCTATCTTCTCTTAAATCAAATGCTATAACATCTTCTTCTTTTAAAGCCTTAAGATTCCTGAGTCTTCTTTTACCCATTGAACCAAGACCTATTACTAATATTTTCATTTATTTTATCCTCCTTTAATCTCTAGTGATTTTTTTTTTTTCATAATTTTCCCAATATTTATCCTCTACAGATTTATTAATTTCTATTATCTCTGGATTTTCTCTTAAGAGTTTTGTAATTTCATCCAAGCTAATATATTTTCCTTCTTTATACAACAAATTAATAATTGTTTTAAAAAATTGAAAATCTTCCTCATAATCTAAAGTCATTCTAGCATCGATAATATGATTCTCTTTAGCATCAATATATTTTTTATTCAATTGTTGGTTATTTTTAAAAAATTCGCCCCAACCTGTTTCAGTATCTTTCTCTTTTTTTTTTTCAAATATATTTTTTAAACAACTAATTTTATAGCCAAAGGAGTTAACTCCAAATGGTAAATTTCTTGTAGATATAACATCATAGATTTCATAATTCTCTTTAGCTTCTTCAGCTATTTCATCTATATATTCAGGATCGCAAAATAAATCATCTCCATCAACATTTATAACAAAATTAATTTCATGATGTTTTGCGGCATCATAGTGACGTTTTATAATATCCTTCTCAGCTCCCGCAAAGAAACTTACATTTTGTTCTTCTGCCACTTTAATAAGCTTTTTATCTTCTGGATTTTTAGTTGTACATAAAACAATATTATCTAAGTTTTTTGCTTGTTTAATTCTTTCTATTAGATGTACAATCGTTGGTTTTCTTTGTATCTCCAACAATGCTTTATTTGGTAATCTAGTAGAACCTAATCTAACGGTAATAAAAGCAGCTATCTTCAAGAGTTTTTCCTCTTTTTTATATAAATTAAAAACAAGATCTTTTGCTGAAATATTAAGAAAATATTATTTTTATTTAATTTTATACATAACATAAGATTTAATTATTTTTCTAATTATTTTACAAACTGTTGGAAGAGGAGGGAAGAGGGAGGCGTCTATAAAATTGGTTGGTAGAAAGACTGATTTAACATTTATCGTTAAAAGAAATTATATACGATCCTTCTTTTGTAAAATAAACTGGAAATTATGAATTAAAATGAAAGATATGAAAAAAATTGCACTTATTGGAGCAGGCAATATAGGTAGTCGTCATCTTCAAGCCCTAAAAGCAGTAAAAATACCCTTGGATATCCTAGTTATTGATCCAAATCCTGAATCGTTAAATATTGCCCAAGAACGGTATGATTCCATGCCAATAGGACAATGTAAACATACAGTAAATTATTTTAAGAATCTTGATAAAATTAAGGATGAATTTGATATTGCAATCATTGCAACTCATTCTAATATCAGGAGGAAAGTTATTGAACAATTATTTAAAGTATCGCACGCAAGAGCCTTGATTCTTGAAAAAATCTTGTTTACAACAACAGAAGATTTCTCAGTTGTAAGAGATCTTCTAAAAGAACAAAATAGTCAAGCGTGGGTCAATTGTACAAGAAGAGTAATCCCATTTTATAATGATCAAATTAAAAATTGGTTTAAAAAGAAGAAAATAATTTATTTTGTTTCTGGAAGTAAATGGAGTTTAATCTCAAATTTAATTCATTTCATTGATTATATGTCCTTTATTTTAGACCAAACTGATTTTGAAATTGATTTAAACCATTTAGATTTAAAATTAGAAAAGAGTAGGATACCAAATTTCTTAGAACTTAATGGTACTATTAACCTATATTTTAATGAGGGAAGTATAGGAGTTATTAACTGTTATCCCTCTGGAAATCAACCTGTTATGATTGATATTACTTCTGATGAGTTAAGATGCCTTTTAAATGAAGGACAAGGAAAAGCATGGGTGAATATTAAAAATAATGAAACTAATTGGAAAGTCTATGACGCTAAAATCCTTTATACTAGTCAAATAACAACATTTCTAGTTGAAGATATATTAGAAAAAAACACATGTTCATTAACATCTTACGAAGAGTCAATGAAATTACATATGCTAACATTTGAACCATTATTAAATTTCTTAAATAAGAATTTTGACAAAAGGTTTACTTCTTATCCCTTTACATAGAAATAATTTCATTTTAATATTAAAATACTTAAATTTGAATTCTTTATTTTACTTATATAATCTAATAGTTATTTAAAAAAGCAAAATACCTAAAAGAAGGAGAACAGATTTGCATTATCGCCTTTTAACTAGAGATATTAAAACTGGACCAAGAACAGAAAAATTTGAGGATGATGACTATTCAATCTTTTGGGAAGGATTGATATTCATTAAAGGATTAGCACCTGGTGAAGATTCTCTAATAAGATTTATAGATGATGTAAAAAAAACTCCCCTTGCTAAAACTATGGAGACCCTATCTGGTGTATTCGCTTGCTTAATTCATGACAAGAAAAAAGATGTTATTTATAGCTTTATTGATAATAGTGGACTATTCAACTTGTTTTTTTCACCTGATTTTATTTCAACATCATTTCTAAAAATTGTAGAAATAAGCCAATTAAAAAAGAGCGATATTAATCCAGCGAAATGTACGGATATGATAGCAGCAAATGGATTTATGAGAGGAGAAACATATTTTGACAGTATAAATAAGATGAGATATGATGAAATAATCATAGATGATGGCTCAGAAATTAAAATAAAAAAGAAAGAATTGCTCGATTTATTTATAATGGATAAATTTGATAAAACAATAATTGAACAATATAAACCAATAGCAGAATCATTTAAAAAAATAGATGGTAAAATTAGCTTTGATTTAACCGGAGGGCTTGATACTCGAATGAATTGTGTAGCGTTTAAGCATCATGGTTTAGAATTTGAAACTGCAATATCCGGAATGCCTGGAAATTTAGATGTTGAATATTCTAAGCAAGTAGCAGCAGCTTTAGGAACAAAACATTATATATCTTATCATTCTCTAAATACAAATGATTTAGAAAGAGATTTGGATGAAAGCTTCAGAAATTTTGAAGCACTACAGGATATTGTAATTTGGCAAAGGTATATACAATTTCAAAAAGATAAATTGAGAAGGAATTGTAAATTGACTGTTACTGGACATGCGGGAGAGTTATATAAAGCAGAATTTATATGGAATTTAGATAAGGGGGATCCTAAAATAGCAATAGATCAAATGATTAATAGGGGAGCGAATATAAGATATGGATTAGATCTACATCATATTCCTCATGAAATTTATACAGAAAATATTAAAAAATATAGTGAAGGTTATGGTGAACGGTTAAGAAGTTTTTTGATTAAAAACTTTGGAAATGACACTTCAGGAAAGACTGGAGCAAAAATATATACTTATTTTCATGAAGCAAGTAGGTGCGCAGATATGGGGCCAATTATTGACCGATATTCACCACTTTTAGATAGAGATCTCATACCATGTGGAATTACATTAAAAACCACTACTCATACTATTAAAGGAGGAATAAAAAGACTTCTAACCCAACAATGGAACGATCGGGATGTATTTGAATCTCAAGTGATTACTTTTTTAAATAAAAAAGTAGCAAAAATGAAAATTACTAACTCTCTTGGTTTTAATGCATCTACAAAAACAATAGATAGATTAAGAAATCTTTATTTG
This sequence comes from Promethearchaeia archaeon, assembly GCA_036478875.1. Classification (GTDB taxonomy): domain Archaea; phylum Asgardarchaeota; class Lokiarchaeia; order Sigyniarchaeales; family SOKP01; genus Loki-b32. The sequence goes on along the minus strand of JAZGEW010000138.1, from coordinate 11,166 downwards.
TTCACTAAAGGGAAAATAAAAAAACCGAAAATAGAATTTATTTCTCCAACCCATCCAGAATTTTATCCTGCAGTTAGAAGTTTAAATAAAACACAGGAAATGTTTGAGATATTAAAAAATGAAGGTATCTTAGATAAAAAGGTTAAGGTTGATTATGTAAAGAATAATTATATTGGATCTTTATTCACAATTGGAAGATTTATAGAATTTTGTGAAGAATTACACTAAAATACTCTTTTTTTTCACTATTATCTGTTGTTGAATTTAAGAAAAACTCTCGTTCTTATAAGTCATATAAGATTTCAATTTTTGAAATTAATAAATAGTAAATTTAGAAGAATTTGAGAAAGCAGAAAGAATTTGAAGATAAAAATTTCCCTAGTATCATTTATTTAAATTTTTGAGTTGGGGTTTTTTCAAGATATACAATTACAATAATTTACTTATTAATGGATGTAGCTTTTCCTGTAGTTTATAATATATCTTCTGAAATAGAGTTCGTTTTTTTCCTTGTAAATCAAGATACTTTAACCAAACTATATTCGCATTTTTAACCCATTCTTTAAATTCATCAATATTTAGTGCATCGTACTTTATAAGAATCTGTAAGGGTGTATTTACTTCATTTATTAAATAAGGTTTAGGACGAGAGTATTTGATAATGCCTTTAACTTGCTTTAAAAATGTATCAATTTTCCATTGCTTCTCACGAAACCATTTTATATCTACTTTCTCGAATTCAGGTTCATTTTCTCCTTTTTTGTTCATTACTTGATGGTAATAATGTGTCTCTAAAACTCGACCGTATTTAAATCCTTCTTGTTCAATCAATTCTTTAAAGACCAGATCTTCATTCCTATAGAGATAATCATCATTGATTTTTGGTATAATTCCTTTGAAGATTTCCTTCTTTCCCATTTGCCCACCAGAATATGCCCTCTTTGTATATTTAATCCCCGCATCATAATTAATCAAGGTTGTAATTCGGTTATCACTTTCAAACCAATCATATTTATTCTGGTTTTTTTTCATTTCTTTATACCAATTTTCAGGTATAAACACATCAGAATGCAAATAAATAAACCATTGAGTTTCCACTGATGAAATAAGCTCTGCTATACAGTAACCTAATGTCTTGCATTTTGTTTGATCAAAGATTTCAACTCTTGGAAATTTTTTTAGAATTTCAAGAGAATCATCTGTAGAACCCCCATTTCCGATTAACAATCTATTAACAGGGATTTCTCGATAGATTGATAGGAGATTCTTCTCAAAAAGCTCATTAGTATTTATTAAGGGAATAATGACATCAATACCATTTTCATTTAATGAATTTTTTCTATCGGTAAATTTCTCTTTCTTATAATACCGATGAAAAATTGAATTTTCTTTCATTTCAAATCTATTCAATTTTGTTTTAAATCTATGTCGAATAAAACTCTTTTAGGGTATTGATAATGAACAATTGATCCTTTTCTGTAAAATTTAACGAAATGGGTAATGTTAGAATTCTTTTAGATATTTCTTCTGTTATAGGAAGAGTACCGACTTTATATCCAAATTTCTTCTTATAGAATGTTTTTAAATGTATAGGATAAAAATAAACTTTGGTATAAATGTTTCTTTCTAAGAGGTATTCTTGTAAATCTTTCCTTGTTTCTGGAATTTCGAGTAATAAACTATATAATTGATAAACATTACGGATTGTTTTTAATTCGGGCATGATTTTGACATTTGCTACTTTTTCTAATTCTTTATTGTAAAATTGTCCAACTTTTCTCCTTAATTTTATTATTTCATCAATCTTTCCCAGTTGAGATAATCCTAAAGCTGCACTAATTGTAGAAATTCTATAGTTATAACCTACTTGAATATAATCCATTTCATTAATATTGGAAAAATAATTAGTACCGGGGTGTTCTACTCTTCCATGAGACCTAATTAATAATAATTTTTCATAAATAGTTTTATCATTAGTACAAATTGCACCTCCTTCTCCAGTTGTAATTATTTTATTTTGGCAAAAACTAAGCATACCAGCGTGACCTATTGTACCCACATATTTATCATTAATTTTTGCACCTAAGCTTTCAGCATTATCTTCAATTAAGATTAAATTATTATCATCAGCAATTTCTCTCAAGATTTCTATGTTTTTGCAAACATTTCCTCCATAATGCATCGGGATTATTGCTTTTGTTTTTTTGGTAATCTTTTTTTGAAGATCTTCAGGATCTAAGCCTAGAGAATCACTTTCAATATCAGCAAAAATAGGTTTAGCACCTGCTAAAATAATACAATTTGCTGTTGAGATGAATGACATGGAAGGAACTATGACTTCTCCATCTGTTATGTCATATGCTAATAATACAGCGTGTAAGGCAGAAGTCCCCGAATTAAAGGTTGCAACATAATCCATATTAAGATAATTTCCTAGTTTTACTTCAAATTCTTGAATTTCTGGACCAGTAGCCCAATAAGATCCTCGTTTAATAACATTTGAGACTGATTCTATATCTTTTTCGTCCCAATATATCTCAAATAATGGATATTTCCTTTTCATATTTTCTTCCATCGATTTACGTTAAATTAAGATTATCTAACATTTCCTTTATTTTGTCTTTAGTTATTTTTCTCTGATTTAGAGGAGAATATTTGTCTTTATCTACTTTTCTGTATTTTGATAGATCCCTTTTTTCTAAAATGGTATATTTATCATGATTTGGAGGAAACACAACGAACATTTCGTCGGTTTCATAACAGAATTCTAGTTCGATTGGAGATATGAGTTTCTCATCAAGTTTTTCTCCTGGTCGAGAACCAATTATCTTTATATTTATATCACTTGGTGCTTTTCCATATTTAGGAGCATATTTCTCAATTAAAATTTCCAAAAGATCCTTAATACGAAGAAGAGGCATTTTCAAGACAAAAATTTCCCCACCTTGAGAAAGGATCATTGACTCTAATACGAGACGACCTGCTTCTGAAATGGACATAAAATATCTTGTCATTTTATCATCAGTTAGCGTCACATTATTTCCATTCTTTATTTGCTTTTCAATTAGAGGAATAATAGACCCTCTTGAACCTAAAACATTTCCAAACCTAACACATGAAATTATAGTAATGTTGGAACCTTTAGCTAATTCTCTGGAGATACATAAACGTTCGCCTAGCATTTTTGTAGCACCCATGACGCTAGTTGGACTAACTGCTTTATCAGTAGAGATATGTAATAAATTTTTTACATTGTTTATAAAACAAGCTTCAATAATGTTTTCTAAACCATTAATGTTGACATTTAATGCTTCCATAGGATTGTATTCACTAAATGGAACATGTTTTATGGCAGCAGCATTAAAAACATAATCTACATCTTTTACAGCTCTCTTAATTCTTTCAAAATTCCGAATATCTCCAAGAAGAAATCTCAGTTTTTCATTTTTTTTTTCGTATCTCAAGCTGCTTTCCCATAATTCATTTTCTGAATTAGATAAAATTCTGATTGTTTTTGGCTCATACTTTAAAAGCTGAGAAACAATTTCAGAACCAATGGAGCCGGTTCCTCCACATACTAATATTGTTTTATTTTTAAAAAATTCTAAGAGATTCATTAAATTTTCACATTAATTACTCTTTCTTATGTAATCCAATTAATTAATAATAACTAAAAAATTTAATTTTATATTTAAGATCGAAGAAATTAACGGGTTATTGGAGACTTTTATTACAAACTGCACTTTTTAATTTATTCAATTAGATTAAATTGTTTTTAGTGGTTTATAATTATATAATATATGTTAAATAATGCCTATAAAAAGGTTTATAAAGTTCTTATTCTGATGGTACATCTTTTTAATAAGATATATATTTATTGAATCTTACTTAAAATCATGTTTTAAATTAATGGACAGTTAAAGTGAATCTTAGAAAAATGTATAATTTTAAAAAAGCAGGAAAGGATCTTAAAATATTTGAATATGCGAAAATCATAAAACCAGAAGTAATAGAAATTGGAGATTTTTCTGAAATTGATGATTTTACATTTATATTTGGTGGTAAGGGGATTAAAATAGGACGGTACGTTCATATATCTCGATTTGTGAGTATAATTGGTGGGGGTGAATTATATCTTGGAGATTATAGTGTTTTAGCAGATGGTGCTAGAATTCTAACAGGTTCAGATTCTTATCATGGAGGGGCTAGAATGTCTACTTGCTTACCAATCGAGCAGAGAAACCTTAAAGTATCTTTTGTTAGAATTGAAAAAGATGCTTTTATAGGAACAAATGCTATTGTGCATCCAGGTATAACAATTGGAGAAGGTGCAATCATCGGAAGTAATAGTCTTGTTTTGAAAGACGTTGACCCTTGGACTATAAATGTAGGGAGCCCTTGTAAAGTTATTAAAAAACGTCCAAAAGTGAAATTCAAAGATATTTAGAAATTATAGAAAAAAAAGATTCATGATATTAATTTCAAGGATTTAAAGTAAAAATTTCTTTAAATCTGATATTATTTGTTGACTTGAAGAGTAATCTTTTTCATGATATAAAATTAGTTTTAAGTTATTCTTTATAGAATTTTTATAATCTTCAAGTATCTTTGGGGAACTTAATAACTCATTTAATTTTTGATATAATTGTAATTCATTATGAACAATGATGATGTATTTCTCATCGTTATAAACATGCTTTCCAGAGAAATACACACTTCTATTTATAAAGTCTAAACAAATTACCGGAGTTAACAATGCCATTGAATCTAAGATCACAGAGGATTCTTCAGTTAAAAATACATCAACACTTTTAATTATTTCAAGAATATCAACGTCTTTTAAGATAATCGCATTGAAATTTAATTCTTTTAGAACACCCTTAATAAACTTGCCATCTTGTAATGGATGAAGCTTTATAATGAATTGTATATCATTTAGTTTTATAAGTGCATTTACAACAGTTGTCAAAAGAATACGATTAGCTTCATTCATAAAATAATTAGTTGCTAATAATACTTTGAATTTCTTGCTTGAAATTATATGAGTTCTTCCCGTGAAGTGATCTTTTATCTGATTTAAAGGTTGAATAGTTTTTTTCATAATAGGGTCATATTTAGGAGAACCTCGAACTAAAATTTTATTTGGGTCAACTCCTTTATAAGTTAAGTAATTTTTGTCTAATTCTCCATCGACGCAAATATTATCACTAAGATATGGAGTAACATCAGATTCTCTGCGAGGAATACCACAGTAAGGTATAAAATAAACTGGAATTTGAGATTCTTTACTGACATAAAAAGCAATTTTTCCTTCAGGACCAAATTCATTTAAAATTATGATTACGCTATAATTAGATGATTCAATCTCCATTCTAAATTTTTTAATAATGTAAATCATCCTAATTATTTGATTAAAAAAAACGCCCTTAAGAAGGTTAAATGCATAATCTCTTAGTGAAGGTAAGAGATATCTGATAATTCTTTTCTTATTATATGATTTTTCAAATAAATGCTTAATATTAAATTTGATATTAAAAAAAATTGCCCACTTAAATTTAATACCTCGAAAAAATGGTGGTATATCATACAATCCTCTGAAGAGATTATATTTAATGTTATTACTTTTTAATTCGTTTAAAATGGCTAATAGTTCTTTGGAATAATAATAATTACCAGGTGCGCTTATTCCAATGAAGCAATTTTCATCCTTATTTACTAGTCGAGAATTTTTTGATTTAAAGATGCGAAAAAGAGCGTGTGTAATGTCAACAAATAAATCATAAATATTTTTTGAAAAACTGGAGATTTTATAAAATAAGTAATCAATTTGGCTTTTTAAAAACAGAACTTTGATATTAGTAAAATTTAATTCTTTCTTTAAGAACTCATAAAAGCTTTTATCTTTACAAGAGATATAAATTATATCAGGCTTTTCCCTATTAATTATAGATTTAATGAATTCTAATTTCTCAAATGTTTCCATAAATTGTTTCGTAATTTCATACTCCATTATGCTCCAAAAGTAGTTTAATGTCTTTAGATTAGCTTTAGTCAAGTTTTCAAAAGAACTTTTTACATCTGACCATACTGAACTTACTAGAGCGTTGTAAGTGTTTCTTTCTATGTTAATATATTCAGCGAGTACAGAATTTATGTTTCTATTAAACTTTTTAAGAAAAGAATCTTCTCGATTTAAACAATATATACCTAATTTTATCCTTCTATTTATTTGTTTTATACTAACTAAATTTGTTTCAATTTCTTTTTTTTTCAATCTAAGATAATATTTATGAAAATTACCTTCCAAAACATTAAAAAAATATAAAATCTTCATAAATCGTTCCAGATTATATTAAAAAGCCATTCTTTATTATTTTCAATGATATTTTCCTAAAAAATCTTCCGTTAATAGCCGGGACCTTCAATTTTAAAAGTATAATCAAATTTTTTATGTTATTCTTAATTTATTCGATTAAATGATAAAAAGTGTTAGATGTTTCTATTTTTTGAATATTTTGATTTATTTGAAAATTTAATTTAATGTATGGTAATTGGATGAAAAGAACATATCAATTATGAAGAAGAACAGCTTAATATTACAAATTCTATGAGAGAGTTCAAATAACAATGAAATAATAATTCCTTTAATTAAAACTTAAAATTTAGGATATAATAAAATAATGAATGACTGTAGGATACTTTATTCAAGTTCAGCCATTTATCTCACATTTCTTCAATTTAAAGCACTAATCCCTGAATTAATGGGATTCACACATATTTTACTAAACATCAAGGAGAAATACAGTAAATTTTTTGATGATAAATTCATACTAGAGAAGAATGTTACTCAAATTTTTGATTTATATATAAAATTAAAAAAAGAAATTCGACTAGAATCTCTAAATAATTTTAGAAAGTATAAAAAAAAAATATTTGAATATTTATATAAAATCAATCCAAACGCAATAATTAGTGGTTCTGATTTATCTGGTAGTGATAGGATTCTATTTTTGTGGTGTAGAAGAAATAAAATACCATTTATAATAATACAACCATCTTTTATCAGTGCCTTTCCAGCAAAATATGGATTAGTTAGAAACTTTAAGTACATAATTGTAAATAGAATTTTTAACCTACCCGTATATCAAAAACAGGACATCTTTGGAAACGAATCTCAAAAATCACATTTATTTCTTTGGGGTGAATATTTTATAAGTAATCCAAAAAGAAAGAATTGTTATATTTTAGGAAATCCCGCATTTGATAAATTATTTAAAAGTTTCTCTCCTGAAAGAAAAATTAAAAATTCTATTTTAATTTGCACTGATAACCTTCCGGCTCATATAGTTGGTGAGAAATATCTTAAATTAGTGAATCAAACATTCCAAAAAGCATTTGGATCCAAACCTGAAATTTTATTCTATTTTAAGGTTCATCCAAGAGAATCAATAGAAAAATATAAGAAGCTTTTTCCTAAGGACAAGTTTCTGAATGTTGAAATTATTAAAGATCGAGATATATATGAGTTAATCAATTTATCTGATATACAGATTTCAGTTGCTTCTTATACATCGTTTGAAGCTGCCGCAATGGGGGTACCGATAATAACAATAAGACCTGATGAAAATATTAATGTTTTTGATCAATTCAAGCGAGAGATTGATATTAGAGTTAATAACCCAGATGAAATAGTGGATGCAATTAACTTATGCCTTTCAGATAAATATTGGGATGATTTTGTAAAAAAACGAGAAAAATATTTTAAATCACGATTATATTCCACGGATTGTCAAAGTAGTAGGCGTGTTGCTAGCACAATAAAGAAATTAATAAGAAAAAAATGTATTTGACCATTTTAACTCCTTTTTATATAATCATAATTGGGTTTGAATCTTAAATTTTTCCCTGACTTAGGAAATTATTTAGAATATTATTAAGGCGTACTGTATCAGCTAGAATTAAGAAAACTAATATTTATTACTAATAAAACAATGAATTTCATAATGAACATAATTGAATTAATCAAATGATTTCGAATAATGTATAAAAATAAGAAAATTCTTGCGGTGATTCCAGCAAGAACTGGGAGTAAAGGCTTGCCGAACAAAAATATAATGATGTTAAATGGAAAGCCATTGATTGCGTGGAGTATTGAACAGAGCCAAAAATCTAAATATATTGATAAATTGATTGTTTCTACAGATGGTGTGGAAATAGCAGAAGTTGCTAGAACTTATGGTGCAGAAGTTCCATTTATGAGACCAAAAGAGTTGGCTTCTGATACCGCGAAATCTGAGGATGTTATAATTCATGCTATTAATTTTTTAAAGGAAAAAGGTGAAAAATTTGATTATGTTGTTTTAATCGAGCCTACCTCTCCGTTAAGAACTGTAGATGATATTGATAACCCGCTAGAAATTCTTATTAATCATAAGAAGGCTAAGGCAATTGTTAGTGTTGCTCCTTTAGAAGCAGCGCATCCAGAATTTACTGTTGCAATACAAGAGGATGGGTTGATAAAGCCTTACCTAGGATCTTCTAGGATTAATTCAAAAAGACGGCAAGATTTAGATGATGTCTACTTCTTTGAGGGTACAATTTATATTTCTGATATTCCTACATTTGAAGAAATAAAAGGATTTTATCATGAATTAACTCTCGCTTATGTTGTAGATATATTTAAATCATTTGAAGTCGATAAGGAAAAAGATTTAGTAATTATAGAAGCGTTAATGAAATACGAAGGAAGAAAATAGAGTAATTTATTTAAAGTGCGAATTTATGAAAAAAAGTAAATTAGTTATTAAAATATATGATAAGAATGATATTTCCTCCTTGAAGAGAAACTAATGAATTCAGACCTTATAAGTTAATTTTTTTATTAAGATTTTTTTTTCTATCTTTAGATCTTCTAAAATTCTTACAATTCTTTCAGAAGCTTTCCCGTCTCCATACGGGTTTTTAACAGCTTTACATAAATCTCTAAATTCTTTTGATAGAGCTTTTTTAATTGCATTTTTTATTTCATCATAATCATGAATAACATCGATTACATTCTCAGCAGTCTCTCTACCTTTATTTCTATCACCTATATTTATGACTGGTAATTTAAATATGGGGGATTCAATAAGACCGCTACTAGAATTTCCAATTAGAAAATCTACATTTTTTATTAAACTTAAATAAATCCTTCTTTGTATATTTTTATAGATTTTGAACCTAGGAAAACCTTCATACTTATTGATTTCCTTTATTATTAACTCTGAGCCAATATCATTATTAGGGTAAATAATTATTACCTGTAATTTGAGATCTCTTAAGACTTGAAGAGTAATATTCATTTGAGTTCCAGCTTTTTCTGATTCATATATATTGGGATGTTGAATACATAAAGCAATTCTCTCAGATTCGTTCAGTTCAAATTCTTTACAAATTTCTTGTTTGCTTAGAAGCTTTTCATGCAGGATGTTATCGATAGTGGTTGACCCTACCATATTAATTCTCCATTTTTCTTCTCCCATCAATTCTATTCTCTTAGCACTTTTAGGACTTGCAGGAAAATGAATGTGAGATAATTTTGTAATTGCATGCCGTAAAGATTCATCGATTGTTCCTGAAACATCTCCACCATGAATATGAGCAATAAGTATTTTTAATGTGGAAGCAGTTATAGCAGCAACTAAAGGTTCATATCTATCGCCTAATATCAACAATATATCTGGCTTCAATTCAGATAAAACTTCAGTAAAATTAATAATTGATCTACCGACAGCTTTTCCTAATGCACTATTTGAAGAATCGTTCTCATCATACATTGGAATTATTTTTTTTATTGGGATATTATCTTTTTTTATTAAATCAATTGTATGTCCGTATTCTTTTAATAAATGCATGCCAGTTACTATTAATGATAAATCTAATTTCTTGGAATCAATTATTTTCTCAATTACTATCTTTAAATAGCTATATTCTGCCCTAGTACCTGTAATTATACAGATCTGCTTTTTCGCCATCTATTCAACATCCTCCCATCTAATAATTGAATCCTTTGAGATTGAATTTATAACTTTCTTACCAATGATATTTTCATATTCTTTTGGAGGAATTCCATACCCTGGTCTTTTAATGATGATATCTTCAGCTTGTATTACGTCTCCAGGTTTTAAATTTTTGACAGAAATTATGCTTTTTCTTGCTATTTTAGCAATTTCTAATTCGGTTTTAGAAGGTTTTTTTTCATAACTTCCTAGTGCAATTTCAATTTTTCTTATTGCATTAACCCATTTTATTAATTCTTTAGGGTCCATAGATGCTTTATGATCAGGACCTTCCATATTTTTATCTAAAGTGAAATGTTTTTCTATAACTTTTACACCCTTAGCAACCGCCCCTATTGATGCTTCTATACCTATTGAATGATCTGAAAATCCTATTATCATATTTGGAAATTCTTTTCGATAGGTATCAATAACATTAAGATTTATCTCTTTATATGGGGCTGGATAGCTAGTTGTACATTGCAATATTACAATATCTTCAATTCCTCTTGACTTGATAAAGTTAATAGATTCTTTAACTTCATTTAAAGTTGCAATTCCGGTTGATAAGAGAATTGGCTTTTTCTTTGAACAAATCAATTTTAATAGTGGAAAATTATTCATATCTCCAGAACCTATTTTATAAGCAGGAACATTTAATTCTTCAAGCCATTCCACGGATGTTTCATCAAAAGGAGTAGAGAGAAAGATAATACCCTTCTTAGCACTGTACTCTTTAAGTATTCTAAATTCATCTTTTGATAATTCATATTTTTTAATCATTTCATAGAAATTTTCCTTATCATCTGTTGTAATCTTTTGGTATTCTACTTTTGGTACAAATTTTGTTATCAATTTCTCTGTTATAAATGTTTGAAATTTAATTGAATCAACATTACTTTTAGCGGCTATATCTATTAACTTCTTAGCATTGTTTAAATCCCCGTTATGGTTTACACCCGCTTCAGCGATTAAAAAGACTGGTGCTTGAGCTCCAATGGTTTTTCCATTGATTTGTATATCTCTCATTATCGGGTTATTTAAGATTTATTCTTAAGAAAACAAATTTTCCAAAATTATTATTCTTTTATGATTAATAATAATTACTCTTTGTTTTACTCCTTTAATA
>JAZGEW010000137.1:0-44318 GCA_036478875.1 Promethearchaeia archaeon | reverse complement strand
TTACAATTATAATTAATTTTAATTTAATAGAACACCTACAAGAGATCATAGTGAAAATAGTGGTGAATAAGGATAAAAAAAGAAATTTTCTTAAGATAATTATCTGTATAACACTATTTTTAACAGTTACTTATGTTCAAATTTTCAATTATTTAAGTAATCCAAGTGAAAATGAGATTTTTTTTTTTGATAATAAATCTTTATTAGTAGCGCAAGGTTCAGATGATGACACAACAGAGCCTGTTATTACATTCGTCCAACCAGACGATAACAATACTAGAATAACCACTACCACATATAGAATAATAGCCAATGTAATTGATGTTAACCCTCCTGTGTATGGTAATGTTACACTTCAAATATCAAATCAAACAAATTTCTTATTTAATGCTACAATGAATTATGATGGAGAAAATCAATGGAGTTTTAATTGGGATAATATAAGTTTATATCCAAATTATAACATATATAAAATGAAAGTTTGGGTTAAAGATTCTTCACCGAATGAAAATTATAGTTGGTCTGAAGAATTTTATATATCTCTAAGTATATCTACTGGACCATCGTTCCTACACTTTTTACTTTATATATTGGTAGTTTGTTTATTTTTTGCGGGAATAGTTGTGTATTTAAACAAAAAGATTTATCATAAATCATTAAGAAAAAAATAAGAAAAAATTAAAGGTTTTTTGATGATTAGGAACCTTATTTTCTAATTCTTTATTTTAAGGAAATTCCAATAACTTAACAGATTATAAATTAAATGAGTAAATGAGAATTCCACTATTAGATGTATACATAAGTCCCATAATTTCGATTCCAAAAGAATAAATGTATATATTTTCATTAATAACAAAACACAAAATTAACATCTCTGGGGCTTATTTAGTATTGAGTGATGTGGAAGAGAAATCTGCTTATCCATACATAACAAAATTCAAAAAAGAGCCTTTTAAATCTTTTATAAATGTTAAAAGAAGAGATATCAGGAATTTTTATTACAGTGAATATAACATTTTAGTTGAATTCTATCAACATTTTAATCAAATCTTAATAAATGATCCCCAGCTCAATCTAGAAAATGTTTTTTGGCTACTCTTACTAAGGAAATATCTAAAAGAAGAGAAGAGAAAGAATAGAGATGAAATATTTAATTTTATTAAAAAGTGTGAAGTTGAACAACATGAACAAATAGGATTCAAATCTACCCCACATTCTGAAAAAAATCCTGATATTTGTTCTACTTTTTTTGCGTTATCCAGTCTAAAAACTTTAGGACTTTTAAATGAATATTTAATTTCCGAAGGAAGAACTCAAGTTAAAGAACAAATTAAAAATTTTGTGTTATCACTTAAAAAGGGCATCAAATTTTTACACTGCCAAGATAAGGATTGTGAGATTTGCAAGAGCATATCATCCCCCAAGTTGTTATATTACGTTATGGAAATTTTTACAATCCTAGGAGTTGATGTTCGTGTTAATAGAGATCAATTTCGCTCGTATTTAGGGGAAAAAAAAAAAGAAGCTTCATTAATTTTTAGATTACTCTGCTTTAAATATTTAGATTTAGATTTAGAAGTTAAAGATAAAGAAATTCAATTGCTTCAACAGCTTCAGAAAGAAAATGGAGGTTTTAGTTTTAATCAGAGTGATGATATTGACATTACTTTCTGGTTAGTTTATAATCTTGAATTATATTCATGGTTATTGGATTATAATCCCGCAGGAATCTATTCTTTCATAACTGAAAAATTAAAAGAGATATTGAGAGCTCGAGACAATTGGAATTATGTTAAATTAAATGAGACTTCAAAACTGATCATTCTTTTATCTATTGTTTGGAAGAAATTTATTGAGGAAATTGAAAGAGTGTTATTTAAGCAACTAGAAAGAGAAAAATATATCGATATAAATCAGTTAAAGTCTACTTTTGGTTTAGCAGAATATATAGAAGAACTTATTTTATATACTAACCTTAATTATAATTTTAAGTTACAAGTTTTAGATAATGAGCGCGAATTCAAGAATTATATTAGTAATTTTAGTTATGGAAAGAAAGAATTTTTTCAAAATTTCTATGATAAACTCAATAACAAGAGTATAATTTCTCTTTCTGAGCTTTATAAAAGATATAAAACACATCATTTAGAACCATTGAAATTAAAGGAAGAAGTTTTCCCAACAATCAAAGACATGGTAGAAAAGAAACTTTTTATCGGTAACATTAGAAGTAAAAAGGTATTTTTAGGATTCAAAACAAAGTATTTATTCTATTTAAAATATCGTTTGAAGAAAATAATCGTATGTGATGTGGATTTAAATACAGAAAGATTATATGAAGAAAAAGAAAAATTGGATGATATCAAGAATGATATTTATAATATGACTTTAAAATTAAGAAATGTAAGCTCTCAAATTCGAGAAGAAATAGAAAGCTATCTTTTAATTAATGAAATTGATTATGCAAAGGAGCGTTTAAAATTTATTTTACGAGATGCTTTAATGGAAGCCGATTTTTTAAATGAGAATATTGAGAGCTCTTTTAATGAGGTTCTTACATATATTAATATACAAGCGAGTTTAGGTTCAGAGATATCCCAATGGAAAAAAGCATATTCTGTTTTAAAGAAAAGATTAGCAGAAGTAGATTCATTTCTTAAAGGTAAAATTCAAGAAAAGGAAGAATTAAGAAATTTAACTAGCTTATTGGAAAACCTAAAGGAAAAAATAATCATCATAGAAGAGGATTTAAGGAAGAAATTAGATTCATTCAGGAGAGATTTTACTGAAAATCTTGAAAAGGAATATAATAAGGAAAAATTAAATATCATTATTCAAAGTTTAGACCTACTTTCTCAAAATATAAGAAAGTATGACCAGATAATATATAGTGTTTCTCAACAGATTACAGTTAAGGAAAAGAAAATTGTTAAAAAACATAAAAAAATAATCGATAATTGGATTAGAGTTAAAGAACAATTCAATACTGAGTTTAATTTTTATACTGATGGGTTTCAATTTTTCAATATTAATCTACAGAAAATAGAGGGAATAAATGAAAGAATAAAAGCTAATATAATTGAAATTGGTGAGAAAGCTAAAAGTAAAATAAATGCAAATGAATTTCAAGAAGCCTTCAATTTTACCAAGACAGAATATGATCTTTTGATGAAAGAGAAATTAACTGAAATTAAAGAACTTCAGTCTATTATAAAACAAGAAGTACGAAAGAAACAGAAACTTTATTTATTATATCGTCATTTACAAGAGATTTTAGAAAATTTAGAAACAGAAGTAATTGAATTAATTGCAAATCAAGTAAAAATTTTAAAAAATTATATTATAGAAGAAAGAAATAAATCTAAAATAGAAGATTTTGATAATTTTATTTCACAGGAAAGCTTAAAATTGAAATCTCAACTAAATGTAATCAAAACTAATTTTGATCAATCTGATAACTTAAAAATTGACCAGGTTATCAGAGAATTTGATAATGTTCAAGCCTATTTTAATAAAGCAAATAAACTGTATTTAAAAAAATTAAATGAATGTACCAAGAATATAAAGAATTTTAAGGAACAGTCAGAATTGAGCATAATTCAATGGGAAAAATTCAAGGATTCCTTCAACAATGAGAATTTAGTTTTAAAAGATGAGTACATTAACAAAATTATTTCAAATAAAGTAAACATAATAGCAATTGAAAAAAAAACAAATTATATTAAATTAATCGATTTAAAGAAGGAAGTAAAACTGTCATGTAAAGTTCTCATTAATAGAATAAAAGATATGATTGATATTTCAAGGATAAATGCACAACTTAATGAAGAGGAAAAATCTATTTTGGTATATACAGAATACTATTATTTAAATAAAGAACTTAAGAATTATATTGATAATAATTTGCTAAAATTAAATAGGGAAAGAATCGGAAAAATTCTTGCCTTATATGATTCGAGTATTAGGAATAGAACATTGAATACAAATATGCTAGAACTTCAAAATAGAATCAAGGATTTAAGAATCTTCGATGATTTTCTCCCTAACCAATTCTATGAAAAAGTTAAAGAACTTAAAATTATTCAAGAGAGAGAAGAATTCTTTGAAACCCAAAAATATTTTGAATCAATTTTAGAGAATGAGAGAACAGCTATTAATAATATAAAAAACAGTTTAAAATTATTTAATAAAATGCAAACTTTCATCGAAAATCAATTCAATACCCTTAATGTTGAATTAAGAGAATATTGTATTAGAGTTTCTAAAAAGGTGGAAGACTATGATAATTATTTAAAAATTCAAGAAACTTTTGAGGGTAAAAAGCTAACATTTAAGGAGAATTTCAAAAAGGTTCAAGATAAAATTGAGGAACAAATAAAGCTGGTTTTGAATGCAACAAATGGTTCAAATAAGTTAATTCCTGAAATTAGGGAATCTTATGTGAGAGCAAAAAATTCTATTACAAATGAATATGAAAATAAAATACAAAAAATTAATGATCAGATTATTTCATTTAAGAATGAATCATTTCGTGAACAATTACTAAATCTTATTAATGATAAAAAAATTCATTTGAGTCAATTACTTGGTAATTTAGAACGAAAAGTCGAAGATAATATTGAAATTAAAGAATTCAAGAAAAGTAATTTTCTCATCCAAAAGCGATCTAAAAGCATTGAATTAGATATAAAGGAGGTTAAAAGACACGTTGATACGATATTTAAAGATTTTTCTAAAAAATCGAAAAATTTTAAACAAATATCAAAATTTATACTAGATGATTTCGATAAATTTATCGATGAATATTCTGAGATCTTAAATGAAAAAGTAAAAGCTTTGGAACGTTTGATATTAAAATCATATATTGATATGACAATAAAGGCTGTAGCAAATGAATATTTGACAATTGGTTTTTTAAACAATGAATTGAAAATTAAAAAGCAAAATATTCAAGACCATTTATTATTCTTAATTAGCTCAGGACAATTACAAGGTAAGTTTGATCCTCGAATTTCGATATATTTCGAAAATCTAGAAATATTAGACGAAATAGATGAAACTGAATTAGAAGTTATAAAAAGCACCAACTATAAAGTAAATATGATGCTACGTCACCTAAAAAATTTGGCTAGTCAATATGGGAGTATCATAGCTTTCTTTGCATCAATCGTAACAATCTCATATTATTTATTCCTTTTTAGTGGGAATAATCCTGCTATAATTGCAATTCCAATTGTCGTTACGGTCCTAATTTTAGTATTTTACATTTTAAGAAAAAGTAAAGAAGAACAGATTAAGTGACAATTGTCATTTCTTTATTTTTGAGTTTTAAATTGTTTTATTAAACATAAAGTACTAATTAATCAAAATCCATAACAAATCGGACTTGATTATCTAATTTTTTAAGATATCCTAGAAAACAAGCTTGATTGAAATGAATATAAAACTTTTTATCAATAATGTCTTCATCGCGAGCTAGTTCTTGAAATTTCTTGTAATCTAATGAACCATTCATGGCATAAAGTTTAACTAAATTAATCAAAGATTTTACATGTTTATTTAAATATATTTTTTTTTTATTAGATTGCTTAATTTTATTACTCTTCAACTTCAATATTTTTTCTCTTAGGATTGGTTCGTCAAATTTAATTAAGTCTGAATAAAAAGTTACACCACAATTTTTGAGATATTTATATTCTTCACTATTACAGAAATCATCTAATTGGGTAAGGATATCCTCTATAGAGCGACGTGCTAGATATTTTTGTTCTAGTTCTCTCCTTTCTCTAAAGTTTTGAATAATTTGGTTTTCTAAATATTTTTCATTTTGTTGAGGAAATTCAATTTTCCTACGATTTAATCTGTCCATTAAAATTAATTGTTCAGGATCAGATAGAACTGAATTCATAGAATGTTCTTTACGTCTAGCAACAATATAAAAGGGGACATCAACAGTATCTTCTGTAACAAGTATATAACATCTACCAGGTGCATATCTGCCAGTTCTCCCTCTTCTTTGAATTAGTCTAATTTCTGATGGAACAGGTTCAAAAAAAATTATCGCATCAACATTTGGGATATCTAATCCTTCTTCAGCGACACTTGTAGCGATAAGAATGTCGATTAATCCGTCTCTAAATTTTTCCATTATTTCTATTTGTAATCGTTGGGGAAATCCATTATCATCCATTTTACTTGATTGACCAATGAATTTTTCAATTTTAATTTGTTCTTTAAATTCATTTTTTAACAAATTCTTAAGAAATTCTGCCATTTCACGGTATTGAGTGAAAATCAGAATTTTTTTGTTATTAAATTCCTCAAATTCCTCTTTTATGATTGATATTATTTTTTTTAATTTAGGATGAGATAGGTTTATTTGTTCTTCACTTTCAATTACTGAATTTATATGAATAAAATGCTCCGAATTGACAATTCTTTTGGCAGATAAAATATCTTTGCTTGCCTTATACTTAATTCTATTTAAAAAAGATTTAAAAAGAGTAATATTTTGTGTTTCTAATAAATCTTTAGCATGAAGTATAGAAATACAACTTGAACAATAAGAGTATACAGAGGGGATATCAAGATGATTTTCTTTAACTATATCGATAATTTTAGGTGATCTATAGTATAAACACTCCAAAAATTCTTCCTCAGACAATTCTAGTCCACTTTCGTTTTCAAAATGCAAAGATAATGTTAAATCACGAGAGATTCCCAAGAAATCTAATTTTGAATAATAGGGTTTATTTGGAGCTAACATTTTATTTTTAACAAAAAATCTTAAAAATTTTTCAAATAAATTATACCAAACAGCACAAATTTCTCTCAGTTTAACTGGTAAATCTATTAAATTGATGAATGTATCGATATCATAAATAAAATCTTTTACGTCTTTATCTTGATAATTTTTAAAGATAATATTTTCAATAAATAAGTTATCACATATTTGTTGAATACGCTCATAATCTTTCCCAGGGGAGGCTGTTAATCCTAGTATTAAAGGGTCTGTACAATTATTAACATATTCTTCTGAGACAAAATTATAGGCATAATTGCCTTTAGTTTTATGAGCTTCATCGAAAATTAATAGTGATACTTGTTTTAGATCGTATCTACCCCGTAATAAGTCATTCTTGATTACTTGGGGTGTAGATATTATGATTCTTGAACGGTTAAATGACAAAATTCTTTTTTCTGGAGGGATCTTACCTGTAAAAGATGTGATTTCTTCTAAGTCAACATCAAGGAATTTCTCACATGAAGCTTTATGTTGCGAAACTAACGGCCGCGTAGGGGCTAGGATAATGATTTTAGCTTTTGAATATTTTTTCAAACTATTAGATATTAACAAAATACCAATTATTGTTTTTCCTAAGCCAGTTGGTAAAACAACTAAAGAATTTTTATTTTTACAACTATTAACAATGTTTTTTTGATAATCTCTAGAAAGTACTTGATTCTTTTTCAAGAAGGGTCCATTGATATATTTTTCAAGCTCTTTTTCCATATTAAATATAATTCAAGAGTTTTTACTTTTAAAACCAATATCGCTATAAGATTTTTATATTATTAAGCAGATTTTAAATTAATAGAAATTAACTATTAATTTAAAAATAATTTGAAAAATTCTATGTAAAATGACAGAAAAAAGTGAAATTTCGTTGAAAAGGTACCCAAAAAGGATTATTACTTCATTTCAACTTGGAAACCTTGTTGGATTAATGATGAGTCAGATGTATTCTCAACAAATGCCATATTATTATCAGAGTTTTATTGGATTAGATATAACTCTTTATCTTATAGCATCAATTATCTTTATGGTATTTAACATGATCAATGATCCACTTTTGGGGTATTATTGTGATAAATCAACGAGATTTACTAAACGATGGGGTAAACGATTTCCATTCATTATAATGGGGGCAATTCCTTATGCCTTTATGGTAATAATCCTATTTTTTTCTCCTTCTATTGCACAGGCCGGACATTTAGGTGTTTTTCTATGATATTTACTATTTCAATGTATTATGGATACACTTTTCTCTCTTTATGATATAAATAGAGTAGCGTTATTCCCTGATAAGTTCCGTCATGAAGATGATAGGAGAATTGGGGGTGCAATTTCAACTATTCTTGAAACACTCGGAATATTACTCGGGATTTTTATACCTGTATTAATCATTGGAGGTTTTGGGGACGAAGTTGGATATCCATTACAAGCTGTTATGGTTGCTACTCTTAGTTTCATATTCTACATGCTAATGATCCCAGGAGTACGTGAAGATTCTGAAATGCGAGAAAGAAGAGTACGTCTAGATATAGAAATAGAACCTTTTTTTAAAGGATTTATAACAACTTTAAAAGATAAAAATTTTGTAGGATATATGGCTTTATATGTATGTTATACAACAGCAATGGGGATTACTATGGCAACTATTCCCTTTTTTGTAGAGGATATCTTACAATTACCAAAAATTGGAGAACTTTTACTTATATTTTATATTATTGCGGTAATATGTGCCGCACCAATCTGGTATAAATTCTCATATAAAATAGGAATAAAAAAAGTTGCATTAATTGGAGCGGTTCTATTAGGTATTATGGTACTTCCTTTATTTTTTATACCCCTTGGCTCATCGGGTTTACCTATAGTGATCACAGTATTGATTATTGCCGGTTTTGTAGATGGTGCTATAATTAGCATGACAATGCCAATTTTTTCGAGTGTAATTGATGCTGCTGCGTTAAGATCAAGAAAAAGGAAGGAAGGAATATACCAAGGAACATATATTTTTATCTCTCGAATTGGAATAGTTATTAATGCTCTAATTTTTTGGATCGTGAGGACTTTGACAGGATACCAATCGGGTTCAACTGATCCCTCAGAGTTAATGGGATTAAGACTTCAAATGTCAGTATTTCCAATGATGATAATATTTTTTGGAATCATTATCTTCTGGAGATTTTTTAGACTTACTGAAGAACAGATGAGAATTAATTCCCTAAAATTAGAAGAACTTAACTTATAAAACAAAAAAAATGAATAGAATAATGATTATTTATTTAGAGGATAGAACCTAATTTCTTTTTTACTCTCCATCCTTTTTATCAATTTTTTTTCTTCTAGCATTTTTAATGTTAGCACAACCCACCCTCGCGCAACTTGGTGTAGGAATTTATTCTCATTAGGGTATAGGTTCCTAATTATTTCTTTTGGTGATATCCCTTTTTCCGAGTTTTCGTAAATTATATTTAATACTTTCTTTTCCCGCTCTTTTCTATGGATTAGTATATCAGCTAAACGTTCTTTAGGATTTTCAATGGGACTTCCATGGGCGGCAAGGATTAAGTTAAGATTAGGCAATTTCTGAATAGCTTCAATAGATTTTATATACTCTGCTACACTACTATTTGGAGGTCCAAGCCAAGTAGTTATAGATCTCAAAATATTATCTCCAGAAAATAAAATTCCTTCTTCCTCATTATAAAGAGATATATGGTCAATAGCATGCCCAGGGGAGGGAAAAATCCTCCAAATTTCACCATTTATTGTGATCTCTGTATCGTTATCAATAATTTCTTCGGGATCATTTACATATGAAACACCATATATACGCTGATAAAATAATCTCGAGCCAATATTTCTTAATACATTTATAATTTTTCGTGTTATTTTTTTCCTAACTCTTAGATAATCTTTATACGCATCTGTTTCAAAACTTTTAATAAAACTCTTTTTGTCTTTTATAATCTCTGCACTTTTTTTTGTGAGAGACACTTTTATTCCTAAAGCCTCTCGTATTCGTTTTAAGCCACTAAAATGATCAGGATGGCAATGTGATACCATTATTCTTGTAAGCTTAAACTCTTTATTCTGTTCATTATAGAATTCTTCTATTGTGTTTAATTCCTTAATAAAGCGCTTTACAGCTTTTTTTGTCCCGTACCCAGCGTCATAAATTATACCATCAGGACCAGCTAACACATAAATATTTTCTGGTGGTTTTATTACTCCAAAAGTCCCTTTTTCCTTTATTAAAAAAATACCGGGATAAACTTCTTTCATTCGACTTTGAGAAATATTAATAGAAAAAAAAAATTTTGATATTTAAAAATTATAGCAACTTACTAATATCTTTAATTATAGATGACTATCTATAATTCTTTTGAAAAACAAAAAAAAAGAAATTTAAAATTGGTTTTCCATATGTTTATCTTTCTATAAGAGCCTCTTTTTTAAGGACGATTGATTCTTGACAGAAGTCATCTGGTCCTGAACGATATTTTTCTAGTTCATAACCAAGATTAGGATCAAGTTGTTTAACAATGGTGTTCATGAAGGGCATAGCACTATGACGACACATTGTTTCAGGATCTAATCCCATCAATTTAGTTGCTTCATATACTGGACATTTATTGATCTTAAAAGAAATCTTCTCTGGAGATTCTTCAATGGTTTCTGTTTCTATACCTAATCCTGCAATAACACCACTAGTTAATGGACCAGCAATACTAGGAGTAACTTCTTTAATTTTATCCCTCCTTAATTGGCTTTTAAGCATTTTTCCCTGCATAATTCCCATCGCTTTACCCATATCTTCTAATAGATTAAGGGCTTTTTCTTCTCCTACTTCATTAACAACACTATTATAAAATCCATTAAAAAAGAGAAATGCCATCTTAGCTCCATTAAATACATCTTCAATTGTAATTTTTATTCCCTCCTTTTAATTATTAATTGGATATCAATATTGACAATATTGACAATATTGTATATTAAAACTAGATATTCAGATATATTAATTTTAGCCTAAGCTTACAAAATCTAAAAGTTAAATTAAGAAAAAATAACTTCTTTGTACTTTTTCTGCCTTATCCTTCAATATTTAAATTATAGAGTTACTTCATTTATTTATAGTAAATATTAAATTGGAATTCAATAAAATAATAGATGATTTGAAATGTATTGTACTCATTGTGGTTCAGAAATTCCGGATGATGCAAAATTTTGCCCTTTTTGTGCAGAACTTGTTGAGCGCACATCTAGTTCTCAAATTCAACCACATCAACCAGTTCAACCAGTTCAACCAGTTCAACCAGCTCAACCAACTCAACCGACTTCAATAACTAAACCAAAATCATCAAGTGCTACAGGTGGAATCATTGCCGTTATTTGCACAGTTTTTATAATTGGAATCCTATTATTATATTTTGGAGTAAATATGATGTATGCCGTACCTGGCACAGGAATAACATTGCTTGTAATAGGTGCCATTGTAATTATTTGCATAGGATGTACTGCATGTAATACTGGAAAACGTCGAAGAGGCTATGGTGGAGGCGGTTGCGGTGGTTCTGATTGTAGTGGTTGCGATTGCTAGAGATCCTGTTCTCGCAATCTATTTATTTCAATTAACTAGGACTAATACACAATTAGATAGTCATAAAATTAGACGTTATAGAATTAGAATAGAAAGATGCATCACCAAAAAGATGATCTTCACAAGGATAAAAAAATAATTCATTGGTTAGCTCATCATAATCCAAAACGCGACGATTTCGATGATCATGTACTTTACATATTTAACTATGCTGTTTGTATAGGATGTTTTGCTTTTGCTTTGGGTGCTGCTATTGCCTTAATTATAGGAAATGTATTTTATTATTCTATTGTAAATTTCATTAGTTTGCCTATATTTCTTATGATTTTTTTAGTTTGCTGGATCCCCTCAATTTTCCAATATACAATTCAAATTTTCACAAAAAAACCACTTATAAATAGAGCAATTAAATTTATTTGTCGCGTTCTTTACCCAATTGGCAGTATCATGTTAATATTCAAATCTCCACTGTGGGGGTTTCTTATTTCAATTCCTGCCGGTTATTTGATAATAATTATAAGAAAAATTAAAAATAAAACTTTAATCTCAAAACGTAAATTAAAAAATCAAAATTAAAAGAAACAGAAATTTAATTAATTAAAGAAGTTGTAAGATTATAAAATATGGCTCTTATAATAAACTAAAGAATTGTATCTTCTTTTAATAACATGTTAAATAACATTTTAATTTTATAATAGAAAGAGGTTTATTGCTATGGGTAAGGAACAGAAAAAACTGGCTAATATATTTAGATTATTCAAAAAAATAATTGATGAAAATGAGGAATATAAAAAAGAAATCTACAATGAAGAAACAGAGATGATTTTTAACTCAAGAATTCTTTTTACAATTGAAGGAAATGAAACTGATTATGTTGCCATCATTTTTGAAGACGGCAATATTGAAATTATTGAAGAAAAGATTGATGACCCATCAGTTAAATTTATATTCAAGACGGCAAGGGGATTAGGAAAATTAAGTCGAACCTCTTCCCAAGAAATAGTCTATTCTCTTTTAAATAATAAAATCCAGTATATTGGAAGCCTAAGCGATGTAACTAAATTTTTCTTTCTATTAAGTTATATACTCCTTAATCAAAAGGATGATTTTGAAAAAAGACAAGCTGAAAGAAAAACTACGGAAGTTACGCCGTTCGAGGATTTTACAAATTGGGATAGCACCACAGAACAAATGACACATAAACATTTAGGCTATAAAGTTGATAATGTAAAGTACTTAGACGATCCATATTTGAGCAAATACAACTTAAAAGACTTTAAACGATTAAATTATTTAAAATACCATCGTTTTAACACTCAGGTAGAAGTGTGTCCTGAACGAGCTAAACTTATTACCGAATTCGCTAGAAAAGAGGGCTACACGCCTGAGGATGGTAATAATAATCATCCTGGGTTAAAAATGGGAAAACTAGTTAAATATATACTTTCAAATAAGGAAGCTTCCATCCAAGATTGGGATTATTTACCAGGGATGTCGACTACAAAACAGAGAGGAGCGTTAATTTACCCTGAATTCGGAGCAATAATTTTTTGGCCTGAACTTTATTCCGCAGATTCCAGAGAACTTTATCCACAACTGATTACACAAGAGTCTATCGATATTCTCAATAGAGAAGTCTTCCCATATTGGGCTGATCGATGTTTAAGGGAATACGCAAGGCAAATGACTGGAAATAAGCTTTCACAACAATTAGACGAACTTTTTGTTTTTTATTTTATGTGGAAGACTCAAGCTATTTCACACACAATTCCTGGCTTTAAAACTTTTTTTAAAAGAGGTCTTGATGATATCATTCAGAAAGCGAAAGAAAAAGAAGAAAAAGTTAGCGAACAAGATAAAAAAGATTTTTATAAGGGAATTCAATTAGCCTGTCAAGGTGTTTTAACGTATTCCAATAACTTAGCAAACGAAATTGAACAAAAAGCAGCCGAAATAGATGAGAAAAATGCGTCAGATCTATTGATAACAAGAAAAAGTGAATTACAAAATATATCACGCATTTTACATAATGTTCCTGCGAATCCACCCGAAACTCTTGAAGAAGCGATAATCTCACTTTGGATTATGTGGCTCGCATTGACCATGGAAAACGCTCATATGGGATTATCGCTTGGTAGATTAGACATGGTCCTTCAACCATTTTTCGTATCAGACATGGAAAAAATCGAATCTGAAGAGGAGAAGGAAGAATATATAAAAAAAGCGGTTGAATTAATAGGAAGCTTTTTTCTACGGTGTTCAGACCAAGAACCTTTACTACCAGATATTGGAAATTATTTATTTGGGGGTAGTGGACAGGATTTTGCTATCACAGTTGGAGGTGTAGATTCAGAAGGAGTTTCAGTAGTTTGCGATATGACTTTCATCATTCTTAAGGTCACAGAGATGCTCTCTATTCGTGATCCTAATCTAAACGCTAGATATTATCCTGGAATAAATTCAAAGGAATATTTGGATAGATTATTAGAGGTGAATATAAATACACATGCAACCCCCAGTATTCACAATGATATTCAGATGATTAAAGCACTCACGAAAGTCGGCTTTAAATTAGAAGATGCGAGAGGATGGGCTGCTACAGGGTGTGTTGAACCAACGATATGCGGGAAACACTTCGGTCATACGAATAGCATGATGTTTAATGCTGTTGCTGCTATGGAGATGACTCTAAATAATGGGTATCATCCAGTTGTGAGTATGAAAAGAAGAATTGGCCCTGAAACTGGAGATGTCGCCCAATTTCAAACCTTTAATGATTTTATAAATGCATATAAGGCACAGCTGCATTTTCTGGTTGAAAACAGCGTAGAATGCAATAATAATCTCGGTAAAGCACACCAAATTTTGCATCCATCACCCTTATTAAGCTCTTTATTCGAGGGTCCTATGGAAAAGGGAAAAGATTTAGTCGACGGTGGGGCAATTTATAATACTTCTGGAGTTGCTGTGATAGGCATCGCGGATATAATTGATACTTTAAAAGTGGTTAAAACAATAGTATACGATGAAAGAGAAATTGATTTTACAACTTTGAACGAGCATGTTAGAAACGATTTCTCGACACCTGAAGGAGAATTATTGCTTAAACGAATAAAAACAATTAAAAAATTTGGTACAGGTGATAAAGAAACAATCGAAATCGGTCAAAAAGTAATAGATTTCCTGTATGATGACTTTTATTCATACGAGAATTATCGTGGGGGTCGTTATTTAACAGGATTTTGGAGTATGAGCAACCATGTGGCTTTTGGTACACTCTCGGGAGCGTTACCAAATGGTCGAAAAGCTAATAAACCATTTACTCCCGGACTAACCCCAACACCAGGAGGAAAGGATTTACTAATTCAAAATATACAATCCGTTGCGGCATTAGACACAGATAAAATGCCGAACAATCTTGCCTTTAACATCAAATTGGTACCAAATCCAAATGATTCGCACGAGGAGACGTTGAATCATTTTAATGGATACACATCGAGTTATTTTGATTTAGGTGGAATGCAGATACAATTTAATGTAGTTAGCACAGATACTTTGAGGGATGCTATGGAACATCCCGAGGATTATGGTTGGCTAATTGTACGAATTTCTGGATATAATGCTTATTTCACGCAATTAAATAAGTACTTACAATTAGAGTTAATTGAACGGCAAGAGTTCGTAACTCATTAAATTTTTCTTTAAAATTAATTTTATTAAAATCCTATGAAAACCTTAATTGTAAATATAAAAAGAAATTCATTGGATGATGGTCCCGGTATTCGAACGTCAATTTTTTTTAAAGGGTGCCCACTTTCTTGTGTTTGGTGCCAAAACCCAGAAACTAAATCACCATTACAAGAAATCTCATTTGATAAGGAAAATTGCATTGAATGCAAAAAATGTTTAGAAGTTTGTAGCAATAACGCAATTAGTTTCTCCTATAAATACCGGATAAATAGGAATAAATGTAATTTATGCGGAAATTGCATAGATGTTTGTCAGAATGACGCTCTAAATTTTACTGGTAAGGCATATGATATAGAATTATTATATAAGAAGCTACTCCGAGATAAGCCTTTTTATGATAATTCGGGAGGAGGAGTTACTTTTTCGGGAGGTGAACCTACTTTTCACATCGATTACTTGAATAAATTATTAAAAAACCTTAAGAAAGACAATATACATGTGTGTCTTGAGACTTGTGGATATTATAATCGTGATAAATTCAATAATTTAATCTTACCTTATTTGGATTTAATATATTTTGATTTAAAGATTTTCGATCCAGATATACATAAAAAATATTGTAAGGTTTCTAATGAGAGAATTTTCCAAAATTTTGAAGGATTAATTAATAATAATAAAGTTGAGATATTACCACGAATTCCATTGATACCAAAGGTAACAGCAACTAAAGACAACCTATTGAAATTAGCTAATTACTTAAAAGAAAAGAATATAAAGAAAATTGGTCTTCTGCCTTACAATCCTTTATGGATTTCTAAATCTGAGACATTGGGAAAAAAAGCAGAATACACACGTTCAAATTGGCTTAATCAAAAGGAGAAAAAAGTTATTAAAGAGATTTTTTCTGGTTTTGAATTTCGAGATTTCTAAATTCCTATTTTATTTTAATTCTCACTTAATGTAAATTCAGCCCATTTCTAATTAAGATTGTTTGAAAATTATATATGTTAATAATAAATTTAAATGTTATTGCATGGACAGATTTCTTGGTTAAAATAAAAAAAAATAAAAAAAAGATTAGAGAATAATAAAAGCTTCTCTCCTTCTAGGAAAACTTTTTAGAAGTATTTAATTGCTAAAAGAATGTCGTTCCTTGTTATTTTCTTACGTTTTGAGTGTTTTGTTAGACTTAAAGCCGTTTTTGTAAGTTTCTCAGCTGATGAACCCATCCAATCAACTAATTCATTAACTGCATCACGAGCAACAATTACAGCGCCATTATGTTTCATCAATCGTCTAATAGGACTCCAACTAATATAATCAGACATTTTTAATTCCTCCACTATATTGTAATTTTTAATAATTTTTATTGAAATTTATTATTATTTAAGAGTTTGTTATATAGATATATATCTTTTAGATATTTAAAGATTTTTATACACACTTGATTTTATGGAGAATAAATTAAAAAAAATTGAACGACAAAATTCAGATTATAGAAGATGATCAATTTCGTGGAAGTTTGGATTTTTTTATGGAAATTTAGTTTTTGTTGAAATTTGGGAATTTTTTAACTAACATCCGTTCTTAATTTTGTTATAAAACTAAGATAGGCAATATTGAAGAAGATAAGGCAAAAATATTCAAATTGTGAAATGCTATATATATAAATTTTTGAAGATTTACTATATGATGTATTTTTAAAATTAAGAGCTAGAACGTACTTAAGATTAAATCTTTAGAATATTTCACAAATAAAAGAGAGGAAAATCAATTTAATATAGTTTGAATTAACAATTTTAGATTAAAAAGAAACTTCCAATTACATTTCTCCAATTTACTTTTAATGTATGATTAATCATTCACAATTATTGCCACTGAAGGACCAAAACGCATGGGATCGAGATTAGGATTTCTTGTCCCTAAGAGTATAATTTTTGATTCTTTTGAATTGAATTTCAATTAATCATCTCAATGAGTCAAATATATCTATTATCGAAACATGATTTTTACTTCAAAACCTTATCTTGTTATTAAAAACTTTGATTTCTCATACTATATCTCTACTAAAAATCTCAAGAGGATCTTCAAACTCAGAACCTTCAACTGTAATAACCATTTTTTTAATACCCAAATTTTCAACCTCAGTTATCTTTTCTTTAATATTATCAGGAGTACCAATGAATAGGTTTTTCAAATTTGAATTTAAAATATTCCTTTTTCTCATCAACTTTTTAAGCCCTTCTTGACTGTTTACCATACTTGCAGTAGCAAAAAGAGAGATCTCGAACTTCGAAGGGTCACGGTTGTACTTTTTTAACTTTTCATTTATAGTAGAAATGTTTTCACGAAAAATTTTTCGTTGTTCGTCCACTAAATATGGTAGATTTATTCCATCTGCCTCTCGACATGCAATATCGATCATTCTTTTTCCTGTTGTTCCTATAACAATCTGCGGATAAGGCTTCTGAATAGGTTTAGGATAATTTCGATTTCTTTCTAATCTCCAAAACTTTCCTTTAAAGTTAGTTTCATCTTCTGTAAAAACTTTCTTATAAATGGTTATAGATTCTTCTAACTCGTCAACTCTTCTTTTTGGTGTACCAAACGGATAACCATATGCTTTATATTCTTCCTCATACCAACCTGCTCCTAGCCACAATAAAGCACGACCATTAGAAAGATGATCTAAAGTTGATATTATTTTAGCTAAATAAACCGGATTTCGGAAGGAGTTACACAGCACAATTTGACCTAATTTTACTTTTTTTGTTTCTATTGCCAAAGCAGCCAGTACTGTAAGCGCTTCTAAAAATGTTTCTTTTTGGTCCTGGCTTTCATCAAAACCAAGAAGATGATCAGTAATATGGACTGATTCAAATCCTAATCCTTCAACTTTTACTGTTAAATCCCTAATTTCAGGATAAGTACGAGTTGTAGGACTCCTTATACAATATCCAAACTTCATAATTATTAAAAAAAAGTAGTGATCTTAAGTTTTCGTAATTTTTTTGAATAATAAAGAAACAATCTTGTAGTTTTTCCTCTTTACATGTGCTTGAGATTAATATCTCGGTAAATCTTTAGACTCTTGATAATATGATTCGATACCAATTTCTTTCATTCGATTATTAATTTGGTGCCATCTTCGCTTAAGATGGGAATCAAAATTAGTTTTTTCACAAGGAAACTCAACACATTGGAAACAAAAATCAACATCTTTATCTTTATAGCAATCCCTTACTCCACAGTCAGGAAATAAACAAGAACCTTTCCGACATCCTGGACAATTCTCTTCAGATAAATAAGAGAGCAATTTTTTAAAGGAGGGATATTCTTTAAAAATAGGCAGAAATGATGAGAATCTTTCAGCATATATATCAAATGACCCTAATAAGTTTTGAAGTTCTTTGCTAGATTTTCTTATTCCACCCTCAGAGTTAGCAAAACATTTATAACAATTAAGACCACATGGAGCAATAACCTTTAATATATCTTTATATTCCATTTTCTTTCCTCATTTTATATTTCTTCTTATTTTTTTTCGTTCTTTCTTACTTAAAACAAGACTTCTTAATTCATCAGCGGTATGATCTTCTAAAGAATTAATTATTCTTATAACTGCTTGAGTAAGTGGTTCATAGCTTTCTTGGTGGATTTTATCCAATGTATCAGCAGGATCAAAAAGGTATGGAGGTGCTGTTAAAAATGATACGAATGGGATTCCTTCAAGATGATAAAAACTACCATCCGTAGTGGGACTATCTCTTCCAGGAGGAAAACCATCAGGAGGGAGTAAAATTGAGCGTTCTAAATTTTCTTTTATAATGGCATCTTCAACAATTTCTTCAAGAGGTATTATTCTACTGACAAACCACCAACGCACAGTAGGGTTGGCTAATGGAATTAATTTTCTATTTTCGCTTTTTACATCACGAGCTACATGTTCTAAATGAATGCCAACAACTACTTTTTTTAAAAGTTCTTTATATTTTTCTGCAAAAGCAATAGCGCCTCTTCCTCCAGCCATATGAGCACAAGTCATTAGAAACATTAGATTGAATTGACGTTGTTCTTTAGGAACTTGAGACCAATATTTTGCTTGAGCTAACACTAATGCCATTCCTGAAGCATCTTCTACTGCTGAGTTCCAAGGGCCATCATGGTGAGTACCTATTATAATCCACTCATCAGACATACCTTTTAGGGTACCTGTAATATTATGGGATATAACCTCAGAGATTTTAGCCCTATATGACAACCTAGCTCTTACTGTGCCTTTTTTAATTAATGTTAAAATCTTCTTTCCATTATCTAGACTAACATACACGCCAGGAATTTCCCTTTCAACAGCATCATAAGGAACATAATACTCATCTGTTTCCCAGGGGTATCCGGAAAGAATTCCAATAAAACCGGCTATTCTATTATTCAATGGCCGATCGAACAATGCACGCATTTTGAAATCAAAAGGAAAGGTTTGCTCCATGTTATCAAATGCGTCCTCAGGGTCATAATATCGATCTACTCCTGAATATGCTTTTATTGCTTTAACTGGAAACTTAAATAAATCTAATTCTGAAACCGCAATCTTCCCAGATATTGAAGTTTTGTTTGATATCATGCATAATTCGGCTTCAAGATTATTTTTTGGTTTGGTATATGGAATAGGGAAACAAGGAATATCCAATATTTCGTTAGGCTCATTAACCCTCCAAATTTTAAGCTTAGCATCGTCAGCCTCCCATTTTTTAACGGGGACAGGATCAAGAGTAACATCCAGCAAACCCATAGCTTCAAATTGTTCTTTTACCCAATTTTCTGCCCAATAATCAGCTGTATATCCAGGGCGTCGTATACCTTGATTGAATATTTTACGAGTCCATGCCATCATTTCAGTAACTGATGGTACAAGTTCTTTTTTAACTGTACTCATGATATCTCTTTTTAATTAAGAAGAAAGAAATTACTCTAAATATAAAATTAAATAAATAAAATAAAACTAGTGTTTTAATATTTTTACCAAATAGTTTGTTCATAATTACAATTTTGACATTCAATAGTTTCGCTTTTTTTTGGAAAGTAAGCGAGGATTGCTCCACAGTTTTTACATTCTAAATCATGAACTTTATCTTTAGAATTTACAATTCCATTCAATATTAGAAATTGTTTGAAATCATTCGAGACTTGTGTCAAAAAGGATATTAATAGATAATGATTAAGCGAGGAAGCTATTATTTCTATTTTATTTGACACCATTTGTCCTATCGCCAAAATATCTTCTTTAATTACAGATTCAGTTCCAAAATACCACAAAATTCTTTTTTCAGCATCTTTAGTAACTAACTGAAAGTGGTGAATTGAAAAAAGTTGTTCTAAAATGTCAAAAATTATTTCAGAATTTACTTGATGCTCGATTCCTATCCCCATACTCTTAATTGCTTTTTTAATTCCTGGTTGTAGAGAAAATTCTCTTATGAAACTTGAAGGAACTACTTTAGGTTCAAGAGTTATTTTATCAACAGTAATATTGACAGGTCTTGAATCTAACACTCTAACAGTATCTTTATTATTTACATAAGTGACAATTGTTCTTATGTCTCCTGTTTTATCCAGAGAATTTGGACTAAAATGAAGATGAATTTGTTTATTGCTTTTTTCATTTAATTCATCAAATTCCAAATTTATTTGGTTAGTTTCTTCACCACTAGTCATGTGAGGAATACTAATTATTGGTGGAAAGGCTCTCATAAGGGTAAAAAATTCAGGAAACCTTATTTTTATTTTCATTTCAGTGATTGGTGCTAGACTTTGGTTATCTATGAGGATAGAGTATCGAAAATGGCTTCCAAAAGGAGAAAAAGTACATTTACTTTTAATTTTATACTCTTGGTCGACTTTTTCAAAAGTGTATTTATCTACTGTCTTCTTTTGAGGTTCTTCTTTCTCTTTGAAGATAATTAAGTTCTGTGGTTTATATTGGTCAGCTTCTTTCTCTTTTTTAGACATATTATTGAAATAAAATTTCTATTTATAGATAATTGAATTGAATTTTCGGAATCTAGATATTTAATAAAATTATATTCTGATTTAAATTTTTTTTTAACTTATTATAATTATTTATATTGGAATAAAATAATGTTTGAAGAATTAGACTCTTTATTTCAGAGTCCTACGATAAAGCCTTCATTTGAGAAAGTCCATGTCATTTTAGCTTTATTTATATTTGAGGAAAATAAGGGCGGCATAGGAAGATATCGCTTACAAAAAGAATTATTAGTTGGTTCTGGAACGGCAAGATCTCTTATTAAGAAATTAAACATAACTATTAATTTTATAACCGTTTTAACTGATGAAAATAAGAGAAAAGGCCATATTCTTACTAAAGTTGGCTTGAATTTTCTTAAAAAAATTAAGCAAAAAATCCCACTGATAGAAGCAGGAGATCCATCGAAATTAAAAGATATAATTATTAAACCAGAAGGTCATAACCCGTATTTTTGTTTAGTAAGAGAATCTTCTGATAAAATATCTAAAGGTATTGAACAGAGAGATGCCGCTATTAAAATAGGTGGTGTTGGAGCAACATGTTTGCTTTATAATGGTAAAAATTTAATTTTTCCTCTACAAACACTTTCTGAAAATGAAAAAGATCCAGTGAAAATTGAAAATAATACTTTCAAGTACATCGATACTCTTTTTAAAAAAAAAAAGACTCAATTAGAAGATAATGACGTTGTTATTATAGGATTAGGCGAAAATCCTGAAAAAGCAAGGTTGGCTGCTCTGAATGCGGCTTTAACAATATTGTAATGTAGGGGGTTAGATATTTATCAATTGAAAGTTGAAAAAGATATAATTCTATTTGTCAATTTTGAAGTTTTAGATGAAATTAAACGATGTGTGAAGATAGCTTACCCTAATGAAGCCTGTGGCTTAATTTTTGGTACAATTATTGAACAAAAAAAACTCAATAGCAAAAATGATTATTCTTATCATTATTATGGTTATAAATTTAGATGTATTGAATCCGCAAATAAAAGCCCAGTTGCTTTTCTAATGGATGATTATAGTAAATTAATAGAAATCTCGAGTACATATGCGAAAGAACATAATTATCAACTACTTAGTATATTCCATTCTCATCCAGGAAGTTCTTATCCAAGCGGAGTAGATCTTCCGTACATAGAAGGTTATTATAAAAGTGGTGTATCTAAATTTAAACACCTAATCTGGACGATTATGAATGCTGTTAATGAAGAATTAAATGGATTTATTTATATTTTTGATGAACTTAGACAAATTTTAGTCCAATTTAGAGAAAATTGATATAATTTAGAAGCAATTTATTAGATTTGTTTGAAACCATTCTTATCATTGGTACAAATTTGAAGTTCATATCCTGAACCAGCATCTCTCTCACGAGATGCACTTATTTCTGTTTTTAAAAGCTCAATTTCCATATTGAGATTCCAAT
Source organism: Promethearchaeia archaeon (assembly GCA_036478875.1). Lineage (GTDB taxonomy): Archaea > Asgardarchaeota > Lokiarchaeia > Sigyniarchaeales > SOKP01 > Loki-b32. The sequence continues at coordinate 21,764 of JAZGEW010000137.1, read as the reverse complement.
CTCATTTATTTAAGAAGAAAGGTTTATTATGGTTTAATAAACTGGTTTACTAGCTTCTTTCTAAAAGGAAGAATATATAAATTATTCTTACTTACTTCATTTTTGTACGAAATCTAACACATCATCTAAATTTAATAAAAATATAAGAAGTAATAAAATTAAATGAAAATATTGGGAGGTTGAATATGATAACTTTAGAAAGAATAGAAGAAGAAATAACGGAAGTTATAAAAAAGTTTGCTGAAGCATATGAAAAAAAAGATTTGGATACTGCTTTATCATTTTTCGCACCTGATCCGAATGTGGTCGTGTATGGTTCAGGAGTAGATGAAAAACGGATCGGACTTGATGAAATTAGAGCTCAATTTGAAAGAGATTTTGCTCAAACTGAAGCTGCATCTTTGGAGTATGATTGGAAATCAATATCAGGATCTGAACCATTTGCCTGGTTAGCGGCTGATGTTACATTTAAAGCAACAACCCAAGGTCAGGAAATGACCTTCAAAGGACGTTATACTTCATTATTTGAAAAACGCGAAGATAAATGGCTAATTTTACAAATGCACTTTTCCATGCCATCCAGCGCTCAACCTGAAGGTGAATCATTCCCTAAACCATGACTGTGGTCGTAAGAAATGTAAATTCTTGGGAATTGTAAAGGGATCGGAATATGAGCTTAAATTTTTAATTTATTCCTTTTTTTTTTACTATAATTTATTTTTTAGGGTGAGGATGACAAATAAAAATTGTTAGTATTACTAGTTGTGACACTTCAGCGTAACTACGCTGGTATAATATCTCTACCGTAAATATAAATCAATATTATCTTTATGATTATGAAGATTATAGAGATTTAAATTCCACGTTCTTTTTGGAATTAGAATTAAATGGATTTATATATATTTTTGATGAACTTAAACAAATTTCAGTAAAGTTTAGGAACCTTTAATTTTTACTAAAAAAGATTACTCTACTTGTGTGAAACCTGCCTTATCAATAGTACATAATTGGATTTTAGATCCAGAGGCAGCATCCCTTTCTCGTGAACTTGAAATTGCGGTTTTTATAAGTTCAATACCTTTCGCTTTAGTTAAATTTACTTTCCAGTCCGCTTCTAATACACCAAGGCTAAAAGGACTTCCGCTTCCAAAGGATAAATAACTATTCTCCTCATACAACGTGCCTAGAAGATCGATCCCATATAGTCTTCCTGCTTTTTCTTTCAAAGAATAACCGCCCACTATCATCAATGAAACGAAAAAACTTCTACCGCTGAATAAAATATTTCGACAAAGGCTGGCTATATATTTTGGGTCAGGTACTTCTCCATCTTCAACTTCTTTTAATTTAGATAAAGCACACAACTGGTTAACGACATATTGGCAGTCCGCCACTCCACCGGCGATGGTTGCTGCGGTATATTTATTAATTTCAAATAATTTCTGGGCTTGCTTAGACATTACGAAAGTTCCTGCAGTCGCTTGTGAATCCGTGGCAACAACTACTCCGTCTTTTATCATAATACCGACGGTTGTTGTCCCTGTTTGGAGCAATTTCCCATATTGTTCATGATCCAATTGTTTCTTATTAAAGTTATTTTTCATCATTTTGCTATGAATTAGATACTGTTTTATTGAATAGCTAGATTAGTGATATATAATAAATAAAAATTTGTTCTATATTTATTTTACTTTAATAAATCATAACTCAATGATATTTACATAAAATTTTAAAGATATCCTTCTTTATCATTCCTACTACTATACACTTAATATGGTTTTTTTATATGGCTCGTAGTCAAGCAAGGTCAAAAAGGAAGTATACTGGGAAAAAATACAAGCATTTTAGAAAGAAAAGAAAACGAGAACTTGAACGTCCTAGAATTAATACGGAAATAGGTCCGGATAAAAGGAAGAAACAACGTATTATGGGAGGAAATTTTAAGCTTAAGCTATTTGCGACGCAATATATTAATGTAACAGACTCAAGTACGAATAAAACTGCAAAAGTCAGAATTTTAAGATTTGAAACTAATGAAGCCTCAAAGGATTTGACTCGTAGGCATATCCTAACAAAAGGAGCTATTGTTGAAACAGAATTAGGGAATGCAAAAATAACTAGCAGACCTGGCCAGCACGGACTCTTAAATGGTGTCTTAATTTAAGAATGAATAGAAATTTTAACCAGGATATTATTAACTACAATTTTAATATAATAGTATAAATCATTCTTGAATTTTAATATTTTTAACGTTTGCCTTCTTTCCTTCTACTATTTCTGTATTATTACTACCACAGTGAGAACATTTAAAGAGTTGAAGTCCCGTTAATTCCGCTTCTCGAGTCAAAGATACCTCTGAGGTTTTACTACAATCTCGACATTTTACCTTACCAGGAGTTATTTTAATTGTTAATTTGGCCCCCTCTGCTATTGAACCCTTGGTTGCCATTTCAAAAGATCGTTGAAGGAGTTCTGGAACGATAAGAGTTAATTCCCCTATTTCAAGTAAAACCTCTGAAATTTTTTTTGCATTATATTTGATTGCTGTAGCTTCAGCAACCTTAAAAATATTATAGGCAAAGGCGAATTCATGCATAATTGGGAATATTAAGTTTCTGTATGTAGCTTTCTAATTTCTTTCGCAACTTCAAGCATTACTTTACTTTTTTTCTTGCCCTTTATATCTATCAAAACTCTACCTGCGTCATCCCACCATGTTCTAGAATATTTATAACCTCTTTCGATTGCCGCATTATAATCTAAATTCCTTGCAGCCTTAGCAATATCTTCTAAGCTAACTTTTTCTGACGCAAATTTTTTAGGAAGTCGTCTACCATTACTACGACTTCTTTTTGCATCGAAATATTGAGGCCAAAAGATAATAAACGGTTTTCTAGAACGCATGATTTTAAAATATATAGATAAAAATAATATAGAATTTAATATAAAAAACTCTTAAAAGAATATAAAAATTATCAGAATAGTTAATTTGTTTTATTTTATTTGAACTTTAAATTTTATATTAATAAAATAAAAACCATAATTATTAACGGCAAAACTTTTTTAGAATATTAATTTTACTTGTCTATACCGACACTTTAATAAGATTAGTTATTTAATTCTTTGATTATCTCTTGATTATAAGAGACAATTAATAAAATCTTTGAAAAGAGAAGCCTGTTTAGCAAAGGGAGGGTGGTCTAGCTTGGTATGATACATTGGTTAGAATCTATCTCACCAAATAGAATCGGCTGGGGCAAACCAACGCTTAGCCACGGTTTACAGAAGCCGAGTGGTCGGGGGTTCAATTCCCCCCTCTCCCATAATGTTTAACAAAATTTTTGCTTATATCTTTTAAAAATTTTTGCTTTATTCTCATTAAAAAAAGTTGATTGAACCATAATATGGCAATTTCTACATAGACATATACAATTCTCCTTTTTAATGATATCCTTTATTCTATTTATATCTGAAATTACCCTTAAATAATAAGATAATACATCACTTTTTATTTCGGGATTGATGTGGTGAATCTCAAGTGCGGGTAAATTATCAATATTATTAAAAGAAATTCCAAAACCACATTTGGTACACATTCCATCCCAAATATCAAATAAAATTATTTTCTTTCTAATATAACGTTGTATGGCTTGTTTCATAGCATGATCAGAAATTAAATTTCTTGTAATTAAAGTTGGGTCATTAAAATTAAGAATTAAATCCTTATATTTACTTAAAATAATTGATTGAAGTTTCATGTGACAATTTCTACAAATCACTATTACTTTTTGTTTTAATAATTCATTTCTAATATATGACCATGACTTATAACGTACACTTCTCCAAAAACCTTTTTCTCTTGCTGAAACTGTTGATAAATTAGGATCTGGATGATGAAAATCTAACATTGGAAGATTTTCAATTCCAATCTCATTACAAATTTGACATTTATTTTGATCATTAGTGACTAATTTAATGGCATGAATTTTATGAATCCAGCTTTTCGTTTGTAATCGATTAGCTTCTATAATAATTTCGCATTTTTTACAAATGGATCGTTTAATATGAGGAAGATCGGATCTATTTTTAAACTCAGAATAAGGTTTAATTTGACGGCATTTACCGCATTCTCTTTCTCTTTTTTCTGAATTATTATATAATCTCATAATTTATCTTGAGTTTAAAAAATAGAGAAATTTTACTAAAAAAGATCAATTTTATATAATAAAGTAAAAGGAGTGGGTTAATTTTTAAGTTTTTTAATGAATCTATTTAAATTTAAATAATCCTAATTAAGGTTTAAATGAATTTAATGGTGTAAATAAAAGATAAACTCAAATTAAATTTGCTCTTTAATTGGTTTCATATTTGGTGCCCATTGGGCTATTGTAGACAGTTCTCTTTTAATTTTGGCTTTGTTTATTTTAGTTATTCCATCTAATAAACTATGAGCTCGATTAATAGGAGGTATCCTCAAAGGATAGTGTTGTATTGTTATTGAATAATCATTTTGCTTTATACATTCTCTTAATTTCCCTACAATTATTTCTATAATCCCATTTGATGTTAAATTTGGATCTATTCGACGATTTAGAGTATCTTCTGGTGTTGCATATTTACTCCAATCGACTGATAAACCATTAATTACTTGATTAAAAGAGAAAAAATTGGTGTAAATTTTATTGAGATCGGGCCATTTATTCCATAGGATCTTATGTACTGCGCGATATAGTAAATGTATATCTAAAAAATTTTCTTGTGGTTCAATCTCCCATGTTAAAGGATCTTCTTTATCCATTCAATAATGACACCTTGAACAAGATCATAATTAATTCTAACTTCTAATTCATATTCTGGAAAACCTAATTTCTCTCCATAAATATGAACTAAATCTTTTTTTCCACTAGGTAAATTTATTAATAATTCAAATTCACTTGTTTGCCAATCTACATCATAACTTCCATCAGTATTAACTAATATCAATGGAATAGGAATGTCATAGGCTTGATCCCACAAATTATACAGAATCTTTTTTACTAGGTTAGTGGAATAATTCCATGATTCTAGGGTAATTGCTTTACTTTTTTCACCATTCCAGTTTTCTAGTAATCCTACGATTCCTTCACCATATTGAATTAATTTTTGATTTAATTCATTTATTTTATACTTTTGATCTAATTTTTGGACTTTTAGTGCCTCTTGAACTGAGGGGTATAGAATTTTGACTCCAGATCTTCCCATAAAGGCAATAGGGACTCTAATATGAATATCTAAATCTGCTCTTATAAAGTAATTCTCATCAGTAATGGTTCCCTTAGACTTCGAACTTTCAATTTCTTCTTCATACTCATGGATTCTCTTTTCTTCTGATTTTATAGGTATATAGAACTCGTCCCCAGATAAATCTTCACCTCTTCTAATTTTATTATCAATTTTTTTTGCTAGTAATTCTTCTTCTTCAGATATAGGATCTATGTATTCTTCCAAAAATTAAACACCCCTCATTTTTTTTCTACATTCTTCAGTTATTAGAGAATGGAATTCTTTTAATATTTCAATATGTAAAGATTCAATTTGTGAGTCTAAAATATCAACATCAACATTTTTTGAATATGCATCAAAATCTAAAATATAAAAATCTTCATTATCTTCAGTGATAAATGTACTTTGAATAGTTATTTCAATTTCTTTACTTTTCATAACTATTAAACGAACAACATTTTCATGTAAATCCTCTAATTTATATTTTTCAAGGTTAAATAATGGAAAGAAATATGTTTTAAACCATTCAGAAGTTTCTTCTTCCATTTTAATTTTATTAATATATCTTAATCCGACTCGGTTAAATTTTTCAATTGAATATAGATCTAAGAAGTTTTTAAGAGTAAAATCTAATATATCTTTAAAACCTTTAACTGATTCATGTTCATTCCAAGAAATATATTTATTTGAAATTAGTGAAAATCGATTCTTTGATATTCTACATCGCGTTTCATTTTGTGGATTCTTAAACTCCCAAGCATTTTCATGTTGAATTTCAGGATTATCTCTAGAAATGAAAATTACTTTTGATAAAATTGTTTCATTTAAATCAGGGAATTCTTTTAAGATTTTTTCTTGAAATTCAGCGATATAGTTAGGGATTTTTAATCTAGTTGGAAATCTTAATTCTAATACAACTTCCGATAAAAAAGGATGTAAAAAAACTTCAAAAATATCCACCATATGGTTACACCTATAAATTTACAAGTATAAATTATTTTCGACTCTTATTAATTTTAATAAACCTAAAAAGATAAAAGATTGTATAATATTTCATTTGATTTTTAGTAATATGTAGTTATTAATTATCAATAATCGTGAAGAGGATAAAATCATAAGTTCATCTTTTTTTTTTATAAAAATCATATTAATTGAATATTTCAGAAACCGAGTGGTCGGGGGTTCAACGGGCTTCCCGCTTCGGGTATCCCGAACAAATCCCCCCTCTCCCACTCTTCATAAATTCTTATTCGATCAAAATATTGATATTTAAGGCTCTTAAACGGTCTATCAATTTCTCAGGAACCATATTATAACTAATCTTAATTTCTCTTAAGTTCCGTAATCTATTTAACACATTAATTTCTGTTAACTTATTATTTTGAATATATAAAATTTGTAAATTCTGAAGGTCTATTAACACCTTTAAATCCGACAATTGATTATAGCTAAGATCTAAAAACTTTAAATTCTTAAGGTTCTCTAATCCTGAGATCTCCTTTATCTGATTACCTCCAAGACTTAATCTCTCCAATTTTTTAAGATTCTCTAATCCTGAGATCTCCTTTATTCGATTATTCCAAAGGTATAATTCTTTCAATTCTTTTAGATTCTCTATCCCTTTCATTTTAATTATTTTATTTCTATTTAAATTTAGTTTTTTTAATTTGATGAGAGAATCTAACCCTTGAAGTTCAGTTAAATTATTGTCATTAAGACTTAGAGCTTCTAAACTAGTAAACTCCTCCAAACCATTAAAATTTGTAAGTCTCTTTGATTCTATACTTAATTCTCTGATTTTTTTTAATTCTTCAAACCATTTAATTTTGGATATCTCTTCTAATCTAAGCATGTCTAACCTATTAAGTAATAAAAAGAGTAATTCTGGATTTTGATCTATTATTTGTGTTGTATTAATATTCTCTAATAAAATTTGGAATTCTTCTTGGGTAAAAAATCGTAAAAAGCCTTCCTCAAGCAAATAGGTAACAACATTAGGATTACCACTTATAAACCTATTAGTGAGCTCTTCTTTAAAAACCATTCTTGCTAAAGGATCTCTTACTTCGGTTAACTTTTTAAGGAGGGGAAAAGCTAAGTTTCTATGTAGCAGTCGAGTGTCATAACGATACTCATACCAAACCTGTAAATTAGAACAATGACCCCAAAATTCCAGCTCTGGATTTATTTTATTGACATAATCATGATAGTTAAGCTCATTTTCATCTTCGATTAAATTATCAATATTAAAAACTGCTGCAATTTCATCTGCCTGTTCAAAAGGAATATCTATAAGTAAATATTTGCATTGGATGAACTTCTTACCATTTACATAAATAACTGTTTTTCCATTCTCTAATTTTAAACTGAGAAAATCATTCACTACAAAGTCTTTACTCATTGTCTCATTCTTAACAATTAATATAAAAAGTTAATCGGTAATTATAAAATAGAAAAACGAATATTTAAAAAAAATGTGTTTAAAAATTTATAAATTTCTTATACAAAAAAAAGTTAATTAGGATTCACCTAAATAATTATCTCCATTTCTATAATAATTTCTCCAAATATCATCAATCTTAACACCAGGAAATAAATTCTTCTTAAAATATGCTTCGCTTGCAGAGAGCTCTGAACTATAATAAGATAACTTAAAGATATGCTTGCATATTAGTAAATGAAAGTTGTAATCCTCCAATTCTTCTGATATTCCTTCAATAAATCCATTTCTTAGAACCTCTAAACGTATTTAAAACTTTAATTTGAAACAAAATTTACTTTTTACCCCTTTTTTGAGCTATGTAGATTGAAATCGCCACATCACACAATACAATTGCTGATATCCACGCAATTGGATAGCTCGGGATACCTTCGGGTTGAGAACAATCGTCGTTATCGTGAATGTCGTTATTTTCTCCTAAATCGTTAATATTTACTAATTCGTTGTGACAGACAATATTCTGATAAACCTCGTTATTATCAGAATCGCTATCCAAATTAATCCCATACACACCATTATATGACGCGCAATTGCCCGAAAGGGTGTTTTCCGAACTATATTCTAATTTAATACCATATAAATCATTATACGAGGCGTTATTGCCCGAAATAGTATTATAATTCGAAGGGTATTGCAAACTAATACCCATAGAATTATATGTAGCTTCATTGTCAGAAATAGTGTTATGGTCCGCCATGCGAGTATAAATACCAACACCAACCCCCAAATTATTCGAGACAGTGTTGCCCGAAATGGTGTTATAATTCGAATAGCCTAGTAAACTAATACCAATAACTTCTCCATCATTCGAGACAATGTTGCCCGAAATGGTGTTATGACTCGCATTCCAAGTGCCAATTCCTTTGTATCTATTATTTGATATGACATTGTCCGAAATAATGTTATAATTTGCGTCTGTCAAGCAGATTCCAAGATGGTTGTTATTCACATCACACTCAGTTATTTTTGCATTTTTAACCGAGCCTAAAAAGATTCCGGAATCTCCGGATTCCGTATATAAAACAAACACATTTCCAGAGTTGATAATAGTACAGCGTCTTATAATTAGAAACCTATTCGTATTTCTAATATCAATTCCGCTACCTACGCCTTCCGCATCAATTTCAAGGTCCTCAATCACGTGAGCCGTATCCCACGATAAACCATCAGTCCCTTTCCCTGCACAAAAAGTATCTAATGCGGCATTTCCATCTATAGATATTGGTGAATGTGTTGTAGATGCTTTTGGGATAGAAACATATATGTTTTTATATTCTCCTTGATACATGGAAAATAAAAGCGAACTCAAGAACGCCCCCAGAATTAGACATTGTACAAGTATGCAAATCCTCTTTCTTAAAAGATGTGTTTTGCGTTTTAAATTACATCCATTGTTTTTCATTGAATTTACCCTTTTATAATAAATTATTTTTTACAAAATTATTAGAGTATGTTAATAAAATAATAGCTAATAAATTACTTTTTTTATACTTTCAAAAAAAGTTGTAGCAACACCTGAAAAGATTCAGCAAGTAATTTTTTGGATTTCTAATATTAATCCTAAAAAAATTATAAATTACTTTTCTTTGAGTATCTACATATTTTTTATGATGAAATATCATCTCTTTTTCAAAAGTTATATAAAATAGATAAAGAGGTTATTAAATATTATAGAATTGGAAGATATTCAGGATTATGAATGGGCAAATGATTGGAATACAATCGTAGAATTATTCAATACGATTAACAGATTAAACGAGTTATTTAATTGTTTAGATGTTCCGTATCTTCGTGAAGTAGAGCAGAGAATATTAATATTAAATCTTGAAAAATATGTATGTTCATTACAAAATTATATTATTGAAAAATACTCTTAATTTGTTTTTATGAGGATTTTGTAACCTCCTCCTCTACTTATTAATGCAATCTTACATATTTTTGTTAAAATTTATAAATTGTTCTAATCTATTTTTTGATAAAAAATACATAAAAAAAGAAAGTTGAGTAAAAAATGGTATGGAGCAAGTTGCAAGCATCAGATAAATTCATGTGTGTAATGGCAATTATTGGAGGTGTTGTTGCGTTGATAGAATCAATATTACATTTGATAGGTTTTTTTGAATTTTGGAGTTTTGGATTATATACGGATATAGTTGCGGTTGTTCTTGCAATTATAGTTATTCTATTAGGAATAAAACCAATACATTATACACCTGCTATTTTAGGAGTACTAGGACTTTTTTTAATTATCTTTGGGAGTTGGATTGGTGGAATAATCGTACTTATCGCCATGCTTATTGGAGTTCTAAGTTAAAAACATAATTTTTTTCCTATTTTTTATTTTGGACATTAGGGATGTCGATTTAAGATAATCAATACTTTTTTTATAGAGTTCTTAATTAAATTAAAATAAATATTCAGATTATACCAATTCTTAAGTATTCATAATATAGTAATTTAAAATCATAATTTGAAATATGAGTAATTAATCTTTAAGATCTAAGATGAAATTTCGAAAATTAGGGAAAACTGGTTTGGATATTAGTGAAATTGGTTTAGGAACGGAATATTTATTCAGACAACCTAAGAATACAGTTATATCTGTAATATATGAAGCTATAAAGAATGGAATTAATTATTTTGATATTGTTTTTAATGTATCTGATTATATTGATAATATCAGTACTGCAATTAATGATTATAGAGATGAGATAATACTTACTTGCCATTTAGGATCAGTAGATGAAGATGGAAAAGTTCGAAGAACTCGCAATACCGAAGAATGTGAACGAACTTTTTTGAATACTCTATCTAAATTTGGAAAGGGGTATATTGATATAGTAAACTTACAGTTTGTTAAAGTAAAAGAATATGACTCGATAATTGCTCCAGGAGGGTTATTGGATTTAGCAAAAAAATTACAGAAAGAAGGAAAAGCTAAATTTATAGGATTAAGTACTCATAATACTACTATAGGTCAAAAAGCAGCTATAAGTGGTCATTTTGACATGATAATGAATCAAATTAATATTGTTAATAATGGTATGACTGAAAAAGAGGATTTTTTGGAAACTTGTAGAAAAGAAAATATCGGTCTTGTAGCTATTAAACCATTTGCAGGGGGAAAATTACTACAAAGAAATAGAACTGTAAGTATCGCAAAATATCAATCTGGAGGTATTAGTTTAAAGAAGAAAATACCTCAAGACATTACACCAATTAAATGCCTAAGTTATACTCTTTCTCAAACGGGTGTTTCAACAACTATCCCCGGAGTAAAAAATGTTCAAGAGTTAAAAGAAAACCTAGCATATTTAGATGCTTCAGAAGAAGAAAAAGATTTTACGAATATACTTAATGAATTTAAAATCTGATCAAACGATTTTTTATCAAATATTTTCATAGAATCACAAGTTCTTATTACTTTGATAAAGCATGTGCTAATAATAATGCTCCTTGTATTTCAGAAAAATCACCGACACTAGATGTATCAATAATTGTATTTCTTAATCCCATATAAATTGCCCCGTATGCTTTACCTCCACCTAAATGAACTAATGTACGATAAATTAGATTTCCAGAGATACCATCAGGAGCAATTATTAAATTTGATTTACATTCGATAGCTTTTTCGATCAATATTTCATCATGGGAGATCTTCAAATTGGAATATTTTTTTTTCAATAATTCAACTATTTTCTCTGCATCCTGAATTGTTTTATCAACTTTGCTATCTCTACCTGTATCGCTTATTCTTCCTCCACTTAAAATACTTATTTTTGGAATGATATCAAATTCCTGCAATTTTTTTATTGCTAAGTCTAAATATTTAATTTTATTTTCAAAACTATTACACTCATCAATACCAACTGGACCAAAGAAGAATTGTTGCCCATTTTTTGTTTCCAGTAATGCTAATCTATTAGTTTTTTTGACATTCAAATTTTTTTTAAGACTTTTTAAGAATTTATTTGAGCTCATGGAACCCCTTACAATAGATTGAATAGTATTATCGATTAAAGAATTAAAAATTACACTCTCAGGGGCTTGACATTCAATAAAATTTACTCGTGAATTTATGTAATTTTTTGGAGTTTGTCCAAGAAGACTATTTATGAAATTCGAATTACCAAAAATATATATATTCACTTTATTAAATTCCAAAAAATTTAAACTTGCTTGTAAGATTTTCTGATTATTATATTCAGAAGGACCTAATCCAATTCCAATATTATTCCTTTTTTCTTTAGCAGTTTCTTTAAATTTCTGAATCATGATTTTTGATTTAGAATTAAATCTAGAAAATATTATAAAAAACGAAAACTAGAATTATTGTTAAAGCATCATATACACCATGAGTAATGATAACTGCTATCAGATTCTCATTTCGCCAATAATAAATTAATCCTAATAAAAGGGAGATTGCAAAATAGGGAATAAATGACAGAAGAAATGAAATAAGAAGAACCATTGGATTTCCTAATACTAATAAAATAACTCCTATAACATGAATTATAGCAAAAATTGAAGCAGTAATTATTATTCCACCCACATTTCCTAATCTTCGAGTCAAACCCTTTTGCATAAATCCTCTAAATAATATCTCTTCAGAGGTTCCTATAATAAGTATCATCACTACGGATAAGAGGATCAAGCTAAGAATATCTGAATTTGAGATGATTATTTCTACATCAGATGTAGCACCACTAATATCTCTGATAATGTCAATACCAAAAAAGACCTCTAAAAAAATCTCAGTTAGAAAGGAAACTCCAACTACTAATAATACTCCAATTAATGCAAATCCGATTCCTATTAAAATTTCTTTGATTAGTCCTACTCTATCAAAACCTTTTCTAGTAAATCCTAATAATCCTAGCCTATTTTGAAGAGTGGGGTTTTGGAGATATTTAGCTACGTATAAGACTGGAACAAGTATAAAAATCAGCTCAAAAAATGTGCTAAATATTAAAAAATAAGGATTTGCTATTAAATCATAAAGAATCTCCGTATCAAATGCAAAGAGCATAATAAGAAAGAAAATTCCTGTTGTTATTAAATCCATTAAAAGAAAGGCACCTAAAGGTATCCCAATAGACGGCCAAGGCCCCCATAATTCATGGTCTTTTGTATCTAGTATTTCTTCATCTGAAATTTTTTTAGGCCCAAGTTTAATTGTAGGTATGTAAGATTGGGGATATATAGTTGGTTTTATATAAGGATTTAATGCTCTCTTTGTCTCTACTTGTTTATGTTCTCTAAGATATTGAAGATTCAACCCACATTTTATACAAAACTTTAGATTTTGAATTTGTGGAATAGTATTTCCACACACAGGACAAAATAACCAATCTTTTTTATTTAATTCATCCTTATCTTGAAGATTAGAAAAGTTTTCTTCTTCAGTAGGATCTTGATCTTCTTTATCATTCATTATTAAATTACATGAATAAATTAAATTAAAAAAACTTTACATTTTAAACTATAAAATAATCTGAAGACAAATTTTGGATTAAACTGATATGCGCAAATTATTAAATATTCTTGAAGCTTCAAGTTCATCACGATACATATTCGTATTTAAGACAGTGTAATGTTGATATCTATAAATTTCTTCATCTCTCTCAACTTTCAATTCAAGTTTAATTGAAGGCATCCAAAAAGTTTTATTCGTATATTGGTATTCAATCATAACCATATACAAGAATGTACCTGTTTTTGTAGGAGTTATCTTTGTCTTAATCGTTCTTCTTTCATTTGCTTTTAGTTTTCTAATACTTGTAGATTTTCTTTTAAATTGAAATGAGTTTGGTAAAAAGAAATAGATCTTTATATCATTTATTTCTGACAAATTAGAATTTTCAACTATTAATTTAATGGTTTCGGAATGATTTTTCTTTAATATTTTATTTTCTAATTTAATATCGATGAAAAGGGGATATTGTAATGCATTTTTATCCAAATTAAAACTTAAATCAATAAGCTTTTGAAGATTAGGTTTAAATTCTAAACTAAACTGATTCTTTTGTTCTTCTAAAGATAATATTTTTTTACTTCTATATTCTTGAAACTCTTGCAACATTCGATTAATGCATTTTAAGATATGTTTATCAAATTCTGAGTGTTTGTTTGAAGTAAATGAAATCAATTTTTTATAATAATCTGATTTAAGATCCCTAATTAATGGTTTTTTAAAGATTTCATTTATAAAGTTTTTCAACATCTCATCTAATTTGATTAAATCCTTTAGTTCAATTTCAATTCTCTCAATAATTTTTTCATTAAAAATATTATTATGAATAAAATCACTAAGTGTATTTAATACTTCAAGAGTTTCAGAGTTGTAAGTGTCAAAAGCGTTTGAAATCATATTTTCTAATAAAATGGTGAATTTCTCAAGATTTCTATTTTTATAGTCAATAAATTTAGTACTATATGATTCAAGATATTTAATAAATTTTCCAGAATGTAATTTTAAAAGATTTCTTTGGTATCTTTGATATTTTTTTGAGATATCGTGAATCCAATCTTTTACATTATTCAATTCTTTGAGATTTTCTTCAGAATTAAATATTATATCACCTTCCGGGGGAACGGGAGATATAAATAGAGTATCATGTTTTACTTTTTCTAACAATACACTAGTATCGCGCTCTAATTGATAAATACTTTCAATTTGAGCATATAAAGTATATCTCTCAAAATCTTTTGCTGTAATTTTGTTCAATTTAACTAATAAAAATTCTAACTTATCTGAATAGTATTTGGGATTATGATTTAGGATTCCTCGTAATATTGATGCAAATTCCGTTAGAATCTCATATATATCTTTTCTATTATATAATTTGGAATGATTATTTTCAAATTTTGTAATATTGCAAAAATCTACAATATTCTGGTAGCTCTTTTCAGCAAATCGATAATATTCAGAGCATTTTTTAAGATATAATGAATTTTTAGCTAAAAAACTAAAATATAATCCTAAGGATGACTTGTTAATTATATAAGCGAGATCTCGGAGTTGTTGATATTTTTTTCTGATAGTTTCATTTTTTAGATGAGTTAATAAATATTCCTCAATGATAATCTCAAAATTACCAGCAGAACGTATTAACTTATTTAATTTTATAGGATCAATAGTAATATTATCCAATTTGGTTATAATAAAATGTCTGTATTCATTAAATTCAGAATATAGCTTATAAAAAAAAGATTTAATTAAAGATTTTCTTATTTCTATTTCTGAATCTTTAATATTTCTATCCCTTTTTATCGACGTAAGCTGTAATATTACATTTAAATAATATTTGAAGGAATATATTGATTCCATGTAAAAAGTATTTGCCCCACAATAAGGACACTTAGCTACCGATCCCTTTACGACAGAAAGGGCACTTCCGCATCTCTTGCAAGGCAAAAATGTTATCATTGAAAAAATCCTTATTGAAATTTATTTATTATATTTCTTATAGAGTTATAAATTTATATTTAATTATTAAAATTTTATCGTTATGTTTTATAGTATCAAAATATCTTGATGTGTTATTTTATATGTGATAACTTATAGATTTGTTCAGTAAACTAAAATATCGCGTTTTGAATTCGCATCAGAAGGTTTAATTAGTGAGTAAAATAGCAATAAAGATGATTTTTTTCAAGTTGATTAGGATTTACAAATCCAAAACGTTCGAATTGAATTGTTTGATTCATAGGTATTTTTAATAGATCAATCTCGCCACATCCTTTTGAAATTATACCATTTGGTTTTAGAATTGATACTTCTAAATTTTCATCCTGGGGTACCCAATGAATAATTGGAAATTCTCGATTTAACTCCTTACTATGATATGAAGCATCTAATCTTTTATTTTTTAGATCAATAGAGTTAATCTTGGCATTCATTAAATCTTTTAACCGAACAATCAAATTCTTTTTTAAATTTTTCGCATCGGGTAATGAAATTAATAACATTAATTGATTTTCTTTTGTAACACAATGTAGCTTTCTTTTTCCTTTTTTTGGGTCTGTTGGAAGTAATAAAGGTTCTGCGATATACTTTTTTTCTGGAACTTCATCAATTACTATTAAAATTGGATCTTCAACATAAAAATAACGATAAGATATTTCATCTATTATATCTTGATTTTTTGAATACAACCAATTTACAGAGAAGGTTATATTAGTTTGAGATATCCCAAGATCTAACAGTGTTTCTCGTAATGCTTCTGTTTTAATTCCGCGTTTTTTTAGGGATTGTAAGCTCCATGTTCTGGGATCATCCCATCCTTCATATATTCCCTTCTGAATTTTATTTCTTGATTCCGTTTTACTCAATTTCATATCAGCAAAATTAAGCCTTCCATAATATAGTAATTCAGCTTTTTTCCATCCAAAATGATCCCATATAAATTCTTCAATAATACCCTCCTTAACTAAATCTATTCCTCTTAATATATGAGAAGCTCCAATCAGGTAATCATCAATGGCCCAACTATATTCTAACATTGGCCATACAATATACTTATTACCCACTTTTGGATGCTCTGCTTCAGAAATCCTCATAATTATTTGATCTCTTAAAGCTGGGTCTTTTTGCTCCATCCCTGTTTTTAATCTTACAACAGCTTCACCCTCATGGTATATTTTATTGAGCATATTTTCCCATTCTTCTAAGTTCTTTTGAATCGAATGATTCCTATGTGGGCAATCTTTCTTGTATTTTTTGTACTCTTCCCTAAATTTTTCTGCAGGACAAAAACAAACATAAGCGATATTATCCTTAATTAACTTTTCACAGTACTCATAAAATATTTCTAATCGATCACTTTTATAATAGATTTTACTATATTTTACACCTAACCAATCTAAGCCTTCATTAATCAAGTCATAAGCTTCTGGTAGTACAAACTTAGCTTTAGGGCTGTTTCGTAATGATTGTGGGCTCCCAATTGTATCATCATAGAATAGAATTAGTTCCCCTCCATACTTTTTTACATATTCATCATTTAATACGATCATCCTTGCATTTCCGATATGTAAAGCACCGCTAGGATAAGGAGCTAAACGCATTACAATTTTATTATAATTAGAAATATTAGGTAATTCTGGCAATTCTTTTGTTTCTTTGATTTTTTCCTCTTTATCTAAAGCATGTGGATCTAATTGTAATAACTGTTCCTCTTGTTGATCAATAGTTAGCTTTAAAATTTCCTCAATAATTTGATCTAAAATAGGAAGAATAATTTTAGCATTAGATCGTAAATCAGATCTTGTGGCCATAAGTTTTCCCATTATTGCTTTTTTATTTGGCTTTCCATTGAATTTGACTGAATTTTTCAAACCGCTTAACCATAAGATCTTTCTTATTTCTTCATCATTCATTTAAAAATACATCTAATCGATTATTTTGAGATTTATAATCTTAGTTTATAAATATAAATGGAGCAACCCTAAAAAATAATTTTCCTTCTTATTATATATTTATGAATTAAAAAGATTTTGGATAATATCCGTAGCTTCTTTCATTATTTGGTCAATTAATTCTTTAACTGTAGGGATATTGTGAATAAGTCCTACACCTTGTCCACATGAAACTATTCCAGCAGTTAAATCTCCTTGTTCATACATTAATTTCGATTTGGAGCCCGCTGCGATATTGAATATCTCCATCTGATCGGTTTTTGAAGATTCTAATTCGAGAACTTTCTTTGCTGCTTGATTATTCCACACTCGATGAGCAGCACCAAGTGAACGCATAACTAGAGTTGAATCATAAATTGTAGCATTTAAAAGTGCTTGTTTCAAATTATCATGAATAGGACATTCCTGTGTAGTCAAAAGACGAGTACCTATTAGTGCAGCTTCAGCTCCTAATGCTAAAGCAGCAACAACTCCTCTTCCATCTGAAATCCCCCCTCCGGCGACAACAGGAATATTTAAGGCATCAACAGTGGCAGGTGTTAACACAAGTGTTCCGATATCAAAAAGTCCTACTGAACCACCATTTTCCCAGCCGACTACTTCAACAATATCAGCTCCTAATGACGCTGCTTTTTTTGCATATCTCACACCGGCACATTTATGGATCCAAATTATGTCATTCTTTTTAAATAATGGAATGTATTTTTCAGGAGCTTGATGTCCAGAAGTTTCAATAATTTTAACACCCTCCTCAATCATAGCTTTAACTAAATCAATTTGTTTTATAGGTTTAAGCATAGGAAATAAATTTACGTTAACAGCGAAAGGATTATTAGTTAAATTTTTTAATTCACGCAATGCCTCGCGTAATGGTTCAGGTTTACGGTACATTACTGAAGCGAGAATTCCAAGACTTCCAGCATTTGAACACGCAGCTGTAAAAGAAGGATAACTGATATTCATCATAGTTCCACAAAAGATTGGATACTCAACGCCTAACATTTCAGTTACTTTTGTCTTTAACAAAACTCATCACTTTCAACTTTTTTGTTAGTTTTAATATTTTTATTTAATTGAAATTCATATATTATTAATGATTATAAATTTGTGGAAAAATAGAAATATGGTTAAAATAAAGAAACCAGACAATAATAAAATAAAATCAGCAGAAAGAGAATGGTCTCGCTGGTGGCGCATTCCTATAATAATTACATACGGATTTGGTATTGTTTCACTTTTCTGGTATTTTTGGTGTGTAATTGGTTTAATTATTGGTGTTTTTTATTATATTTTCCTAAAGGATAAAGCCTGGAAACGAAATGGAATTGTTCTTGCTTCCGCTGCTGGTTTTGTTACGTTTTTTGTACATTTTTATAAAGAAATTGCTCCACTTACAATTGTAATTTGGTTTAGTGTAATTTTCATTATTTCATATTTAGTAATAGTAATAATTTTAGAGATTTTAAAAAGAAAAGGAATATCTTATCAAAAAATTCTTCAATGGTCTCAGAGTTATCAGAGAATATCAAATAAAAAGCGTAACGCTATAAATTTAGTAATAATAGTCATTCCTATTAGTTTATGGACGTCTGTGAGCATTGATTTAGGAGTAATGTTTGATAATAGTCCTAAACTCTTATGGTTAAACACCCCCACTATGGCTAAAATTAATGAACCTTTTGAAATTACTGTGGAAGCATGGGATCCTTTTGAACGATTAAGCGCAATTTATAAAGGAAAAGTAGAATTCTCGATAAAATCATATAATCTTTCTAATTATAATCTTATTTTAAATCCACAAGCAGATTTACCAGAACCATATACATTTACAGGACAAATGTTTGGATCTGATATAGCTTATGAAATCAGAGACGGAAAAGATAATGGAAGACACGTATTTCAAGCAAGTATTAATACCCTTGGTTTTCATTATATCATAATAAATGATAGTATCACAAAAAATACATATTATAGCAATCCAATCATAATAAAAAATTTCACCTCTGTAGATCCTTTTATAGTTTGGGGAGATCTTCATACTCATTCTGAGCTCTCTGATGGAACAGGAACTCCTGAACATTCATTCTATTTTGTAAAACATATTGCTTGCCTTGATTTCAATGCATTAGCGGATCATGCTGAGATTATGATGTTTAATCCATGGTCACTAGATCGTCTAGAAGCGTCTACTAATGCTGCTTATGAACCCGATGAATTTGTAACATTCCATGGAATAGAATGGACATGTGTCCGAACAGGTCATTATATTTGTATTTTCAGTGGTAATTCATTATTGAAATCACCTATACTTGATTCCTACTTTACCGTAAAATCACCCAATGCTTTATGGAATATTCTTGATGATTTTACCTCAACAAATGGAGTTCGTGCACTAGCATTACCACACCATACCACTAAAGAAGCATATATTCAAGATTGGACGTATAATAATCCAAAATATGTTAAACTCGCAGAAGTATCTTCAGTTCACGGAGAAAGCCTATTTGAACCACGTCATCCATTAAGTTATGTAGGAGCTATTGATAAACCTCCAAAATATACCAATGGTTCTTCAATTGTAGATGCTTTTACTATGGGATATAAAATGACTATGTATGTTTCTAGTGATGAACATGATGGTCATCCAGGTCATAGTCTAAGTCATACAAGAGCATATATAGGACATCAACGCCCTTTTAGTTTATGGCATACTCGAAATGAACACCCATATCCTGGGGGATTAACTGCTGTTTATGTTGATAATCTTACAAGAGAAGGGGTTTTTGCAGGATTAGAAAACCAAAGAATTTATGCAAATTCGGACCATGGACGTCCAATTCTTATATTCCGAATAAACGGTACTAAAGTTGGGGATGGATCAACATTCATAGCCAGCAATCAAACAAAGCCTAGAGAAATTAATGTATTTCTAGCTCAAGATGGAGCTCCGGTTGCCCTAAAATCTAAAGAATCATCAGTGACACATAATTGGGTTCCGAATTGGAATGCAAATATAGAAATTATTAAAAATGGGAACCTATGGCACACTGAAAAAATATCTTCACCCATAGTTAACATCTCAATAATCGATACTGAAACTATTACGGGAACATCATATGAGAATAGTTGCATTAAAAGAGGAAATAATTATTACATAAATCAATATAGTGATAATCCCATTGATCCAAGCACTTTAAATACGGGTGGTTATGATTATTATTTAATACGAGTTGTAGGAGAAAATGGAAGAATGTCTTATGCTGGACCTATATGGGTTGAATATTGAATCTTTACTTAGTTTGAATACCTAATAATTTCTTTATATCATTTAAATTTACTTTAGACAGATCACTTACAATAAGACTAGCATCAATAAGTTCTTCTTTATTATGTGTTGTCGTTAGAGCAATTGCTCTCATTCCAGCTCGCTTTGCTGCTTCAATACCAACAGGAGCATCTTCAATCACTATACAATTTTTTGGGTTGATGTTTAGATTATTAGAAACAATAAGAAACACATCCGGTTCGGGTTTCCCCTTTTTAACTTCAGCAGCAGTAATAATAACATCAAAATATTTTTTTATCTTTAAAGATGTTAATAGGAGTTCTACATTCTCAGGTGGTCCACTGGACCCTATTGCTAATTTGAAATCTTCAGAATTTAAATCTTTTACAAGATCTAATGCTCCAGGTAAGAGTTCCAATTTATCTTTTACCATTTCTCGATAATAGGACTCCTTAAGATTACCCCATTTTATTGTCAGAAATTCGTCTACTTCTGGTCCGACTAATTTGCGAATAATTGTTGTTGATTGTTGACCGAATGTTTTCTCAAAAAATTCTCTTGTAAATTCTACACCAATCTCTTTTACTAATTTTACCCAACTCTTAAAATGAATAGGACCAGTGTCAGCTAGAACACCGTCCATATCAAAAATAACACAAAATCGTGAATAATTTACATTTAACATTATACACATAAATTACAATATTTCCTATTTCAATTACTATTTTCTTTTAAATTTAAGATTTTAATAAATAACTAAAAATTGGATTTAAATAGTATGGAAGCAAATATAGAAATTAAGTACGCGAAATTAAAACTTTAAATGATTATAAAATGAAATTAAAATTTCAGAGAAATAAGAATTTAAATAAAAGAAAGATATCAATTGTCTTAACAACAATTTTTATCCTAACTTCTGGTATCGTTAATTATTTCGACATTAACTTGATATATTCTGAACAAAACGAACACTCTAATTCATACAATAAAAAGCTAAGAACCGCAAAAATTTCGGCACCGATCCATATTAATAATAATTGGTCAGATGCTCAACTTGCGGGAAATTGTACAGGTTCAGGCATATGGAGTGACCCCTATGTTATAGAAGATTTAATAATTAATGGTCAAAATTCGAGTAGCTGTATCCTGATTGAAAATACTATTGAATTTTTTAAGATAGAAAATTGTACAGTCTTCAATTCTAGTTCAGTAGTTACTTCCGGAGCAGGAATAAAGCTTAATAACGTTATGAACGGTACAATTTTAAATAACAATTGTTCAAATAACAATGGATTT
>JAZGEW010000136.1:0-17122 GCA_036478875.1 Promethearchaeia archaeon | reverse complement strand
AAAAAGGAGAAAAAATAAAATTGACATGGGTTCCTATAGTATCAAGTAGGCGCGATAGTTGTTGTAAAACTAGGGGGAGCAGTGCAATAACTGCTATTGTTATATCCTTATTAGTATTTGGATTATTGTTCTTCATATTTTTTAATCGATTTAATGGATTTTCTATGCCTATTTGGATTATCTTTAGTGGGATGGGTGTCTTTTTAGTATTTATTGTAATGATTAGTATTATTGCTTCTACAATGAGCGGACAATATCAGAAACCTAATTATACTTCATTCAAATCGCAAGAATCTCAGCTTCAAACTCAGAATCGACGATCCAATCCCTATATAATCCAAAAATCAATTGAAAAGCAACCTGAAGAAGTTTTTTACCAAGAAGTTAAACGAGAAATTCCTGTTGTTTCGAATAGTAACTATTGTAGATTCTGCGGAGCTAAAGTTGATAGGAATGCGGTATTTTGTCATCAATGTGGAATTAATTTATCTTCTTAAATTTTTATGATTAAAATTGAAATATAATTAATTTTAGGCAACAAGAAAGGATTGATTAGATCAAACATGATGCAAACAAGGGCGATTAGAAAATTATCTAAGATTCAATGGAAAAGAAAGGATAGTATAGCTATTTTATTAATTATTTCTGTTGGCTTAGGTTTAACATTTATAGGATCATTTTATAATGAGTTTTATAATATGTTTTTTAGTACATGCGTAGGTTTATTTTTTGGAGGGCTTATTTTATCAGCAATTTCAACATTTCTAGCTCAAATGGAATCAAATATTACTGGAGCTGGAGAACTAGATGCTGAAATTGATGTCGATATAGATGCAGACGTTGATATAGATGTAGATACAGACGTTGATATAGATGTAGATACAGACGTTGATATAGATGTAGATGCAGATGTTGATGTCGATGTAGATGCAGACGTTGATATAGATGTAGATGCAGATATTGATGTAGATGCAGATGTTGATGTTGATATCGATGTAGATGTGGATGCAGATGTTGATATTGATGTCGATAGTGATATTGATGTTGATATAGAAGCTGAGGCTGAAATTGATACAGATCTTATAGCTACAGTCACTCCCGCTCCAATCATGCTTTTATTCTCTTCAGGATTTTTGATTTTTGGAATTTCAGGAATTTT
The DNA here is from genome assembly GCA_036478875.1 of Promethearchaeia archaeon. Taxonomy (GTDB): domain Archaea; phylum Asgardarchaeota; class Lokiarchaeia; order Sigyniarchaeales; family SOKP01; genus Loki-b32. The sequence goes on along the minus strand of JAZGEW010000136.1, from coordinate 15,963 downwards.
ACTGTATCAATTAATTGAAGGAATACTACGATTTTTAATTCTTTTTATTGCACCCACATTAGCATACTTAACTACAAAGATTATTAATTTTGCCTGGAAAATTATAGCAAAATCAAGATATTACAGGATCTCATCAACGCGAAACTTATTAGGGATTCAGGGAGAGGTCTTATTGCGTGTTGATGAAAGGGGAGGTATTATTAAAATACCCTCAAATACACCCATGAGATTTGAAAGATTACATGTCAAACCTGTAGTTGATTCCTTTCATTTTGAGAGAGGGGATAAAGTGTATATTTGTGATGTGAGAAATGGCTATTTATTGGTTGATAATAATAAGAAATCAATAAAAAAGAGGAGGTGATAAAGATATGAGTGCTAAGAAAGAAGTAATAGATAAAACTATAATTATGAATCATCTAAATGAAAATGGTAAGAGGATCGCAAAAATGAAAGAAGAAGATTATAGTAAAAAGAGATACTTTAAAAAAATCAAGCGTAAATATAGATTAATCCTCGCCTTTCTATTCTTTTTTTCAATGATACTTATATTTATGATTCTTCCTGTTGTTATAGCTGCATTAACGCAAGGTTTATGAGGGTGAATCATAATTTTATCTAAATTTAATATTTTATTTGAAAAATCTACAAAAAAAAGAAAATGTACAAAATTTAATAAAAATTAAAGAGAGGAGGTTTAGACACTAAAAGTGTTATTTCAAGAATTAAATCCTTGGTTTGTAGGGCTCGGAGTTACAATAGGTATAATAATCTTCTTATTTGTAATATTTCTTGCCGCTCGGTATAGGAAGTTTAAGACCAACCAATTTGTTATACATTTACGAAACGGTAAAGTAAAACATGCAGGATTAGGTGGAAGTTTGTTCCTTCTTCCATTGATAGATGAATATATCGTCATTCCAACTACCAGTATCCAAACAGTTGTTGAGGCACATGAACAGGTAGTTTCATATGAGTACCAAAACATTGAAATCGAGGGATTACTAATTTGGAAAGTTATTGATCCAGAAAAAGCATTCAGTGCGGTCTCATGGATCTCGCGAGATGAAAACTATGTTGAAAAGATATTAAAAGGTGCAACAGAAGCGATAATTCGTACTACATGTGCCAATATGCCATTGGAAAAGATCATAAGGGAAAGAAGAGAGATTATTGATCCTATTGAAAAGGATCTACATGAATTAACAGCTGATTGGGGTATAGTTATTGAATCTTTAGAAATTTTAGAAGTCATTATTGTAGAACAGGAACTAAAAAAAAACATGGAAGCAACTAAACAAGCAGAAGAATTTCGAAAAGCGAGAATTGCTAAAGCTGAAGCTGAAAGGGCATCAAAAATGAGAGAATTAGAAGTAAAAAATGAGATAGGTATACAAGAACAATTAGTAGAAAGGGAAATTGAATTACGACGGAAAGATAAAGAAATTGCTATCGCAGTACAGGAAAGAGAACGTAAAAAGATTGAAGCCGATGGTGATAGACAGAAAAAAATTATCGAGGTTGATGCTGAGGCGCAACAAATAAAACGGATACTAATTGCTCAAGCAGAAGGTGAAGCTGAGGTTATTAAACAACAAATGCTCGCTCAGGCGGAAGGTTTTAAGGAACAAGTTGAAGCAATGAGTACTGCGGATGAAAGGTTCTTGGCAGTTCAATTAACAAACATATTGCCAGAGATATTTAAGAATCTTAAACCAGACAAGATGTTTATAATGGGAGATGGAAACGAGTCATTCAGTTCGCTTTCAAAAGCAATATTACCATTCTTACAGCTTTTACCAGAATATTCAGATAAGATCAAGGATTTTTTTAACAATGGAGGAGCTAAAAAGATTGAGGAAATATTAGTTAAAAAGTAGTTTTAATTTTTTTTTTTTTTTTTTCATTATTTTCAAAGATGTTTATGGAGTAGATGAAACTTTGATAAAAGCAGATTTTTACTCATTTTTTATAGTCTCATTTTTCTCGTCATTCTAATTCTAAAATAATATCTATTTGTGTTTGTTTTGGGCTCCAAATAGAAAATGTAAATTTTGAAAAGTTTTTTATTAACTCAAATTTTATCAACTTTATAATTATTTAAATTTAAAAATGATTCAATTATAAAAAATGGTTGACATAAATATCGCAATTGCCTTTATATCTGGGTTAGTAATTGGATTTACCCCATGTATCTTGTTGATGTTAAGTGTGTTTGGTACTTCAATGATTTTAACTGAAGAGAAGAACAAATTTCTAGTAATTTCAATAGGGTTACTCTCAGGAATGATTTTAGCTTATATTTTAATGTCTATAATTTTTCTATTTTTTGTACAATTTTTAGATGTGTTTATTTATTTACATTACGTCTTTGCTGGAATTCTAATTTTTATTGGAATTTGGGAAATAATTGAAAGTAAAAAAGATCATAGTACTATTTTTGGAACACCGGAAAAAGTAAAAACAATATTAAGAAATTTTATTGAGCAAAATTCAGGATTTTATGCTTTTTTAGTTGGCATTATTTTTGTTTTAATTAAGATTCCATGTTTTGGGACAGTTTATCTTACTTTATTATATAATATTTATACAAATCCATTACTTTATTTCTATATTTTCGTATATCTACTCGGAATGGTTATTCCAATAATACTTTTATTACTTTTAATACGTTTTGGGTTAGAATCATCAAAAATTAATGAGTTTAGATTAAAGTATCGTACCCATTTAAGAATTCTAAGTGGCTCAATCTTAATTTTTCTTGCAATTTATCTTTTAATAAACCAAACATTATTGTAAATATAGTTATTAACATTTCGAAAATATTACATAAATTCAGAAAGTGAACCTTCACATGGTTGTCCTCTTGTAACTAGCATTTTTCTTACAAGATTCATCCTTTCTGATAAAATTTTTTGTTTATATTTTTCGTTTATATGATTATTAATCATTTGTCTTTTAAACGTTTCAATATCATAACCATTGTTGAGGTCAAGCTCTACAGCTCTACAGTTACAGCCATCATCATCATCATTATCATAACCATTGTTGAGGTCAAGCTCTACAGTTAAATTTAACATCAGTAATACTATGGCAATTGTTATGGAAGTTATCAATATAATAGAGAATAGTAATATGACGAATATCTTAATCTTCTTTTTTCTCTTTAAAAGACCGTTCAATTTTTTTATAATCAACACTTATTTAATTTTTGTAAAATAATCTTTTTAAACTTATGCGATCTTCAAATTGATCAATGTAATAAGAGTATAAAATTCCAAGATTTAAAAAAAAAATTTATTTTTTCATGGGGTTAAAATATATATCCCTAAAAGATTTAGTGAGAAAACAGAACCTAAAACCAATAACTGAAAAGATAGTTAAGATTTTGGAGGATAAATAGGATTGTCAAAGATGGATCCCACTTCAATTGATTCTAAATCTCCTTACATAGAGAATAGAAAAAAAGAACAGGATATATTAAAAAGATATTGTGGAAATTGTAAAAAAGAATATTCATTTATCGATGCTATGAAAAGATGCCCTGAATTAATCCAGGATTCCATAACAGCATTATGGAAGAATCCAGAAGTAAAATTTTATTGTTCTTACTGTTATTTACTAAAATTAATTAAATTATTAAAAAAAAAAAATTAATTGATTTCTTCTTTTTTCTTATCAGTCTCACTGAATTCTGTTAGATTGTCTAAAAGTCTTCTTAAATAATCTTCAAACTTATCAATTTCCTTTTCAGAAAAATCCTTATAAAAAATATATCTCATTTCATTAGATACTTGAAGAAATTTATCTTGTAGTGCTTTATTCTTTTTTGTTAATTTTATATTTATAGTTCTTTTGTCCCTTTCTAAACGCACTCGTTTTACATGGCCACCTTCTTCAAGAGAATCTAACATATGAGATAAAGTTGCTTTACTTAATGATGTTTTTTTTCTAAGTTCCTGGAAAGAGAGGTTATCTTTTTGCCAAAGTGGGAATATTACTCTACCTTGAGCGGCATTTATCTCATTAACATTAAAATCTCGAAGTAATTTGGCAAAAATGCGTTCTGAGAGTTGACGGATCTTTGACATCAAAAATCCCCCCTCTCTTAATTTCTCCATTTATTTTTCGCCTGGGTCAAATTTAACCTGTTGTAATTTATAATAAAACCTCGCTTGTTTAGGATTCAATTTAAGTAATGCATAATCAGGATCTTCCAAACCTTTTGGGTAATACTTTGTCCACCAGTCTAGCCAAATTTTTCGCTTTATTCCCATATCATCAATTTTTTCTACTTCACCACCAAACATGACACCTTTAAAATTTTCTGGATCGCAGTAGTATACACTAATTTTTGGATTGTTCTTAATATGTTCGATTTTTGATGATGATGTATTTGTGGATATAAATATTATAAATTCATGTTCTTGATTAGCGAAAAATTCAGAAAATTCAGGAAATTGTTCCTTATTTCTTAAGTTAAACATAGCTCTTGTTATTGGAAATCCCTCAGAATCAATAGTCGTTAGATACGCAGCTTTCGAGAGTTCTATTAATTCCAAACTTAATTTTTTTGCTTCTTCTAATTCCATATTTTACACCTCTTAGTTAAATTAAAAATTTAAATTATAATTTTTTTCTAATTTCATCCAATCTTTCTTTAGCTGAAGACGTTTTATCAAAAGTGTTCTTCAAATTATCGCAAAAATAATCGTCACAGTAAGCACAATTTTCAAATCCTTTCTCACGGCAACAACTCCTTATTGGACAATCACTGCACCAACTAAAGTTCCGACCTTCTAAAGTACACCCATCACAATAAATCTCCTCGGGTTTAAATGACATTGATTCGCTTGACCATTCTTTTGCAACTTTTTTGATTTCTTCAATATCATCTTTTTGAGTGGCTAAATACGCAGGACATTCTGAACAATTAATTCCGCAATAAGCAATTATTTTTTCCATATTTTAATTCCTCTTTTATTTAATTTTATTTTTTAGGTTTATAACTTGTTCCTACTTCATATGCTTCCGCTAAATAATCCCCTATTCTCCTATATGGCCCATAAGGCATTAAACAAATAAATGAGTCAAATTCCATGACATTTGGTTCTTTATTTTTTACACATTTATCATCAGAATATATTTCGACAATTTCTCCTATAAAAAAATCAGTATTCTTGAATTCTTTAATATCCACTAGTTTACATTCGATATTTACACTACATTCTTTGATCATTGGGGCTGTCCCAAGATCCCCATAAAAAAGCTCAAATTCCTTGGATTTATCAACTTTGGAGCCAGAATGCAGACCACAATAGTCTGTTACTACAACCATATCACTAGTGGGAATATTGATACTAAATGTTCTATTTTCCTTAACTCCTGGATTAGTATAATGCTTTTTTGACATTGCAACACCAATCAATGGAGGGTTACCATGTAGCATGTTAAACCATATAATTGTATTGAAATTAGGTTTGCCATTCACGTGAGCTCCTAATATACATACTGGTAAGGGTAACGGTGGTAATTTCCATCCTGTTTTGATTTTATTTATTTTTTTCACCTTCATTATATTTTTTTGAATTATTTATTTCAGTAGGAATCTTCTCTTTATAGATGCCATTATTTCGGGGAATTGGTTCATTATAATAAATATAGTTATTAATTCCAAGACGAAACAAGATTATTTCCATACGTAATTCCTTAATTTTTTATGTTTTGAGATCGACTTGTTCGAAATCGAACAAGATTGTTCGATCTAGAACTAACTAGCATCATATATAAATCTTTGTCTAGAAGATTTTTACACCTATTCTAAACTTCTATAAAAAATTTATTACCCATAAACATTAAAAAAAAGAAAAATAAAATAGATTAAAAATAAAAAAAAATAAGATTTAATACTTAAATTTCTTTCACGATCCATTTTGCGATATATTCAAGAAAATCTCTAATATTCTGATTATTAAACGCATTGTCAATTCCCTTAGAGATCCAATTTTCTTCTTTCTCGTTTACTACTTCCTTAAGTTCCTCTTCTGATAAAGAAGTTAGGACAAGTTCTACTAAGCCGGACTTTTTTTTGGTAGAAAATCCTCTTATATTATGGTCTCTACAAATTTGTTTTAAATCATCTGCCGTCGCGGTTTGGAATAATCGCTTTAGATAAGTTTCTTTTATTTTCACACACCTTATTTACATCATTTATTAATAAAAATAAAAAAATTATGAATTTGGAATTTGATTTACAGGAGAAAATTATATTATTCTACCATTTTAAGAAATTCTTCTTCTGTAATAATTTTACTTCCTTCCTCTTGAGCTTTTTTGAACTTTACTGTCTGTTACGTTGAGTTGGTAACTAAATAGGTTAAATTTTTGACAACTCCTGATTTTGCTACTCCACCGTTATCTTTTACCAATTGTTCTGCTTCTGCCCTCTTCATGGTTTCTAATTTACCGGTAAAGCAAAAACTCGCTCCATCTAATTTATTTCCCATCAATTTTACCTCCATTATTTTTATTTTATTTGTACCTAAGACATCCTTCATTTCTGGATAAAGTCTATTAATACCTTTTTGCGATTGATGTGCTGTTATATCTGCGAATCCTTCTATTTGAGAAATCTGGTGGGTTGAAGCATTTTTAATCTTGTCTAATGTATCGAAACCTGCATCTACAATTCGTTGAGTCAAATCTTCACTTATGTTTTCAATAGCAAATCCCCCAATGAATTTTGCCAAAGATACTTCTTTTACAGCAAGAAGGTTATCTAATGCCTTTTTTACCGAAGTTTCTTTCACCCCTTCAAATCGAGTCAAATCGATAACTCTTAACTTATACAAATCCGAAATTATTCTTACTTTTCTACTAGCAAATAACGGTTTTAACATTTTTTAAAATTCTTTTTAAATATGTTACGACAAAAAAAGGTTTAAACTGAATTAAGAATTATAACTTGTAAAGTCAAGTAGTTACAATATATTGAATTTCTTCTTCATTTATTTTATCAAGATACTTATTATTTTCTTGAAAAATTAATTTAGCAAGGATTATTTGATTTAATTCGGATAACTACCAAATAATGAGTTTTCACTCCCAAATTAGACTCTAAATTTTGTAACATTACTAAATTCAAGAAAAATTACACACTAGCATTTTATAGTATAACCAAATACGTTTGGTAGCATAAGATATAGGTTGGGTTCTAAGAAGAAAATAAATAAAATGGGTTTCCAAATTACTCTAATGGTTTATCTTTCTATGGTAATCCAAGGGAGATATCGTGCATTATATGGTGTTTCTGGCGGATCATACATAAATCCTTCTTCTGCGAGAAATCTATTACAATAGCCGAATATCTTATGCCAAACTTCAGAGAAAGTCTCTCCGAATGGGATTTTATTCAATGTTGGTCTTATTCCACTTAGAGCGTCTCTAATTTTCGAATAAATCGGGTCGATGAAGTCGATTACTATTTTTGCGACTCGGCTGTTTATTTTGTTGATGATTTCTTTGTCCTCTGGAAAAAATACCGGGATGTTGACTTTATGATGTCCGTCTTCTTTAATGATATACTCCAATTTTTCCAAAAGATTGAGAAGAGCGTCTCTATTCGTCGCTTCTGTCTCTTTACCTACTATCAACGATTCGATGAGCTTACCACAATCTTTGAGCAAATCTTCGGTATAAAGGGATAAGACGTTAACGAAGGCTTCCCTTAAATCCGAGCTACCCTTGATGTTATCAAATGCTGAGGTTGAAACTTGCCACAATATATTAGGGAAGGAAGACCTAACAGCACCTCCACCAAATGAGGTAAAAATATATTCTCCAACAGCCTGATTATTGCTTCCACAATATAACAGCGATTTAATCACATTAGTATCAGAAAGTTCATTACCTTTAAGGATATAATCTCTGTTACCGGGTTGTTTCTTATAAAGCACCAAAAAGTTATATTTTTCCAATTCTTCCAAACAATACCAATCAAGAGCAAAACAACCTATTAAGGCAAAATTAATCTTATTTCTTTCGATAAAATCGGCACATCGTATTCTGTCTGTTAGATTGGAAAGCTCTGTTTTATTCTCCATCAGTTTATGAGCCAACTGTTTTCCATATTCCTTTCCGATATCGAGAAGGATTTTATTATCTTCTTTCGAGTACAATGTAAAATTTATCCAATACTTTCCATCATCTTCTCTAATGACGTTAGCCTTTAGGAGCGAGTCTATAATCTTCTTGACGGTGGCTTCATCTTTTTTGATGGCATCGCTGATTTGTGAAATAGTGAGAGGTTCTCTATTTAAGATATACACTGTTTCTGAAACGATTTCCTCTCGTGTAACCTTAATAGGATTATAATCGTCCCACTTACCTACATTCCCACAACAAAAATATCTTACTTTTTTTCCCATAATTTTATAATTCCTCCGTTCGTTTTTTATTGCGTACTTGTTTATATTATGAAACCATTTTTTTACCTAACTTTTGTTTTTCAAAGAAAATTAATAATTAATTATTTTTAATCTTAGCTATCTGTTTTAAACTTATTGATTTCTTTATTTAATGTAGTAGCATTTTCGTTATTCCTTACACTAAGTTTAGTTATATCTGTTATAGCGGTAAAATATTATTAAATGCGTTATAAATAATAATAATTATCGGTATGTCATTGGAAATCAGTGTATTTTTATTCCAAAATTATTTAAACATTTTTTAATTAATAGAATATCACTAAATTACTCATCTCTTTGGTGAAATAGTATGATTGAATACATATTTTTAGTTTTATTCTTTGTAAGTGCAATAGTAGAAGTGTTTGCTGAGTACAAAAATATTGAAAAAATCGAATATTTAACTAAGCCACTCTTAAAGGTACAAATAAAAAAATGGCGAAATAGTAAAGGCTTACAGGAGACCTAAAAGTTCCATAATTAACGACTCATAAGATCTACCATATATCTTTCCAATCTGAGTCAAACTTGCATTTTCTCCGCTATTTGGATTAATTTTAGCTAGATATGGAATACCGTTAACATCTATTGGATATAAGTTATTATTAGAATCACTAATGACATCAATCCTCGCTAAATCGTGTATTCCAAATATATCATAAATAATTTTACCCAATTTAATTAATTTATCATTAAGATCTAAAGATTTTACAGCATTTTTTTCATAGTGCTCTTCTTTCATATCGCTATCATAAACTTTTCCTAAGGGAATTTCTATTTCAACAGGATATATTTCTGGTTTTCCCCCAATAATCAATATTTGAAACTCGTTTTTACGCTCTAAAAACTTTTCAGCAATAACATCACTATAATATTCTTTTAAAAACATAGTATGATATATTGCTAAATGAATATCTTCAAAAACAGCTATACCTTTACTGGAATAACTTTGAGATGGTTTTAAAATAATTTTTTTATGTCTGTTTAGAAATTCATTTAAACTATCAAAATTATTTACATCTACTCTCATAAAAGGCAAAACTTCAATTCCGGAACTCTTTAACTTTTTTTGACATAAAATCTTATCATACATTAAATTCATTGTATCACTAGAACTCAAATAATGGGGAATCTTCTGTCTTTCAAGTTTATCAAAAATCCATTTTTTCTCACCACTATTTGCTAAATTATGATAAAAATCACAAAAAATAATATTTGCACCGGATTTTTTAAAAATGCTAGATAATTTGGAAAAATCAGTTCCTATCTCAAAAAAATGAGTTTTAAAATCAATATCATTCTTTTTCATAACTTCAATAACATAAGACATCTCACCACTATATCTCCGTTTAAAATCAATGTCTCTTTGGTTTTCATCCAATCCTAACCATAAAGGACTTTCCCTTCCTAAAAATAAAATTCTAGTACTCAATTTTATCAGCTATGCATAGCATATTTTAACAACAATAATTTTAATCGATGCTTTCAAACACTGTTAGAACTTCAAATTTTGATTATTCCTAAACTTTTGTTTATTTTATAAGGATTTATAGTAACTCTTCGAATATATTCAGGAAGAATGTCTAACCCTCCATCTGCAATCTCCAAAAGTATCGGAGCAACTTGAATGCTGTATCGCTTTGAAATTCCTACTGGATCAAGCCCTGGCCACCCCCAACAAGAAGTATGGATCACATCATCTACAATAAAAGAATTGTCATCTATACTTGTCGGATGCATCGTCTCAATCGGTGATTGACCCTCAGGATTAGATATTAAATCTAGTATTACTGATCCAGGCTTAAAAAGTTTTAACATCTTTCTAGTAATAAGAATTGTTTTACCCCGTTTTTCCATGGGCCAGTTAATCCCATTAACTAATATATCTATTCCTGGAATATGTTTCTTCATTTTATAAAAATCTTTTTTATTAAGGACTGAAACTGAAGCAAAATTTCTTGCTGCAAATCTTATTGCGCCCCATGCTACAGGACCATAACCCATTACTTTCACCACACATTTTTGTGGATTTTTATATCTTTCAGCAGCCACCCACAATTCAAAACCTTTCTTCATACCAAGATATCCTGTTTCATGAAGTGCTTCAATCTTGCGATCTCCAAAAGGATTTTTAATTTCTTCCATAGGTATGGCAAAAATATTACGCTTCTTTAATAAATTTCTTAGATTGCGATTACCAGGAAGATGAAGCATTGAAAAAATTGCTGATCCTGGCTTCATAAGCTTGAGTTCTTCTTCCACTGGTTCTTTAAGTCTCACAACAATATCGCATGCATAAACTTCGGTTTTATTTGCTACTTGAATGTGAGCTTTCTGGTATTCTGAATCATCTATTCCGATCCCTCTTCCCGCACCACTTTCGACTAAAACATCATGCTTATCAGAAAGCTCTTTGAGCTCTTGAGGTCTTAAAATGACTCTCTTTTCTTTTGGTCTATTTTCCGCAGCAATTCCAATTCTCATAAAAAATTTACTCCTTAATTTTCAATAGAATTAACTTTTTTTCCAACAAAAATTTTTAAAATGTATTTTTTCTTAACTCTCTCTTCTATACCAACAAATTTATTAGCGTATGGATTTTTTCTATTCGAGATAATTTTTAGTTATAAATTTTAACTCTTTTTGGTTTTTCTGATTTTGATATAACCAAATATCTTTTATAAATATGAAATTATCAATCAACTAAACAATTGTATAGTGATTAATAATACGTGATAATGCCTGAAATTACTAATTTGTCTGTTAAATTTTTCTCTAGATATATTTTTACTAAAAAAGATAAAAATTTAACATAAAATCTTCAAATTACTTGATTCAAGTTATATTATTAGTGTAAATATATAATAAGCCACTTAATATATAAACATAACGATTCCAATTAAAGAATGAAGTAGATTATTTATTTAATTAGAAAAATATTTGACTAAATAAATCATTTTAATAAACATGATTAAATGAGATAATCTCTTAATATAAGTTCGATTTCTTTCATATTTTCTGATTAGAATTAAAATCAGGCGTATTTTCTACTCGTTACAAATGTCTAAACTTTTTTTTATATGTAATTTATCTTGTAAAAAAATTTTTAATTTAGCAATAATTTAATGTTAGTAGCATAGGTTTTAAAAAAAAGTGCCTCAATAGCTCAGTTGGTAGAGCGTTGCCTTGGTAAGGCAATTCAAAAGGACAACAACCTTTTGAGCCTACAGGTCGGGGGATCATAACCCCCTTGGGGCTCCATCATAATATAAAAGAATCTTTTCTCTTATATTTGCTTTCTAACGCTTGTTCGATTGAACTTCCTAATGAATTTAAAACTTTTTCAATTTCATTTCTTTTAAATTCCCGTTTCTTTGGTTTAATTAATTCAAGAAATTTCTTTACATGTCGTTTTGCTCTAATTAAAACTTGATAAGCAATAAACATTTTATTTGAGGATTTTGAGATATAAGGAGATTCAGTAATTTTCCCTGTCCTTATTTCAAAAGACTTACACATTTCTTTAAAATCTTGTACAAGAGAAAGTGATGCATTTTTAAAACCAATTCCAATTATTTTATTGAAATGATCTACATAGATGGAACCATCTGTATCTACCAATCCTCTTAAACATCCAATGACTAATGAACGGTGTTTCAATTCCCAATTTTTCAAATTGTTAGCAATCCATAAGTCATCTTTTTTTATCCAATCAGGAACTGAGATTTGATTTTTAACTTTATCCCCTGTTAAAAGTCCTTTTAAAATCATAAAATCAATAATTTGATCATTATAAATTTTCAAATCAATAGATTTGCTATCAATTCGAGGATGCATTTTTGGTTTTTCATTAAATAGGCCAATTAAGAGTTGTCTTACGTATTTTACATATTCTGGTTCCTCTACTCTATTGAGAGAAATGCTTAAAACACTTCCAAGATAGGATTTTTCACCTTTTTTATGAAGATGTCCATCTCCAAGTAAAATTCCTATTAATTCTGCTAATATTTCATCTTCTTCTAAAAAGAATTCATTTGGATTATTCATAAACGTTCAAATAATATGATAATTTTTTGAATGAAATAAATATACAAACAGAGAATTGATTTATTAATTAAACATAAAATAAAAAACAAAAAAGATAATAATAATTTCATATTTATAAAATTGCACATCTTAATATACCTTATATGCCGGTGTGGCTTAGCTGGTTATAAAGCATTTGAGATATTCTTATGGTTAATAGGCGCCAGACTCATAATCCTTCTGAAAAAATGGGTCAGACTGGATGTATTCTGGAGGTTCGAGGGCTCGAATCCCTCCACCGGCACTTTTTCTTTTTATTTGAAATTCAAAAGCAAAATTCACCATTTCTAATTACAGTCTTGGTTGAGCCATCTTTGTACGCCACGTTTATCGTTGGTTTATAAAATAAAAAATCTCTATGTGTTTTAGATCTATTCTGTCCACCCTTCATTTCTTCATTATTACCAAATGCAATATGGGCTGTTTGAAGAGCTTTTTCATCTTCAAGTAAAATTCCACTTAATTTAGCGCCAGGGTTAAGACCAATCCCTAATTCCCCAATTATTCTGGCTTCTTCGTCTAAATTAATTAATCTCTCAACGTCCTCAACTAATTTTTGATCCTCACTTTCTAATTTAACAATTTTTCCATTTTTTACATAAATTTTTAAGGGTTTCTTTACTTTACCAATATCACCAATAGAACCATCACATACAATAATACCATTAGCCTTAGATTCAATAGGACCGCACCATATTTCACCACAAGGTAGATTCGCAAAATAAGGCTCTTTGTTAATTTTAACGTCCGTAGAAAAGGGGCGATCTTCTATATCTATAACGATATCAGTTCCTCCTGGTGTTGTGACATGTGCTATTTTAGCATTATCTAAGCTTTTGATCATTTTATCTGCGGTCTCTACCATTTTTTCATAATCTACATTCATAGGACCTTTAATCATCATCGATTTAGTGATACTTGGACCATGACCTAATCGAATTGATTTAGTAGCAACTATTTCTTTTATCCATTTAGCTCGAAATGGAGTTTCCTCCCCAAAAGCCCTTAAATGCATTAATTATTATCGTTTTTCCTTTAGCCAATTCACTCATTTCTGCTGGTATCTTTGATAATGGTCGCTTCTTTTCGGGTAATAAATATGTTTGTGCTGTGCAACCACACTCAATAGCCGCTTCATGGAAAGCTTCTCCTATATTTTTAGTGTATTCATCAGTTATTACTAAGATAGCATCTTCCTCTTTCAAATTCATTACATGAATCATTACATTTTGTGCTGAAGTTTTCATCTGTTCGAATTCACTCATATTAATGTTCTCTTTTCTTTCTATACTAATCAAATGTAATTTTTTTATTCAATATACGAAAAAATAAGGAATAGAACTTAATTCTTACTAATTTTCAATAAAAATGAATTCAGCTTGATAGTATATAACCTCAGGCATTTTATAAAGGAATTATCATCAAATCAACACTAAGAATTTTTAATTTTTATTTGACACATTAAAATTGTAAAAGCTTAAATTTCTCATCTTTAATTATTAATTTACTTAAATTCAATTATAGCTAATTAAAAACACAAATAGGGTGATATTTATAGTATTGATAATGACAACTGCCTGGATTCCTTACGGTAAGGAAAAGGAAGTTGGTCAAAAGTATATTGAGGTAATGAAGAAATATCCAATTGATCGATCTTTGGAGAAGTCTCTCGTACCTATAGGTGTAAAAGCAACAAAAAAAGGTATTAAGGTAATTTCCATTACTGATGTTAAAAAAGGAAAGTATGAAGATATGGTTAAGCGGATAACTGAAATGAATTTGGCATATTCAGACATTGAAGGATATAGCTATAAAATAGAAACATTTCTTTCCGGAATAGATGCTATGCCAATGGTTGGTTTAATGATGCCTGACCTTTAAAATTCTTATACTTTCGCAATTTGTATTACTAATTTTTTAAATTTTCTTTTTTTTGATTTGATGTGTTTGATATTATTTAATCTAAGAACCTAAAAGGTTTTTTATAGCAATAGATTAAATTAAGTTGTTATGAACCCATTTAATTCTGAAAAAATTAGTTCTGAAGAGATGGCGATTTTAGATGATAACTCAGAGTGGCTCGGAATACCTAAAAGTCACTTAATGGAATGTGCCGGATATGCTTTCGCAACTAAAATTATGAATCGTGGTTATTTAGGGATACAGAATAAAGCAGTAATTTTTTGTGGAACAGGAAACAATGGAGGAGATGGATTTGTTGTTGCTAGGCACTTAAGTTCTTATGGAGTTAAAGTTTTGGTTATTTTAGTTGGCAATCCAGATAAAATTCGAACTAAAGAGGCTCAATTAAACTGGAATATAATTTTTAATAACCTTAATTATTCTATTGAAGTAGAAATAGTAAAAGATTCCACAGATTTAATTAATATAGGAAATAGCATTAAAGAAGATAAAAGTTATCATGTAATTGTTGATGGACTGTTAGGAACTGGAATAGAAGGAAAAGTCCGAGAACCTGTAGCTTCTGCAATAGATCTAATAAATGATATTAAAGAATTAGAGAATGAAAGGATTACCGTAGTTTCCATTGATGTACCATCAGGAGTAGATCCCAATACTGGAGATGTCTCTGATAAGGCAGTAGAAGCAGATCTAGTAATTACATTTCATAGAAGGAAAAAAGGACTGTCTTGTAGCAATGAATATATAAAAGAGATAATAGAAAAGTCAATCGGTATCCCACCAGAAGCTAGTATTTTTGTTGGGAGAGGTAACTTATTACCTACCTTGAAAAAAAGAAGAAGGGATGCTCATAAGGGAGAATTTGGAAAAATTTTGATAATTGGAGGGTCTAAAGATTATTCTGGAGCCCCGACTTATGCTTCATTAACTGGAATTAACTTCGGGATTGATTTAGTTATAACCTACGTGCCAGAAGTAATAGCAAATGCCCTCAGGAACTATTCTCCTAACATGATTGTGAGATCTAGTAAAGGAAACTGGTTAAATACAGAATCTTTAGATGATCTTACAGAATTGATAAAATGGGCAGATTCAATATTAATTGGTCCTGGTTTGGGAATAGAAAAAGAAACCGAAAATTTATTGGTGGAATTGCTCAAAATTTTAAAACAAATCAAAAAGCCATTTATACTTGATGCTGATGCTTTAAAATTGATAAAGAATCATCTTGATTTAATTAAAGGCTTACCTGTAATATTAACTCCACATGAAGGTGAATTAAAGATTATGACGGGTATGGAATTGCCCCCTTATGATAACATGGTTGAACGTAGTAAAATAATATTAGATCTGGCTAACAATTTAGGCGTAACTTTGTTATTTAAAGGATCTTATGATTACATATCCGATGGAAAGCAAATAAAAATTAATAAAACTGGTTGTCCTGAAATGAGTATTGGTGGAACTGGTGATGTATTAGCAGGATTAT
>JAZGEW010000135.1:0-2382 GCA_036478875.1 Promethearchaeia archaeon | reverse complement strand
TTGCGAAAATTGCAAGTGAGTTTAAAAAAGGAATCGATACAAGAATCGCAGCAGAATTTAATACACCTCTCCAATTAAAAAATTTCATTACAATCGGGCAAACAATAAACACAGAATTTTTAGAAGAAGAAGTTCCTTTAGGCTTTACATCTGAACAAGTAAAACAGTTATTAATAACAAACGGTATTCCATCTTACAGAGAACATGCATCAATGAAAATTGTGTCAGAATTAGTTAAATCAAATATCCCTTGTGTCATTTTTGATTATACTGGAAGATGGTCGAAGTTGATTCAATTCTTTAACAATACTTCTTACCAAGATCACTTTTTACACTTTAAACTAGGAAGTTCATTTAGTATTGATATAAAGAGTTCAGGAATTAAGTATGACCAAAATAATATAGAATATTTAAACCTTTTCTACGATGTTTTCGCTATGACTTTTAAGGAGCAGAAAAGAAATATTGATATTCTAAAAGAGACAATTTCGAAAAGTCATGAGCTAGATTTAGCCTCGATTACATTGGATCTTCAGGTAAAACAAAAGCTAAACAAACCTTTTTATTCAAATAGTCTATTATTATTGTTTAAAGATTTCACGGAACAGAGTCAAATTTTTTCGAATAACGCTCTTGAATATGACGATCACATTAATCCTTTAGATTTTCTTAGAAATGATAAAACTGTAATAGTCGATCTCTCTATATTAAAAGATTTAGACAAGAAGACTTTTATAACTTTTATAATTCTTTCTAAATTTATACACCTCATTGAAAATTCAGAAGACTACCATAAAAAAATTATTGTAATTCCTCATATTGATTTGTTTTTTGATTCTTATTATATTGATACCAATTATGGAACTGCAAATTATGGGAAAATAGATAAATTCATTGAACCATTACTTCACCGAGGATTTGGAGTAATATTTTCCGCAAATCAAATACGATATCTTCATCCTCATGTTTTTAATTATTTTCAAAATGTTATCACATTTAGGGCAAATGACAAACGAGATTTGGCTGTCTTAAAAAATCAAATGAATTTACAAGAGCTCCATGGCACAGGATATTATAGTTCTAAGCGAAATAATACGTATCAAATTGATTATCTTATGAATATGCAAAATGATGAGATTATAGTGAAAAGATCAGATATTTATCAACCTTTTCCTAGAAGGGTTGAATTTGGAAATCTTATTAAAACTCCGTATTTAACTTATGATCAAGTTATGGATTATATGGAAAGACAAGGGTACAAGCTACAAATTTCTGAAAAAAAACTCTTAAATAGGGCTAGAAAAACTATATTCGAGAAAGATTTCGGAATTTATGCAAATTTTATTGATGAAATTATACACTTTCTTAAAACAATAAGCTCAATTGATAACGTTGGAAATTTGTACAAAGGAAAATTAAAAAGTGAACTTTTAAAATATATTGCTCCCAAGGCAGCTAAAAAAGTTCAAGACAATGCCCAAATCAAAGATATCCGGGATGAACTATTCTTTATTCTTGTTAAACATGGATATTTAGTAGAAAACCATCCTAAAAGAGCAGGTGGCTCAGAGTCTATTAGAACTTCCTATGCTGTTGGACCTCATTATAAAGAGGCTTTACAAGATTATTTTGAAACTAAAGAAAATGTTAGCTCAGATATAATCGTGGATGTTATTGAGAAAAATACTGCAACAGATTCGAATCTACTGAATGTGTTTCAAGAAAAGACCAATAAAGAGATTATTGATAGAGAGAAATATCAAGAAATATTATCCGCGCAAGAAAGTGAAGCAATGTGGAATTTGTTTCAGATGTATAAATCTAATAATAAAGCAAAATTTGTAGATTCCTTGAAATTAGGAAAAAATATAATTCCTGAATTTCTTTCGAATTTATACGAGTTATATCTTCAAAATTGTAGAATTACTCTTCCAGAAATTAAAGACATTACTTCATTTTTAGATTATTTACTTAAAAATGAATTACTACCCTTTTCCAAACAAGATTTACAAAATTATCTAAGAAAATCTAAAGAAATCACATCTGATAATGATGATGCTGAAAGGAGAGCAATAGAGTTATATGATATGATCTCAGAATTCCAAGGAAAACTAAACAATTTTCAAATAAGTTAATATTAGTTAAAAATTCAAAATTAACTTAGCTAGCTTTAATTTAATAATTGGAGAGAATAATGTTGGCAAAACTAATTTAGTTAAAGCTATAGAGGGTATATTAAATCCAAATTCGAGTTATTTATAAGAGAGAGTGATTTTATTGATTTGAATAACCAATTGAAATTATTATTAAATTTCTTCTTAAAAAATAATTTACATACTTAATTTTTTTATATTTTTTATTTGGTAATAAATTTAGTCAGAT
>JAZGEW010000134.1:0-6164 GCA_036478875.1 Promethearchaeia archaeon | reverse complement strand
ATATCCCTTGTGTCATTTTTGATTATACTGGAAGATGGTCGAAGTTGATTCAATTCTTTAACAATACTTCTTACCAACATAACTTTTTACACTTTAAACTAGGAAGTTCATTTAGTATTGATATAAAAAGTTCAGGAATTAAGTATGACCAAAATAATATAGAATATTTAAACCTTTTCTACGATGTTTTCGCTATGGCTTTTAAGGAGCAGAAAAGAAATGTTGATATTCTAAAAGAGACAATCTCTAAAAGTGATGAGCTAGATTTATCCTCAATTACATTGGATCTTCAGGTAAAACAAAAGCTAAACAAACCTTTTTATTCAAATAGTCTATTATTATTGTTTAAAGATTTTACAGATCAAAGTCAAATTTTTTCGAACGTCGCTCTCGGTAATGATGATAACATTAATCCTATAGATTTTCTCAAAAATAATAAAACTGTAATAGTCGATCTTTCAATACTGAAAGATTTAGACAAGAAGACTTTTATTACTTTTATAATTCTTTCTAAATTTATCCACCTCATCGAAAATTCAGAAGAGTACCATAAAAAAATAATTGTAATTCCTCACGTTGATTTATTTTTCGATTCTTATTATATTGATACTAATTTTGGAACTGCAAATTATGGGAAAATAGATAAATTCATGGACCCCTTACTTCAACGAGGATTTGGAATAATATTTTCCGCAAATCAAATACGGTATCTTCATCCTCATGTTTTTAATTATTTTCAAAATGTTATCACATTTAGGGCAAATGATAAACGAGATTTAGCTGTTTTAAAAAACCAAATGAATTTACAAGAGCTCCATGGTACAGGATATTATAGTTCTAAACGAAATAATACTTATCAAATTGATTATCTTATGAACATGCAAAATGATGAGATAATTGTTAAAAGATCAGATATCTATCAACCTTTTCCCGGAAAGATTGAATTTGGTAATCTTTTTAAAATTCAGTATTTAACTTATGATCAAATTATGGATTATATGGAAAAACAAGGATATAAACTAAAAATATCTGAAAGAAAACTCTTGAATAAAGCTAGGAAAACTATATTCGAGAAAGATTTCGAAATTTATGCAAATTTCATTGATGAAATTATATATTTTCTCAAAACAATAAGCTCAATTGATAACGTTGGAAATTTTCATAAAGGTAAATTAAAAAGTAAACTTTTAAAATATATTGCTCCCAAGGCAGCTAAAAAAGTTCAAAATAATGCCCAAATCAAAGAAATTAGAGATGAATTATTCAGTATTCTTGTTAAACATGGGTATTTAGTAGAAAACCATCCTAAAAGAGCAGGTGGCTCAGAGTCTATTAGAACTTCCTATGCTGTTGGACCTCATTATAAAGAGGCTTTACAAGATTATTTTGAAACTAAAGAAAATGTTAACTCAGATATAACCGTGGATGTTATTGAGAAAAATACTGCAACAGATTCGAATCTACTGAATGTGTTTCACGAAAAGACCAATAAAGAGAATATTGATAGAGAGATATATCAAGAGATATTATCCGCGCAAGCAGGTGAAGTTATATGGAATTTGTTTCAGGTTTATAGTTCTAATAATAAAGAAAATTTTGTAGATTCATTAAAAATTGGAAAAAATATCATCCCTGAATTTCTTTCGAATTTATATAAGTCATATCTACAAAATAGAAGAATCCCTATTCCTGAATTTAAAGACATTTCCCAATTTTTAAATCACCTAATTAAAAATGAATTATTACCCTTTTCCAAAGAAGATTTACAAATTTATTTAAGAAAAACTAAAGAAATTGCATCTGATAATGATGATGTTGAAAAGAGAGCTATTGAGTTATATGATCTGATCTCAGAATTTCAAGCGAAATTAAATAATTTTCAAATAAAATAATATGAGAGAATTATAATGGATGTTGGGATCCTTATTAAGGGAGGATATGAAATTGATGGAATGGTAAATTCAGAGTCTGATTTCAATGAAAATTCCTTTGAAAAAATTCATAAAAAATAATGGAAATTACTTTTACCTGATTTAGACCACCCCTCTATATATAATAGAAACTTAATTTTTTCCATTAAATTTTTGGGTTCCCAAGAGATATATTGATTTTAAAGTTTCGAAAAATCCTTAAATACAACAAAATTTCATAATACAAGATTGGATATTAAGAAAAATTGGCTTTAAAATCTAAATCTTCTTTAATAGAATTTTCTATAAGTATATATCTTGATGTATAAATTAATCTGAATTTATGGTTTTTGACCCCAAATATATACATCAGTTTTTTCTGATTTAATTCCTGTATGTTCGAATCCCATTTGATTTAATTTCTTTATAATATTTTTTGCGATTTTTAGTGGTACGTCTTTATCTACCAAACCAGCACTACCAGGGACTAATAAGCCCCGAATAATCTTTTTCTTTCCCTTAATTTCATTAACAAATCCATTTGCAATTGATAAAATTACTGCTCCTTTTGGTTTAAGGACTCTTTGCATTTCACGAAGGGATTGACTAATGTCAAATAAACTTGATTGATATGTTCGAAGGGAAATATAAAGATCAATTGAATTTGTATCAATATCATCTAGCTTTTCTGCTGGATTATGAACTATGTTTACATAAGAATTTTTTTTCTTTACTACTTCAAGCATCGCATAAGAAATATCCACTGCTATTACTTCTTTTACTTCTTTAAATAGAAAAGGGATTTCAAGCCCATTCCCTACTCCAACCTCTAAAATGACACTCGATCTAAGATCAATTGACAAGAAATTAATAATCGAAAAAACTTCTATCGACCAATGAAGTATTATTCCTCTTAAATCATTTTCATAAGTATAATTTAAATATTTCTCTGTGAAATATTTTTCTCTAATTTTGGAAATAACTTTGTAATGATCGCTTCCCTTTTTATCACGACCTTTGCATATAAATAACAAATCGATAAATGATATTGAGCTATTTATTTCAATTTCAGTAAGATCTAAATTTAATTTTTCTTTAATCTCTCGTTTTAAAAAGGATATAATATCGTATTGAGTATAAAAATTATCAGAAGATAATTTTACTTGTTCAGATTCAGGAATTCTTATCCATTTAGGATGTGTCTCTTTAAGACCATTTGATATAAACATTTTTAGAAATAATGCTGCCTTGAAAGCCGCAGCTACTCGAAATTTTTCTTGTTTTGACTCCTTTGTTCCATAATCAGATATACCTCGAACTACTAACCATTGCTTTCGTTGATAACTTTTGCAAACTTTCCCAAAACCCCCACTCTCCATATCAACACACCGAATTCTCTCATCAATACCCCATACTTTTTGAAGGTATTCTGGGTTAACATAGAGATTATCAGTACTAGAAATCACACCTGTCTCAATTTTTGTTATAGGATTCAAGAAGATTTCAAGAATTTTGCTTTCCTGATATAAATCCTTCAAATTGTTGTTTAAAATAGATAAATATTCATCTTTATGGAAAGTTTCACCTATATATCTTTTTACATCAACAATAATCTTCTCAGGAGGTGTATGATGTCGTGGTCTTGCAGTATGTTCTTCATCAATTCGCCATTCAATAGCTCCAATAACCAAAGATGAAATGATTACATCTCCTATTTTTACCTTGCCCTCACGACCTGCAGCGGTCCCTAATAGGAATATTAAAGCAGGATCAAATTTTGTGAGAACCTGTTCTGTTATACTACTTGATATTTCATTACCTTGGTCATCTATTAATACTACATTTATAGAGAAATTAGAAATGGAATCACCTATTTCTGTGGGAAAGTTAAATTTATAAAATAATTGTCCCTCTCTTAATTCTCCATCACTTTTTTCTAACTTTATACCAAATGCTGATATAAACGCCTTAAACTCATCATCCTTTGGGATTAATATAACAATATCAACAATTTCTTCTTGTGACATGTCAATCTTTTTTATACATTTTTTTTAAAAGTGTATTTCTAAGTATAATAATAAGGTTTTAAATATAAAAATTTTATATTATTGTAAAAATTAAGTATTTCAACACCCTTAACTTGAATAATCAACAAGAGTGAAACTAATTATTAACTATAAAACACCAGTTTATTTATAAAGATGTAAAAGTATTATTAACATTAGTTACAAATCTTCTTTAACAAAAATTCCAATTTAAAGGATTATCATTTAAGAAATTGACAATATCTAACAAAAATTTAATAATTTTTACTGGGCAATCTGGAATCCAAGCAAAAAAGTGTTTATCTAGGTTAAATAATCCAGAAATTAAAAATTTAAACACATTTTATATTGAAGATCGAATTAAGGAGATATACGAGTCCAATTTTAAAATATTTTTATCTGAACCAATACCCTATCAATCTGAAACATGGAAAGAAGCATATGGGGATATAGAGAAGGAAATTACTAAAATCCCGCTAGAAAGCAACATTTTTCTTTCTATGCATGCATCATATTATCATCAAGGTACTTGTGAATTAATTTCCATAATAAACTTCGAAAGTCTATTAAAATTGAAATCAAGAGTCAAGTGCATCATTGTTTTAATTGATGATATATATGACATTTATAAAAGGCTAGTAGATCAAGGGCAAATGTTTAATGATATTCTGGGGTCTGAGGATGCTTTTGAAGCTATTTACAATTCTATAAAGAATTATATTTCAATTTTAAAATGGAGACAATTAGAAACCAATATTTCTCGTTTATTATCTAAAATGTTTGAAACAAAGTTATTCATTGTCGCAATAAAACATCCTATTTTTTTAATTAGAAGGATTATTGATAACCTATACGAACAACTAAATATTTTTTATTTAGCGCATCCTATCTCAGCAATCCGAAGGAAATCTGTTGATATAATACCTGGTTTTGCTAGTGAAATAAATAATTTTGCTAAAACAATTATAGATAATAATGATAAAAATGTTATGTTTCTTCCAGGTAGTATTGATGAGCTGAGAATTAAGGAAAAGAAAAATAATGACCATAAAATGTATATACCTGATTTACACCCAAGACTTGATTTACCTTATGGCAAAAAATCACAAATTGGTCCCCCACTTGTAAGTAGATTAGAAAAATACGACGAATTCAATCCAGCTAAATGTAAAATGTCAGTTCTAACTTCCAATGATACAGAAAAGATTTCTGGTTTGTTGGAGCTATTGTCTGACTTGATTAGATTACAGGTCACCTCTCGAGACATTAATCTAATAAATCAGAGTAAAAGCGGGCTGATTGCATATAGACCATATTTCCCAGAGAAAATTTCTGGGGGAGTAGTTGATGAAATTAAATATAATTATACAATGTGTAATATATTTAAAGAGAGAACAAATATAATTGTGTCAATTAAACATGATTTGTCTAAAGCTCGAATTCTAGGATTTTTTGAACTCCTTATAGGGAGAATAAATGGTCTTGATGATATTATAATTGATACACTCCAAGATAAAAGAGATAATTGGATTATAAAAGAAGATATATTAAATATGTTTTCTGATGAAGAGCGTGTAAGAGGAAATTTTGATAAAATTTTATCTGAAATAGAACCTTTGTTACCCTCAGACTATGTATTTAAAGGTTTCAAACAAAAACATCGTAAAACATTCACAACGGGAATATTTCCAGCAATATTTGAAAATAGAAATAATAACTATGAAGAAATAAGAAATAATTTTTTGGTTGATGAATTACCAAAATGGGTAAAACCTAAAAATTACTATAAATTTGATGTCCCTACCGATATAATAATTCAAAAAATTCTAAATAAACCATAAATCATAAAAATTAATAAAGGTTTGAAAAATGGAATCCGGAAAAATTCCTATATTATATTTTGATGTTGGCAAAGATGACCGTGAAGCTATTGGAGATTTAGCTGATGCAAATATGAATTGTAAATTTAAAGGACCTATTGGAGACTCTAAGACCCCAATACTAATATTTAAATCAAAAAGATATATAGGAAAGAATGGAATTAAATTATTTATTCAAAAATATAAAAAATAATTTTTTTATTTTTTTTTCTTTAATGTCAAACCCCACTCACTCGACAAAATAGATTAGGGTCGCTCTAGTTGAGTCAAGTTATCTTTAAATTGGGTGAAATTTCCTGTGTCTTTTTCTCTAATTCTCCACGTACGCC
>JAZGEW010000133.1:0-11110 GCA_036478875.1 Promethearchaeia archaeon | reverse complement strand
TATTTCTATTAATTAAAAAAAAAAAAAGCAATTTGACAAGTAAATCAGATCAAAAAGTTGTAGTTTTAATAACGATTGATTGTTTGAGATCAGATCATTTAAAATCATATGGTTATTTACGAAATACAGCCCCCAATCAAGAAAAGTTTGTGAATAAAGGAGTTAGATTCCTAAACGCCTTAGCAAATGGACCTGAAACAGCGTCATCATTTTCATCAATATTTTCTTCAGTATTGCCTTATTTAAATGGGGGATTTAGTCCGCTTCCTAACCAGAAGCTTACATTCCCTCAGATATTAGATGAAAATAAGATATATTGCTACGGAATCCATAGCAATCCTAATTTAGGGGCATATTTTAATTATCATAGAGGATTCAAGGATTTTATTGAAGGAATAAATTTTAATGTACAATTAGGAACAGAAGAAGACAAAAAAAGTTCTATTTCTCCAATAATTAAACAAGAATTCTTCACAAAAATAAGATCGCGGATTAATAAAGTTCTTCTGAATTTGTTAAATATTAAATTTATAGATATGTTTGTAGATCGACTAAAGAATATAAATTATATTAGAGAAAAGATTACCCAAGCTAATCGAATGGGATTTACCGCGTCCTATATTGTTAGAAAAGTTATAGATTTCTTAAAAAAGTTTAACTCCTCAAAACCATTATTTATTTGGGCACATTTTATGGATGTTCATTGGCCATATAATCCTCCCTCTAAAAATTTATTCAAATTTACTCATAAATATATCAGTTCTCAAGAAAAAGCATTTTTATTAAATAAGGTTTTTTGGAATCCGAAGGATTACATAAACACTGAAAGATTAAATAATTTAATCAATCTCTATGATGGTGAAATGAATTATACTGATAATACGCTAGTCAAACTTTTTAATTTCTTAGAAAAAAGATTTAAAAAAAACTGCTTAGTTATCATAACATCAGATCATGGTGAAGGATTTTACGAACACCAGTTTTTAAATCATGGTGGTTATGTTTATGATGAATTATTAAAGGTTCCCTTGTTTATAGTTGAAATTGGAAAGATTTATGCTTCTAAGAAAGTACAAAAACTTGTTCAATTGATTGATATTGGTCCTACTATATTAGATTATTTTAATATAGATGTTCCAGATGTTTTTCAGGGTAAAAGTTTATTTCCATTAATGGAAAGTAAATCATTAATCAGAGAAGATTGTGTTATTTCTGAATCATACCGAAAAAATGGAAGATTTATACGCGAAATAAAAAATGGATTCAAAATTTTTTCCATTAGAAAACATAATTGGAAATATATTTTTAATGAAGAAGAAAAAAGAGAATATTTATTTAGTTTAACGGAAGATCCAGATGAAAAAGATAATTTAATAGTGAAAAATCCTGAAATACTTAAAGAATTCAGAGAAATCAAAAATAAACATTTTCAAGAAATAACAAAATCAGCTGAGATGTCAAAAATAACTTATGCCATTAAAGCTTTTGACTTTAAATGGAATAAAATATAATTTTAGAACTTCTTATATATATTGTATTTCCTTACAACCATTTCATAAAATTCAACAATATCTTTACTAAATCTTTTCTCTGAAAAGGACTCTGATCTTTTAAGAGCAGCTTTACTCATTACCTTTAAATTTTCTTCATTATTCAATACTTTTTCTATAAGAGTCCCAAGTGTCTTTGAATTATTTTTATCCAATAACCAACCATTTTTTTTATTTTGAATTGAATCCTCCATTCCCGACACGCGAGAAGCAATTACAGGAGTACCACAGGCCATAGCTTCAAGAGGAACTACAGCATGAGCTTCAGATCTTGATGGTGCCACTAATATCTTAGCACGATTAATATAATTAGGAAGCAACTCGTGTTTAATAAATCCCTTAAAATCGATATCGAAATTTGTTTGTTTAGCTTGATCTTCTAACGGTTTTTTTAATATACCATCCCCGATTATGATAATTTTTCGATTTTTTGATATGTATTTGGTTGATTCAATTAAAATATCTATTCCTTTCTCAATTGATAAGCGACCGATAAATAAAATATCAATATCCTTTGAAACATTGGATAGAGGATGGAATTCTAACGTATTTATTGGGTTATATTTAATATAAATTTTATCCGAATTGGCTCCATCTAATATGGCAAATTTTTTATGATATTTAGCAAGCGCAATTAAAAAATTAATTTTCGAGAATGAATAAAAATCCGCCTGCATAAAAAGAATAGTTTCCCAGCGATTGTAAGGATTTCCTGTAGTTGCTCGATCTCTAATCAATTCATGCATAACCCAAGCAGTTGGAATATTATTTTTCTTAGCAAATCGGGCTATTGCAAACGAATAAATCGATGCATGAATAACAATTAAATCAATTGATTCTTTTTTTACCAATTTCTTAAGAGCATAGTAAGCTTTGAAAGAAAAAGATAATGTGCAGGAAATACTACGAATTCTATAAATGTAGATTGGTTTGATTGGGATGATTAAGAGTTTATCCTTAAATTCTTCCATTTCTGAATATGCTGATTTCCACCTTAGATCTGTGATGATAATGACACGATGACCAGCATTTAATAATGCTCTGGTTTCTTGCCTTGATCGCCTCATAACAGCTCCATGACTAAAATAGCTCAGAGTTATTTGAACACATAACATTTCAAGCACGATAAGTAAATCTAACTTTCCAATGAATTAAAAATAACTAATTATTTATGTTTTACAGTAGCTTAGATAATCACGGGTAAGATTTAAAATTTTTTGATTCTTTTAATTAAATCAGAAAATTAAAATAATATTTTCAATATTCACAAAATTTTCAGAGAAAAAAATCTTATCATTAAAGTGAATAAAATCATTAAATTAAGAGAATAAGGCATTTTATAATCTTATTGACGAAATAAGATTTTCAAAGATAAAAATAATTCAGAGATCGAATTTTTCCAATTAGATTAGAATTATTGAAATTATCTAATATTTGAAATAAATCTGTTGAATGAATACTTAATTTATCATAATTCTTTATGTAAAATATAAATTTAATTAATTAAAAACTGAAATCATCAAAAAAATATCTTAGAATTTAGAAAAAAGTATTTTACAATAATAAAATTATCTAAAAAATAGTAAAAATTTTTCGTTGAATTAAATTGGTTTATTCTTATAAATTAAATTTATAAAGTTAAAATAAAAAATAAAAAAGTGAATTATATCAAGGGTTTGAATTTATGAAAAAAATATTGGTAACAGGAGGGCTAGGATTTATAGGTAGTAATCTTGTGGATAAACTTGTAATGAATAAGAAGAATGAAGTATATGTTATCGATAATTTAGTATCTGGATCTATTAACTATAAAAATCCAAAAGCTATTTACTTTATAAATGATATAAGAGATATAATTAATAAAGAAAATTCTGATTTAATCAAAAAATTAGATAATCTTGATACAATATATCATTTAGCAGCGTTAGCAAGAATTCAAGAAAGCCTAAAGAATCCAGCTGAAACGATTAGTGTTAATGATTATGGTACATTACAAATAGCTGAATTAGCACGAATAAAAAATTGTAAAGTAGTGTATGCTTCTACTAGTGCCATAGAGGGGGGCTATTTTTTAAATCCATACTCATATAGTAAATGGATTGGTGAAGAAATTTTTCGGTTATATTATAAATTATATAATCTAAAAACAGCTATAGTAAGATTTTTTAATGTATATGGAAATCGACATCCTACCGAAGGTCCTTATGTTACTGTGGTCAGTGTGTTTGAACAACAATATATAAAAAATAATCCCCTTACAATTACAGGTGATGGTAAACAACGAAGAGATTTTATTCATGTATTCGACATTTGTGATGGTTTAATCGAAATTGGTAAAGGTGAATGGGATAGTGAGATATTCCATCTAGGTACGGGAACAAATCTTTCTATTAATGAACTATCAGAATTATTTTCCCATAAAACTATTTATATTCCAGAAAGAAAGGGTGAAATGATGGAAACATTAGCAGATATTTCTTTTACTAAGTCTAAAATTAAATGGAGTCCAAAAATAAAACTTCAAGATTATATAAAGAATTGGCTATTAGAACATAAATAGTCTAATATTTTTTTAAGAACCACTGAAAAATTTGCCAGTGATATTACATACTCAAGAAAAAGATTTCTTATTGAACAATGTTTTTTGGCAACCAACAGAAAATCTAAATACTAAAAGATTATATGATATGATTAATCTTTATGATGGTGAAATTAATTATGTTGATGACAAATTAGCTAAATTATTTAAATTCTTAGAAAAGAGATTTAAAAAAAACTGTTTAGTTATTATTACCTCTGATCATGGTGAAGGTTTTTACGAACATAAATTTTTAAATCATGGTGGTTATGCTTATGATGAATTATTAAAAATTCCACTATTTATGGTTGAAATGGGAAATAGAAATGTTGCAAAGAGTGCTCATGAACTTGTTCAATTGATTGATATTGGTCCAACTATCTTAGATTATTTTAAAATAAAGATTCCAGATTTGTTTCAAGGTGAAAGTTTATTGCCATTGTTGGAAGGTAAATCATTAGAGAGAGAAAGATTCGTCATTTCTGAATCATATCGTAAAAATGGAAGATTTATACGTGAAAAAGAAAAAGGATTTCGAATCTTTTCTATTAGAACACAAAAATGGAAATATATTTTAAATGAAGAAGAGAAAAAAGAATACCTATTTAATTTAGTAGAAGATCCAGATGAATTAAAGAATTTAATAGAGAAAAAACCAGAAATTGTCTAAAAATTCAAAGAGATCAAAAACATTCATTTCCGAGATTTCAAAAAATCGGATGAGATATCAAAAATTACTCATGCTGTTAGTGGATTTGATTTTAAAACCATATAAAATTAATTTTTTAGACATAAAATATTTCAATGTCAATGCAAATAAAATTATAATCCATTAGTGCTGAATTTTTTTATTGCTTTTTTTAATTTATCTTTCTCTTTACTTGTGATAATTCTTTTTATTTCAGCTTTATCATAAATTTTCTTTAAAAAACTCTCAAGTTTTAATTTCATTTTATTATATTTACTATTATTTTCACTAGCAATATCAATTTCTTCAAATTGATCTTCTGCTAAATTAAAAAATTCATCTTGGACTTTATTATATTTAATAAATTTATCATTTTCAGATCTTACAAAGTAAATATCATTATATATCTTGGAAATTAGTTCTTTATTTATTAGCCTTCTATGACCATTAATTAAGTCAACCATTTCTTTTTTAGGTTTTAAATACTCTCCAATAATGTACTTTGGAGTTGAGTTATTTTCTAATTGATGTATTATTGATTTAGTTTTATCTAAATACTTATTTTTAGATTCAGGTATTCCAGTTAAATGTAATATTGTATGAAATAAGTCCTTTAGTTGAACCTGTTCATTAATAATTTTTTGTTTATAATCTGGATTATATAAAATGAGCGGTACCTTTATTAATGGTTCATAAACGCTTTGATACGTGCTATGTTCCCATAAAAATCGGTCTGAAATACTGCCTAAATGTTCACCATGATCAGAGGTAATAATTAAATATGAGTCTTTAAGCAAATTATTAGCCTGTAATATGTCAAACAGTTTTTTCATAACTATATCGCATGAATACACACAAGAATTATATAATCTCTCAATTGTATTAATCTCCTTTTTAGATAAAAATTTAGACTTTATATCTACATCCAATCTTTTCTTTAATGGATCAACTAGCATATCCCGAATTATATTAAAATCTCGAGATTTAATATCAAAAAGATGAAACGCATCTATTAATGGAATATAAGGATCATGCACCGATAAAAAATTAAAAAAAATAAAAATTGGATTTTCATTGGAAAATCCATTAAGAAATGTATTAAAGGCATCTAAATCTTTAATCGTGTCATTTTTCAGTTTAGAAAGTAGATGTTTTAAAAATAATTTTTTTATTAAAAATTTAACCAATTTTTTATTTCTATCTCTAAAATTAATCCATGCATATAAAAAGTATTTATTTTTGATTTTATGTTTAATAAAAGCGTCTATTTTATTTAGAATCAAAAGATATTTTGATAAAGGATATTTCTCTCTTATCCAAGGATTCCAATCCCAAACTGTAAAAACCTTTTCAAAACCCCTTACTAATCCATAAACATTACTAATAAATGCATTTTCTGTAAAACAAATCGTAGAATATCCCAAATCTTTAAGAATCTCTGCTAGTATGGGCGTTTTATTACCTATATAGTCAAGTTTCTCACTAATTAACAAATTTTGAGAAGGATATAGACCAGTAAACATTGAAATATGGGAAGGTAAAGTCCAAGGGGAATTGGCGATGCAATTTTGAAAGTGAATTGAATTTTTTACTAATTTTTTTAAAAATGGTGTTAAACAAACATTATTGTACTTAAGAAATAGTTTATCTGCTCTGAGAGTATCAAAAACAATAAAGAAAATGTTTGGGTGTTTCATTTTGAAAAATGTTTTAAATATTTTAAAAATTTAAAGGATATAAATAAATTAATTTTTTCTTTTTTCAATTCAACTTGTATTTTTAATTTTAAAGAAAAGAAAACTCAGGTTTTAGGAATTCTTCTTAAAATTTTTAATTAAATCCTCATAAAATCTCACTATTTCAACATTAAATTTCGCTTCAGAGAATAATTCAGCTTTGATTAATGCTTCTTCAGCCATGGTTTTTAATTTATTCTCATCAGAAAAGATTTGTTCTAGAAGCTCGCCCAAAGTTTCAGCATTATTTTTAACCAATAGCCATCCGTTTTTTTTGTCATCAATAGAATCTTCCATTCCAGCTACTCCTGAAGCAACAACAGGCACAGCGCAAGACATCGCTAGTAAAGGAACTGTAGCGTGACATTCTGACCTAGATGGTGTTACAACTAATTTAGAACGCCGAATATAATAAGGTAGATCATCGAATGCTATCCACCCCGCAAATTTAATATCTTGCTTAGCCTCATTCGTTTGCTTAATTAATTTATTCTTTAATGGTCCATCTCCAATTAATAAAATTTTCATTTTTTTTGAGAGAAGTTTTGTTGATTCAATTAAGATATCCACCCCTTTTTCAACAGAAAAACGACCTATAAATAATATATCTATATTTTTATTTACATTTCTATCTGGAGAAAATAAGTTTGTATCAACAGGATTGTATTTAATAAATACACTTTCTGGTTTGGCACCTTCTATTAGAACTAATTTTTTGGAATAATTTGAAGTAGCGATTAGAAGGGGTATTTTTGTTATGGCATAACGATTAGCATGTTTATATAGCAGGGTTTCCCACCGATTATAAGGATTTCCCGTTGCGATACGATCTTTAATTAAATCATGAATTACCCATGTTGCGGGAATATTATATTTATTAGCAAACGGAGCTACCCCATAACAATAAGTAGTACCGTGAGCGATGATTAGGTCGATTTTACTTTTTTTCATTATCGATTTTAATGCATAATATATCTGAAATGCAAATGATAGTTCACTAGATATTTTTCTAAATCTATATATATAGAGAAGTTTAATGGGTTTTATATATAGTTTTCCTCTAAAATTTTTGAAAGAACGTAAATATTTTAAATATTTTAAATCCGTAATTACAGTGACTTCATGACCCGCATTTAATAGGGCTTGTACTTCTTGTCTTGCACGTCTCATTACAGCACCAAGACCAAAAAAACTTAAGCAAATTTCTATTATCATTTTAAAGACTAAGGTTTATTCTTTTCCAAATTGATTAAGCTTCACCTAAGTTAAATAGAAGTCTAATAGACTTTTTTAGTATATAAAGGCAATAATAATAGAATTCTAATAAATATGACTAAACCACTTATATAATTAAATAAAATCAAAATCATGCCAATATTTATGTACATAACTTAGAGAAATTCCATTTATCTTAATTTTTTTCCTAAAGGGGTTAATTGTATAATCAAAAATCTCTTTAAAACCATACTTTTTTGCTATATTAACTGTTTTTCTATTAAAAATCCACCATCCCGCAACAAATTTATTTGGCTTTATATCTAAAGAGTTCATAAAATCCATTGCTTCATGAAATTTTCTCTCTTGTAATTTATTATCTAATAAATTTTTATACATGCATAAATGGATATGTAGTTGAATTTCTTCATTATTATCTTTTAAAAATTTGATCCTTTCTTTTAAAGTGTTAGTAAATTTATTTTTATCTATATTTATATTAAAATATATTTTGCAGTATTCATAATCAGCAGGAGTTATTACAAACCAAGTATACGCCTTCCCTATTATTTTATTTTTTATAGAATTCCAAAGATCATTTCTCATAAAAGCTTCAGTATGAACTGTTTTTTCTTTTACATCTCTTAATTCTCCTAAAATTAAATATACTATATTCTTATAGTCTCTCATTTTAAGAAAATTGTAGAGACTATTAATAAAACTTAATTTAATTCCTATTAATTTTATAATTTTCAACAGCAGCTTATTAATGAAGAGGCTAAAATCTGTCAATTTTTCTAATCCATATTTTTCAGCAATTTTTAATGTAAATTGATTATATACCATATCTATTGGATAAAATTTTTCAGGTTTTAAATTTACTTCATTTAAAAATTCAAAAGCTTCTTTAAATTTCTCTTCTTGAAGGTTATCATCTAAAAATTTCTTAACTTTACATAAAAAGATAGATAACTGTATTTTTTCTTTATGTTCCTTCAAAAATTTTATTCTTTCTTTTAAGATTTTTATAAATTCTTCTTTTTCAATCTTTAAGTTGTAAACACATTTGCAATAATCATAATTAGCTGGAGTTATTATATACCATTCATATCCCTTACCTATTAATTTTTTATACTTGTTCCATTCATCATTACATACAATACTTTCTGCACGAATGACACCGTCTTTTTCTCTAATAAATCTTTTTGAAAAATTAAAACATCTTTTTTTAAAACCCATAGTTGATAGAAAAATTAAATAGTATTAAAGATTGTAGTTAAGAGTAATATTTTTCACTTTATAATTAAAAATAGCGATCCACACCTTTAAAATGTCCTAAACTTTTCTGGCTCTTAGAAAAATTTCTTAAAATCGCATTTATACTGAGAAATTTTTTAATAAATTCAATAATAAATAAAATGAAATGGATTTTTACTTTCAGATATTCTCCTTTTGAAATTTTCATCAATTTTTTAAAATTGGATAAGAAGATTAAAGGTGGAAATAAACAATGTAAAAAGTCCAGAAATAAATTGCTAAAAAGAAACTTTTTATCACCCTTATGTAATGATACAAAAGCAGTTAACCATCTCTTCCAATCTTTAATAAAATCTTTTATATTGTTAGGTCTTGGCATAATTACACGTGCAGTTTTAACAAAACCTATGGACTTATTATACTTTTTTAGCATTAAACTCATATAATAGTCCACACCAGCCGTGGTATTTTGCGAAAAGAACCTCTCAATTCCAATTTCATCAATTACATCTCTATTTAAAGAAATTGTCGCTCCACCAATTAATGAATTTAAATTTTTTGGATTTTGAGCCCAAATTAATTTTATTATATTATAATAATCGTACCAAAATCCTTTATTAATCATGGGGATAAAGTTACAACAGACAGAATCAAATTTTAGCATTAATTTACTTATTTCAATAACTAAATTTGGTGATACAAATACATCAGCATCAATTAAGATTATATAATCTCCCTTTGCTTGTTTTAATCCTTTAATCAACGCACCGCTTTTATAATCACCAGGTTCTTGTTTTATTGTAATAACATTATCAAAATTGTTTAATTCAAATTTGTTACAAATTTTAAATGTATCATCATTTCCTCCTGCCACAAAGATTATTTCACTATATTTAAAGGGTAGGCTTAATCTCTTTAGAAATTTGGATGTTTTTAATAAATACGGTTCTTCATTCCATGCAGGTACGATTATTGATATAGAGTGTTCCATAAAAACCCACCTTTACCAATTACTTCTTTTAGGATATACTACACTTACTATAGTAATAATTGAGTAAGCAAAAAACAATATTGGGACTATTTTAAAAGCTTTTTTAAAATTAAAGGTAGTATCTAATTTAACCTTAATCTCTATACTTAACTTTTTTAATTGAAAATAAAAGAAAGTAAGATATAATATGAAAAAAGCAAACCATGGGAGCAATAATAAAAACAGGAATAATAGCTCTAATTTTGAAAAAAATAACCAATAAATTAAAATTCCTATTGGATATAATAGTTTGAATATTGCGATTCCAAATGACATTAGAATTTTTAAGATGTTTTTTTTATTCAAAATTATAAATAAATCTCGTGCCCATCTAATCCTATGCTTAATATAATTCTTCATACTATTCGAATAACACTCGGAGAAAATGTAAATATCATTAAAATAATAGATATCCTCTCCTTTCTTATTAAAAGTCATTCCTAAAATCTTATCATCTCCAGTTGGTATGTTTTCATCAAATTTTCCTATTTTTTTCAAAAAAATTTCTTTTCGAAACATAGAATTAGCGCCACAAAGTTTTGTACTTTTTATTATTTTACCTTGTTCACAACAACTCACAAGATTGTAACCATATTTTATATTGTTATATTCAGCCAAGGAACTTTTTTGATTTGGGAAAGGTAATGCATAACTCGTTATAACGTTAATTTTACGATTCTGAAAGATCTCATTAATCCTAGTTAACCAATTTACCTGATAAATGCAATCTATATCTGTAAGAACAATAATATCTCCATCAACTTCTTTTAAGCCTTGATTTAAAGCCTTATTTTTTGTTCCTTTTTTTTGTTCAATCGCAACTACTTTATCAGGATATTTTTTTTGGAGTTCTAAAGCACATTTATAAGAATTATCTTTCCCAGTGCCACCCGCAATAAGAATAATTTTAAAATTCTCATATTTATTGCTTAATAGCGAATCTATACATTTAGTGATGTATTTTTCATCATTCCATGAAGGAATCAGTATTGAAAATCTATAATTTGGCACAATTAACTTCGAATAATAATAATTATAATTTTAAAAAATAATTGA
>JAZGEW010000132.1:0-33700 GCA_036478875.1 Promethearchaeia archaeon | reverse complement strand
AAAGCATCAAAAGTTTTAATCAATTAATCAAATCAATTAAAAAATTAATAAAAAATAAATAAAATTATAATCAGTTCAGTAAATCAAAATTAGTGGTCAGTCTTATAATTAAAAATAAGAAGTAGGCTTATAATTCAAGTTTAATAACAATTTACAATATTATATTAATAGACAATATGTTTTAGAATCTAATTAGAAATAATTTACTTAGCACTATTTCTAATTCAGTTGGCTAGATTCTACTTCTACTCTATAGGACTTCCTTTAAACTTGGTTTATTGAATAAATAAAAAAATAAAAAAGGAAGTGATTAAGATTACAAATCAAAATGAGTTTACAACTAAATACATTATAGAAGTTAAATTCACAATTAAAGGTGTTGTTGAGAAATCTGATGTTGTAGGGGCAATCTTTGGACAAACAGAGGGTTTACTTTTAGACCTTGACTTGAGGGACCTACAGAAATCAGGACGAATCGGAAGAATAGAAGTAGAAAATGAATCAAAGGAGGGAATTTCTGAAGGCTCTATTAAAATTCCATCATCACTGACAAGAAAGGAGACTGCATTATTAGCAGCGACTGTTGAGACTGTTTCTCGTGTTGGACCTTGCGAAGCTGAAATTAACCTAATCGAAATTCGAGATGTTAGGGAAACTAAACGTAAAAGAATTATTGAAAGAGCAGCTGAGCTTTTAAAAGAATGGGATCAAAAATCTTTAGATCAAAGTGAAATAGAAGAAAAAATTGATACAGATATCAAACTAGGAGAGATAATTTCATGGGGTCCAGAAAAGCTTCCAGCAGGTCCAGATGTGGACAAGAATCCAGAATTGATTATTGTGGAAGGTCGAGCGGATGTTCTTAATTTATTAAGAATTGGAGTTAAAAATACTGTTGCTGTTCAAGGAACTCATGTGCCTAAATCCGTAATCAAATTAGCTAAACAAAAGAAATCAGTAACTGCATTTGTTGATGGAGACCGTGGTGGTACAATTATCCTTAATGAACTTTTACAAGTCACTAAAGTTAACAATATTGCTAGAGCTCCTGATGGGTTTGAAGTTGAAGAGTTAACACGTAAACAGATGATAAAAGCTTTACAAAATAAAAAACCTGCAAAATCATTTAAAAATATTAAAGCAAGTGATATGAGAGAAAAACAATACGGCGATACTATTGATGGTTTTCAAAAGATATTAAAGAAACTTAAAGTTAAAGATGAAAACATAATTATTGAAGCAACTAAGAATGTTAGACCAGGGTTCGCTATTGGATTTAGTAAGAGCCTTGAAGAGTTGTTTGATATGCCCGTAGGTGATATTTATGAAAAAATTAGAGCCTTTAAAAATACTCAATATTTAATTATCGATGGCATTTTAACAAAAAGACTTCTTTCTCTTTCAATAAATATGAAAATTAAATTCATTGCTTGTAAAAATAAAGAAGATGAATTAACTATTCCTGAGCAAATATTAACACATTTTTTCTAAATGAAAAGTTTTCTCATACAGAATGGTCTTCAATGAAGAAAATCAAGCAGTGAAAAGATTAGTTGTATTACATATGAAACAGCACCCAAAAGTACGATTCCTATGGCACAAATTTTAAAAACTAAGAAATAATCTTTTCGCTTAGGTTTATTTGCTATTTTAATTATTCTCTTTGAATTTTTGAAGAATATAACCAGTCTTGTATAATAACCAGGTTTCTTTTTCTTATTACCTTTATTGTATTTTTCATATTTCGGGTAATTTGACACATTAAAAATAAAGTATTGTTAGATAAAAATTTATCTGTTAAGATTGAAGTGTGATATTAGATTAAACAAGCTCAAGTATAATTGAAATGAATAAATCTCTATCAAAAGGTTTAAGATCCTCATAACTTTGACCTACACCAATAAATAAAATTGGTTTTTTCGTTTCAAACGAAATCGATAAGGCAGCACCACCTTTTGCATCAGCATCTAATTTAGTTAAAATACTGGCATCAATTCCAACATGCTTGTCGAATTCTCTTGCTTGATATAAAGCATCATTTCCAGCAAGAGAATCTCCCACAAACACCTTGCAATCAGGTTGAGCAACTCTACATATTTTTTGGATTTCTATCATTAAATTTTTGTCAGTAACTTGACGTCCAGCTGTATCAACTAAAACAACATCTATCTTTTTAGCTTTGGCATGTTCAATGGTATCATAAGCGACGGAGGCAGGATCAGATTTATATTCATGTTTAATGACTCTTATTCCCACATTGTCCATATGATATGATAATTGTTCAATTGCAGCAGCTCGAAAGGTGTCTGCGGCGGCGGCTACAATAGAGAATCTGTTTTTCTTTAAAAGGTGAGCAATTTTTGCCATAGTGGTAGTTTTTCCTGTACCATTAACCCCAAGAAAAACAATTACATAAGGTTTATTTTGCTTCTTATTAATTTCTACAAATAAATCAATTTCTTCTTCAGGTGTTAAAATCTCAGTTATTGTATCTTTTAAAGTTTCGAATAACATTTTTTGAGTTGATGTCAACCTTCCAATTTGTTCTCCTTTAAAAGCCTCAGTAACTTTAGTACAAATTTCGTCAGCAGTGTCAATAGCTACATCATTACTCAAAAGAAGTAATTTTAGATCATTGATGGCATCATCTAACTTTTTTTCTGTTAAAGTTTTTTTAACAAATGAAGAAAAAGTGTTTTTTAATTTTTCAAGCATTTATTTCTCCATTAGCATTTAAAATATAGTATTAATTAAAACGAGGTTAATTAAAAAATTCTATTTTTAGGTATAACCTCTTTGAACATTTTGAGAAATTTGTTGTAGAGTCATTTCTACCTTCTGTAATTGAGTTCTTAAAAATTGAATTTGTTTATTATGTTGTTCGCTCAATTTACCAAGAAATTCAAGAGTTCCATCTAAATCCTTCTCAATTATAACATCTTGAGTAACAGCTAATAAAACTTTCTCTGTATCTTTAATTGCTGCTTTTATATTAACTAGACCACCAATTGGAACAAGAATCTCATCATCTTGCTTTACTCCCTCTTTTAAGTTTTCAATAGTTGTTTTAGTATTCAAAATATTTCCAAGAGATGCATTAACTATTTCTAACTGTCCTTGGAGCATATTATGCTGTTCCCTTAAGTATCGAATTTGCATTAATTGTTCTTGGTATTCTTGAGAAGGTTCCATCTTTATCTAATCTATTATAAATTATTTTTTATTTATTCAGATAATTCTCGAATAAGATAATCTTGAGATTCTTCCAGAGATATTTCTTTTACTTCTTGAATGTTGATCTGACGTCTATATATACCAATTGATGTAATTTGACTTAAGGCCTTTTCAAGAGCATCTTCTTCCTTCAAGGAGCGAACTTCTTTTCTAAACAAATATTTTTTATGATTTTTTTTGTAGTTGCCAATAATTCTGAAAATTTTTATCTCTGACATACTAAATTAAACCACTATCTCAAAGCTTTTAAAATATGATAATAATTCTAAAAATATTAAATTTTGTATTTTACTTCTTGTTAAATTTTGAGACAATTTAAAAATTCAATAAGAAATAACATATTTTTGAAATCTCTTTATATTTGTAATACACTTGTAATTCGCATCATTTCAGGACCTGTACAGTAAGATCCGAAAATTCCGCTCTTATCATTTACAATTGCACCTGAACTTAAATATGGTACACCACGATTCACCGTTGAAACATCAACCTCTTCAACCTTTAAAATTGATGCTATAAATTCAATTTGTTCATCCGTAGATAGTGGATGGACTAAACAACCATAATTATTAGCCAATGATATTGAACCAGGAAGGTAATAATCTGCAAATTCGTAAATAACAGTCTCAACATTTAAAATATCTTCAATCTCAGACTTGTAACTTTCTAAAAATGAGCTAATTATTGCCCCCTTATCATTACATAAGATTAAATTTCCAAAAGCATTATCTACTGATTTTAAAACTCCTATATTATACGAATCATTCATATATGATTTTAGGTTATTCAGTTCGTCTTCTCTTATAATATGAGGAACTATTATTCCGTATTTATTTGAAGCTGAATAGACACCTAATAAATTAGAATTATTAATTGTAAGGGGATAAAAAGGCTCTTGAAAAACTGATTTAAATTTTTTAAGCTGTGGTTTTAGTAATGTTGGGGGATATAGTATATACGAATTATTCGCAGTCAAATATACTCCAACCAAACTCCTGCCGAAAATTTGAACTTTGATAATTGCCATTTATGATAAACTGATTTGATTCTAATTCATTAAATTTTATCTAAAAAGAGTATTTTAATTTTGAAATTATGTAAGAATTGGTAAAACTTAACTTAAATAGACAACCACTAGTCCATCAATATTCTTAGTTGCCCTAACTTTTAGTTTTCTAGGAGGCTTTTGAATTCCTCTTGACCAAATGCGTTCATTAACTTCTTGAGTAATTATTAAAGATTCTGGTTTAAAGTGCCGTGTCATATATTCTTTTAAATATCTAATTGCCTTTTTAGCTCGTTTGTTTCTAGGTCCTTTTCGTGCTTTTGCAAGAGGTATTATATATATCCTTTCATCAATAATTTCTTCTTTAGGAGCTTCTAATTCCTCTACTTCTTCTCTTTCTAAAACGTCTTCTTCAAAAATTTCACTTATTTCTTCTTCTTCTGAGATTTCATCTAAGCTAAATTCTTCAATTTCTTCAATTTCTTCAGAATCTTCCAATTCTTTTTCTAAATCCTCTAATTTAATATCTTTTTCCTTTTTTGCCATTATCCTTCAATTTAGTAATTAGTTATTTTTAATCTCGTTTTAGTCTTGTATTTCTCCATGTTCTATTCGAGTAAGGGCTTGTTTTGACTCTACGATTTGTTTTTATTGTAACCCAGCTTGGAATTGATTGACTCTGTTTAAACTTTTTTGCTCTTCGTAATTTAGAAGGTAAATTTTTATTTCTTGCCATGAATCTTATTCTCTTTACAATTTTTAATAATTATATTATTTTTTTATATTAAATTCTTTTTTTTTTCCCATTGAAGA
This sequence comes from Promethearchaeia archaeon, assembly GCA_036478875.1. Classification (GTDB taxonomy): domain Archaea; phylum Asgardarchaeota; class Lokiarchaeia; order Sigyniarchaeales; family SOKP01; genus Loki-b32. Next base: position 28,647 of record JAZGEW010000132.1, on the reverse strand, counting down.
TATTTGTTCTAAAAGCTTTTTAAATGCTTTATCTGGTAGAGGTATTGCTCCTCTTAGCTGTCCTGATTGCAATAATTGAATCAATTGTAGTTCTATTTGCTCTGCGAATTCTGGTTTAACCATCCGAATATTTTCTAATCTTTGCCTTCCTTCTTGGCTTAATATCTTTCTCATCAGTTGATATTTTTTTGTTTCAAAATCTTTTTGTTGAGCTTCCGCAATTTGTTGATGAGCAGCTTGTTGCTGTAATTCCTGTAATTTTCTTTTTCTAATATTCTCTAATTCTTCGTCGTTACTCACGTTAAATCCCTAACGATTTCAAATTTTAGGTTTACTGTCTTAAAATTGCATATGCCGTTCTTTCTAATAAACTTGTGCCTTCAGCAGAAACTATTCTTCCTTCTTTTTCAACTTTCACAAGTAATTTTGCATTTTCTAATTGTTGCAAAGCTACTCTTATAATTTTTCCACTTCCCTTTGCAGAGTGATTTCGACCAGATCCTTTTCTATTTCTTCCCCCATAAAACTTTCTAAGTTTATTTACACCTATAGGTCCAAATTTTTTCACCTTTCTAAGAAGAGAGGCACATCTGATATACCAGAATTTCTCAGAATCCAGAGGTGCTAATTCTTTAAAAAATGCAGTTTTCCAAAATTCTGACCCTTCAGGAGGAGAAATTTCCGAATACTCTATTAATTTTTCTGCTATTGCTTCAACAAGTCTTTCCGGTTGAATGACATATATAGACATGATTTTTAATTCTATACTTCTTTATTAAATATAATACGTTTAAAAAGTCAGAATAAATTAAAAATTTTTCCTATTTTTTGTTTTTAGAACGATGGATTATCAAAAAGAATTTAAGAAAACATTATTATCACAACCAAATTGTATTTTAGGAAAAAATGGGGTTACAAACGAATTTATCAAACACGTAAATAAATTATTGAAAAGATATAAAGTGATAAAAATCAAGGCATTAAAGTCTGTTGCTACAAAATCAAATATAAAAACATTAGCTTATAAAATTTCACAGTTATCCAACTCTTATTTAATAGATGTAAGAGGTAAAATGTTTATACTTTCCTTATATGACTTTAATAAGTCTAACTAAATATGTTGTAAAGTTAATTTAAATGCCTAGAAGGAATAAAAATTTTAAATACATTGTAAAAAAGATTGCAAAAACTAGGATGCTTTATTTATTTCAAAGAGCTCATGAAGTTTTTCCTAATGATAAAACTCTGGCAAATCGTTACACTTTTTTAGCAAGACGTTATGCTCAAAGAGCTAAGATAAAAATACCTTTTAAGTGGAAAAAGCGTATTTGTCATAAATGTAAAACGCTCTTGTATCCGGGATTAAATTATAGGGTCAGATTGCATTCACATAAAGGAAAAGGTAGTCATATATCTTTAACTTGTTTTGAGTGTAACAAAACTACTAGATACTTCATAAAATTAAAAAATTGAAATGCTTGTATTAATGATTATAGAAAAAAACTGGTAAAACTAAATGCCATTAATAATTATTTTAGCAGAATGTGGATTGGAATTAATTCCTAAGCAAATTAGAAGCCATCCAGCTGTTAGACAAAATATATCTCAAAGAAATTATTCATCACAGTTATTGGATAATGCTCTACATTTTTCTGCTATGAAAAATTTGAAAAATATTGAAAAGAGAGGGCGACCTGATATAACCCATGCCTGCCTACTTAACGCTTTAGGTTCATCCCTAAATAAGAGTGGGAATTTAATCTTATTCATCCATACAATTCATGATTTAATTTTTAAATTCAATCCAGAAATTAGAATTGCTAGAAATTATAACAGATTTAAAGGGTTAATGGCTAAACTTATGATAGATAGATCTATAAACGTAAAAGTTAACAATATGCCATTAATTTCTCAGGTCGATGGTAATTTCGAAGATCTCATTTCTGAATATAAAAATCCAGAAATAATCTTATTATCAAATAAAGGAAAACTAATTAAAAATTATGAGCAGTTATTTCCTAAAGACTTTATGAGGAATATAATAGTTATCATTGGTGGATTTCAAAAATCTACTTTTTCAAAAAAAATTGATGCTATTTCAAATAAATTCATCTCTCTTTCAAAATATCCCTTAGATGCTTGGGTGGTTATAAGTAAAATTATTAATTTCTATGAATTATCTCACAATATCATCTAAATTTACTAAAAGCAGAAAAGTTAAAATTAATTAAATACTTTATATAATAGCACTCTCAATCAAAGGAATATTATGCGCTCTTAGTATAGTGGTTAGAATCTCGGGTTTCCAACCCGAGGACCCGGGTTCAATTCCCGGAGGGCGCACATTTAAAATTTACTTTTTAATCATATCAGGCTGAAGTAGCATTTTTACTTTTTCCAACTTATTGTGTCGATAATCAGCGCATCTGTTTTCCTTTATAAATACAAAAATATACTTGATTTCAATCTTTTCTTTTCAACGAGAAGATCGTGAAAGGATGGTTTCACGAAGTTTTGTTTGTCCTGAGAATACCTATTTTTTTTTTAAATAATTCTAAAAGCAAAAAGTTAAATGTACAAATTTGTATTTAACTGATGAAAGAACGCCTGCTAAATATTTTCCATTTCCATATTAGATCACTTCATAATATATATTAATCAGGTGTTTTTTCACTTCTTTAAAATTTACCATACTTTTCATGCATTAATCTTAAATTTCTTATTATATTATTGACCTATACTGATATAACAATCATAATAATGGTTAAGTACACTTATAAAGAGTTTAAGTCAGTTTTAAATAAATTAAAATATCCCGATTCATGGTTTTGGGCGCGATATACTTTAAACACATATTCGGGATGCGTACATGCTTGTATATATTGTGATGCACGAAGTCAGAGATATTATTTAGAAGACTTTGAAAATGAAGTGATTATCAAGACTAATTTTGATAAAAAATTGGATCAAAGATTTAAAAGAGCAAGAACATTATTACCTGATGTAATTGCTCCAGGGGGAGTAAATGATGCTTATCAGCCTATAGAAAAGAAGATAGAACATACTAGAAAAGTTTTAGAAGTTATAGCGAAACATAAATTTCCTATTAATATAGCAACTAAATCCGACTTAATCACTCGAGACATTGATATTCTTAAAAAAATCGCTACTGATACTTGGTGCACTGTAGGATTCTCTATATCTACTACAAATGAAGATTTAGCCAAATTTTTAGAGCCATATTCTTCTCCACCTTCGGGACGACTTGAGGCATTAAAAAGAATAAAGGAAGAAGCACCTCAAATTCAAGTAGGTACATATTTTATCCCTATCATTCCATTTTTAGAAGATGATGATGAAAGTTTAGAAGATGTGTTCAAAAAGACAAAACAGGCAGGAGCAGATTTTATATTATATAGTCAAGGGTTAACCCTGAGAGACCAACAAGCAACTTATTTTATTAAAAAGTTGAAAAATAGTAGATATCAATATGTTGTGAAGCCACTTTTAAATCTATATAAAGGTCAAATGTATCCCCCTGGAGAATATCTCCAAGAGATGCATTTAAAATTATTTGATTTATCTCAAAAATATAATTTGCCTATTCGTGTTAAAAGATGGATTCCTAAAGATTATAGAAAATGGAATTATAAAATTTCTGAGATATTGTTGAATAATGAATACTTAGATGTCATAAAAACGGGGAAATCAAATAAAGCCATGAAATGGGCAGGGTTAAAGTTGAATAATCTGAAAGAGTCGATACTTAATGCATATAGAAACGGTAAAATTTACCAATTAGAAGATTTTTATAAAAATGAAATTGAAATTATTGAACCATTTTTAGAAAAAATAGAAAAAAAAACAGCTTTAGATAAATTTTTATGACGATTTCCGAGAATATTACGCATGATATGCAAAAAACATTAGAAAAAACAGTACCTCCCTTAACTAAAGACCAGATCGAACGAAGGGATAATATATTAAACTCAGATAATCCTAATTTTATAGGATATGGTCATAAAATCTCTGAAATAGAAAAAATTGTAAAGGGAATTTATAATAAATATAAATGTAGTTATGAAGATGCTATTCCTGTTTTTAAAAAGTTAGTTAGTTCAAATGTTCATGAAGAGAAATTTGCTGGTATCTTTTTTCTTAATCATTTTAAAAATAATTTCAATCAAGCTACTTTAGGTATGTTGGAAGATCAGTTTTCGAAACATTGTGATACATGGGCTTTTTGTGATAGTGGTTGTATCAGAGTTATTGGACCATTTCTTGGAAAAAAAGATAACCAACAAATTGCTAAAACCACTATTGAGGAATGGTCTAATTCTGAAAACTTATGGGTTAGACGAGCATCAATAGTAATTCTTCTTAAAATTATAATGATAAAAAAAGAATTCAACGAGAAATATGTATTTGAATTAGTAGAAAAAATGGTCAATTACTCTGAAGATTATATTCAGAAAGCTATAGGATGGCTTCTAAAAACATGTTCAAAATATAAACCTAATTCAATTTTCAATTACTTAATAAGTAATAAAGAAAGATTTTCGCGTCTAATTCTTAGATATGCAAGCGAAAAATTGCCAAAAGAAAAAAAAACCCTTATTTTAAAAAAGTAAGACTAATAATCTATTCGCAATAAATTCAAGAAAATAAGCTGAGAAATTTTAAATATCTTCCAGAAAAAAATTTATATGATATTTGTTCCTTTTTAAATTACGAATTTTGATATTGTTAAAGTAAAAAATTTTACCAAAATTTAAATTTTTATCCGTGCCAAGGTGGCGTAGCCTGGGAACGCACTAGACTGAAGATCTAGGTATCGGGAGTTCAAATCTCCCCCTTGGCATCATTTCTACTTTATATTTCTATTCATTCATTAATACTCTCTTTCTAATAAACATTTAAAAAAGAATCTTAATTTACATGCTTAGATTCACCATGAAATATGATTTTGATAGAGTAATTGATCGTACTAAAACTAATTCAATTAAGTGGAATAAGTACTTCCTTAAAGAACGTTTTGAATCTGACGATGTTTTACCTCTTTGGGTTGCTGATATGGATTTTCAATGCCCTCAACCAGTTATTGAGGCTTTAAAAAAGAGAACAGCCGAAGAAATTTATGGTTACAGTTGGCATAAAATCCCCGCTTATTTAGATGCAGTAACAAATTGGATGAAACGAAGACATAATTGGGAAGTTAATAAAGATTGGATTGTATTCAGTCCTGGTATTGTTCCTGCTATTTATATGTTAATACAAACCTTTGTAAACATCGGAGAAAAAGTAATTATCCAATCTCCTGTTTATAATCCCTTCTTTACAGCAATAGAAAACAATGGACGTCAAGTATTAATAAATCAACTACTGTACGAAAATAAGAAATACTCTATTGATTTCGAAGATTTTGAAGAAAAAGCTAAAGATCCTCTAACTAAAATGTTTATTCTTTGTAGTCCCCATAACCCTATAGGTCGTGTGTGGACTGAAAAAGAACTTCGAAGAATAGGAGATATATGTTTAGATAATGAAATTTTAATAGTTTCAGACGAAATACATCACGATTTAATACTCTCAGGGTATAAACATACTTTATTTTCCACCATATCTAAAGAATTTGAACAAAACACATTTGTATGCACCGCACCAAGTAAAACGTTCAATATAGCTGGTTTGCAAACTTCCAATCTTATTATTCCCGATATAAGGAAGAGAGAAGCTTTTACAAACACCATTGTTAATATAAATGGTGTTATGAGTCCTAATGTTTTCGGTATAGTTGCATTAATAGCAGGCTACGATGAAGGAGAAGAATGGCTTGATCAAGTTTTAAAATACATTGAAGCCAATTTTAAATTTCTAAAAGAATTTGTTAGTGAAAATCTTCCTGATGTTGATTTTATTGAGCCTGAAGGTACTTTTTTAGCGTGGTTAGATTTTCGCAAATTAGGAATGAATAATGAAGAACTTCGTGAAGTTATGCTTAAAAAGGCAAAAGTTGCATTAGATGATGGAAAAATATTTGGTCCGGGTGGAGAAGGATTTCAGAGAATAAATATAGCGTGCCCAAGATCATTGTTAAAACAATGTATGATAAGAATAGTGGATGCTTTGAATTAGTTAATAAACTAATAATTTTCTTTAATTATGAAAAAAATTATTAGAGCAATATGCTTTGACTCCTTCTCAAATCATTTTTAATGAAATCTTTAAATCTATCATTATTATCATCTATTAATTCCCAGAATTCATTGTATATTTCTTTAAGGGTCACTTTTTTCTTTTGGGAAGAATTTTCTTGATTTCTAACATATCTAATTTTTTTGGGTTTATATTCAACATAATTACCTTCTAAAACTAAATTTTCAAAGAGTTCATTATCATCTTGTTTTATATTACGGAATTCTGAAGATTTTTCTTGATTTAACTTATTTTCAAATTCAAAATCTACCTTTTGATATCCTCGAACCTGATAATTTTTATCTACAAAAGCTTGGAATTGATGTTCACATACTAATCCACGTGCTATTGACATTGTAGTTAATTGTTTTGCTTCTTCTATAACAGATTTAGGAACCTCCAAAGATTTTCTAGTTTTACAAACTGGACAAATAAATTGAATATTTGCATTACTAATATTTACAATTTTCTTTACTTCTGTTATTGCCATAATCACACCTTCTTGAATTCATTTAAAAATAAAAATAAAAACCCCATTTATTTCTTAAAGAAAATAATGAGATTTAAATAAAGGGACATTACGTATTAAGTAATTTAGTAATAGCACATATTAGGCATTATTTGGATCGAATCTAATATTCATATTAGTTTCATCCAGTTCAAAACTAATCAATAAATTAGATACTAAATCGCTTTCAATTTTGAAATGATGAGCACCCTCGGTAAATTTTCTCAAAGATTCCTCATCTATTTTAATTAAAATACTAATTGTATCATTTAGGTTAATTAATCTTCCAGTTAATTTACTTTCCATAATATCATTTAAATTAAAGGACTTTCCTTTATGATAGATTTGTATGTGACTATTTACTCTCTCTAAATTAATATTTTCTTTAGAAAAATTTAACTGTATATCATCCAAGAAAAACTTCCCATATTTAGATAGATCAAGGCTATTAGGATCAAACTTTTTAATATTAAAATCTCCAATTTCTATTTCTTCGGGAATTACAAATGGTACAAGTAGGTTAATGAATTTAATTTGTAAAGAATCTACTCTCCCGTCGCCATCAGTATCTGTGGTGAAGACACTCTTCTTTGGCGGAAAAAGCTTTCTTATCAATACTTTGAAAGCAGATAAATCATATGACATAAGCGGTTAATTTATTGATTTTTTATTAATTATATATAAATCGAAATATTAATATTTTTCTACATCTGAAATCTTCACAGGGCGATTCTCTTTATATGATTTCTGAGCAGCTAATGCTACTAGAACATTTTGCAGCCCATCTTCCCCATTTGGTTTAGGTTCTATATTTTTATGCAAGCATTCAAAGAAACTTTTTAATTCAGTTGAGTATGATTCCATATATCTTTCCGTGAAAAAGTATGGAATCTTGTCAATATTCGTGCAATCAGCAGTATAAATACGGACAGTATTAGTTGCCTCATTATCAGCCACTACACATCCTTTAGACCCAAATACTTCAACCCGTTGATCATATCCATAAACTGCTTGACGAGTGTTATCAATTATTCCTATTGCTCCGTTTTTAAATTTTAAAACAGATACAGCCGTGTCTATATCTCCTGCTTTTCCAATTTCAGGATCGATAAGTACCGCTCCTGTTGCATAGACTTCTTCCACCTCACTTCCAGCTTGGAATCTTGCCATATCCCAATCATGAATAGTCATATCAAGAAAAATACCTCCCGAGACTTTTATATACTCTATTGGAGGGGGAGCGGGGTCTCGAGAAGTAATTTTAATAATTTGAGGTTCACCTATTTGACCAGAGACTACTGATTCATGACATCTCATAAAATTACGATCAAAACGTCGATTAAATCCCACCATGAGTTTTACCTCTGTTTCTTTAACAACTGAAAGTGTTTCTTTAATCCGCATTATATCCGTATCAATTGGTTTCTCACAAAAGACATGTTTTTTCGCCATGGCTGCTTCCTGAATAAATTTAGCGTGAGTATCTGTAGGCGAGCAAATTATTACTACTTCAATTTCAGGATCATTAAAGATTTCATATGCATCGGTAGTGAGTTTTGGTACACCTTTTTCTTCTGCCCATTGTCTTAATTTATTGTTTATACTAATATCAGCCACAATTTTTAAATTAGCATCAGTTATTTTGCTTAATAGATTTTCAATATGTATTTTTCCAATTCTACCTGCCCCAATTACTCCAACAGTAAATTTATTCCCCATTATATATCACTTAAAAACCTTTAGTAATTTGATTTCAGAATATTAGAAAAGATTACTAAACCTTAAATTTCTGATCAAAAATAATAGATTTATATTTATTTAAGTCTAAATTGATTTAATTAATTAAAAATTTACTATCAAACAATAAAAGTGTTAGCTTAATGACTGAAAAAACATCTTTAGATGAGTCTCAAAAAATCTCACTAAAAAAGAAAATCGCTTTTGCATTTGGTGAAGTAGGTGACAATACCGCATTTCAAACATTTTCATTTCTGATTTTTACATTTTATTTTGCAATTGTAGGAATACCCGTTTTATGGATTGCTACTGGTTTTATCATATGGAGTTTGTGGAATGGTATAAATGATCCGTTGATAGGATATCTTTCGGATCGAACAAAAAGTAAATGGGGCCGAAGAATCCCTTGGATGGTAGGCGCTACTATACCATTAGCAATAGTAATGATATTACTTTTTACACCTCCAGTTGCTCTTAACTCACCCTTAACCAACTTTATATATTTCTTTATTATCCTTATGCTATTCGATACTACTTATACAGCATTTAATCTTAATTATAATGCCATCTTTTCGGAAATGTACGTAACAATGGAGGCTCGAAGCTCAATAGGAAAAGTAAGGATAAGTTTTGTAATGGTTGCATTGATTTTTGCATTTCTTCTTCCTACATTAATTATTGATAATATTTTAGGTGTAGATCCAGACACATCACTTCCAGATCCAAATACTCTTGGGCAATATCAATTAACCGGAATTATAGCAGCAGCTATTATCGTTATAACATATTTCATTTTCTTGAAATGGGGTGTGAAAGAACCGAAACATATTTCAAAAGATGCTGAAACTGCAATGCCTTTTTTTAAAACAATTAAATACACCTTTAAGAATAAATCACTTCAATGGTTTTTGATACCTGCATTAGGTACATGGATTGTTATTAATATTTTACCAACGCTAGCACCTCTTTTTATGACGCATGCTCTAAATATTGTAGATCCGATATTAATTGGCCTTCTACTTGCGGTGGAATTTATAGTAGCAGCACTATCTACACCACTATGGGAAAAGATCAGAACTATGAAAGGAGCTCGTACTGCAGGATTAATAGGAATTGCGGCATGGATATCTCCCATTATAATTTTTGCTTTCTCGATCAGTATTGAAATGGCTTTTATTGTGCAAATATTTAATGGTATCGGTCTAGGAGGTGGCCTTTATTTTTATGATCAATGCATCGCGGAAATTATTGATGAGGATGAAATTACACATGGTACAAGACGATCCGGTATATATTATGCAGTTCTTAATTTTCTAATTAGGCTCTCAGCGATTATCAATTTCTTCATAATTGCTATTGTGTTTACTACAACAGACTGGTATACTTACACGCCAAATCCAGATGTAGATACAATTTTTGGGCTCCAAATTTTGATGGGTGTTTATCCCGCTATAATTCTAGTGATTTCATGGATTGGAATGTATTTCTACCCTATTAAGGGAGAAAGATTAATAGCAAATAGAAAGAAATTGACAGAGTTGCATGAAAAAAAGCAAAGAATGCATGAATGAAATTAATTAATCACTTTTTTTTTTAATTTTACAGAATTAATTAGATTTTCAATATTTAGTTAAATTTTATTTTCAGAATAGACTATTTTATTTAGAAAAATAAAAAGGTATCATTATATGAAAGTTATTGAATTATTAGCAGAATGGGATCCTAAACCGAATTTTAAACTTGGAAGTAAGGATTTTGAGGGTAAATTAACTTATTTGGGTTCTCAAGTTTGGAGAAATCCAATAGTTAGAGTGGTTGAAAAGGAAAAACCTCAGATCAAATCTAATGAGGTGCTGATCAAATTAAAGAGATGCGGAATATGTGGATCCGATGTGCATATGGCTCAAACATATGAGGATGGATATATCTATTATCCCGGATTAACAGCTTTTCCAGTAACCCTTGGACATGAGTTTGCTGGCGAAGTTGTTGAAGTTGGAAGTCAAACAATTAATAAAAGAACTGGAAAACTTTACGAAAAAGGAGAACCTGTAACAGTTGAAGAAATGGTTTGGTGTGGAGAATGTAAACCTTGTTGTGATGGATACCCAAATCATTGTGAACGATTACAAGAAATTGGGTTTTCTATTGATGGTGCTTATGCTGAATATATTGCTGTTCCAGCCAAATTATGTTGGAGTTTAAAGAAATTAGAAGATAAGTATGATGATATTTTTAAGATTGGTAGTTTAGTAGAACCGACTTCAGTGGCATACAATGCGGTTATTGAAAGAGGCGGTGGAATTCGACCTGGGGAAAATGTAGTAATTTTAGGAGCTGGACCTATTGGCTTAGCAGCAGTTAAAATTTTAAAGATGGCTGGAGCTGCTGTATGTATTGTTTCAGAACCCGAAAATAATCGAGCATCACTAGCTAAAGAAATGGGAGCAGATCATGTGATAAATCCTCTAAAAGACAATTTCCTTGAAAAAATTAAAGAATTAACTGATAATGAAGGAGCTGCATTATACCTTGAAGCTACAGGATTACCAGATATTGTAACAGATGATATACAAAATGCAATATGGGAATGTAAAGCAGTTAATAGCACTGTAGTTATTGTAGCGAGAGCAGAGCAGAATATGCCAGTTTGTGGTGAATATTTTCAGGTAAGGAGAGCACGCATCGTTGGTTCTCAAGGTCATTCTGGACATGGTAATTTTCCCAATGTAATTAATTGCATGGCTGCTGGCATGGATATGACCCCAATGATAACAAAAGAAATCTTAATTGATGAGGTTCCAGAGTATCTTAAACTTTTACAAACAGACAAAGAAAATTGTAAAATCTCAGTAAAGATAGATTAAATTTGCTAAAATTCTACACATATTTTTTTTTAAGTTTGTTTTGATACTAACACACAATCATAACTTTTTTATATCATTTTTATCTATTTTTTTTATTAAAAAATAATCCAATAGAAGAGATTTAAATTATGAATGAAAATCAAGATAAGGAACAAGAACTAGAATTAAAAGAGGAAGTTGAAAATAGTGAGCAGATTCTTGAAACCAAGAAAAAACAAAAAGAAATTGCTATAAAAAGAGACCAAGCAAGTTCTTTTAGAACTAGTGATCCAGAAACATTAGAATTTAAGGATAATGAGCCATATTATAGAAATCCATTGATTAATATCATAGAAAATGATGAATTATATTATATCCTTGTAGAATTACCTGGTTTAGACAAAAAAAATGTCACGATTTCTTTACAAGATGGAATTTTGGAATTAATTGGGGAGAAAACAATAAAAAACAAAGATAAAAAAGAAGAGAAAAAGGAAAAGGAAAAAAAAGAGAAGAAGGATGAAAAGAAAGATAAAGACAAAAAAAAAGAAAAAATCAAGGAAATAAAAGGAGATTATCTAAGGAGAGAATTTTGGTCTACTAGCTTCTATCGAAGCTTTCATTTACCTGAAGATATCGACCCTGAAGGGATAGATGCTAGTTTTAAAAATGGAATTTTACAATTAAAAATTCCTAAAATGACAGCAAAAATAAGTGATAAACAAGTAATAGATATTAAATAATTTTTTTTTATTCTTTTTAATTTAATTTTATAAAATTAGTCCTAAATATTCTGAAGATTCTATAGCGCATTCTTCAAAGGATGGTTTCATTATTGTTTCAACTGAAGCAAAACCATTATAATCTGATCTTTTAAATATATTAAGAAATGTTCTAAAATCAAAATGACCCGTACCTGGAGCTCGACGTGTACAATCAGCTAGATGTAGATGTGCAACATGAGGAGTTATTTCTTCTAAATAATCCCAAATAAAACCGGGGTCTTCTTCTAAATGCATGTGGTAAGAATCTATTAATAATTTTAAATATTGTGAGTTAATATCTTCTATTAATTTTACTGATTCGGAAATCGTATTATAGGAATCGATTTCAAATCTATTAATTGGTTCAAATAATAACATAACTCCATTATTTTCTGCTAATTGGCAACATTCCCTCAAGGAAGTTTTGATATGACTCTTTTCCTTTTTAGAACTACTCTCGAAATTGAAGCGCCCTCTAATTAATCCAATAATTACTTTTGATTGGAGTTCTTTTGCAAAATCTATATACATCTCAATCCTCTTTATTGCTTTTTTCCTTATTTGTTCGCTTTGATGTCCTAAAGAATAACCAAAGCGAATATAGGTACTCCCAGTTCCAATAGCAGAGATCTCAAAATCGTATGAATCCTTAATTTCATATATTTTTTTGACATCAATTTTTTCCGGTTCAAGAAGCGATAGTTCAATTCCATCATAGTTTATTGACTTTAAAAATTCACATAATGCTGAGAAATTCTTTGATATCTCATCTTGAGTATTTCTCGTTTCATTTAATCCAGATACAATACTTAATTTCATAGTTTTTTCCTCAATGGAATAGTTATTTAATAATATAATAATATTATCTATTACATTAAGAGTTTAAACAGATGAATCATTTATTTATATATTGATATTTACATGTGAAATAAAATTCCTTCAATTTTGTTTTTCCTAAAAAATTACTTATGTTTCCTCCAATAACCTATGGGTGGTTTCTCAATCTTAAAAGATTTACACATTTTATCAATATCCTTAGGTAACACACCAAATTTTTTTGCAATGTGTTTTTGTGGAATTTTCCAGATTAAATCTTTTAATTCTTCTTTTGTTAATGTAGTTAATATCTTTCTATTTTCTTCTAATCTATGTGATTTTTTTGCTAATATAGCTTTTTCTCTTGCTAATTTTATACTCTCTTCATTGGGAGTAAGATAAACTCTTTTCCTAGACAATGAATCTTTATAATTATCTAACATTTCATTAAAGAGATTAACACCGAGAGATAACCGATATGCATTTATATCTTCATAATCCTGTGTTACTTTATTTTCAATATTAAATTTATTTCTAATTCCTTTAAGGAATTCACGGCTTCCTGAAGTCAATCTTGAAGTTCCCTCAGTTCCATCACCATCAAAACAGCCTAATAAAAAAGATAATTCTATTTCTCTATTAGGTAATTTTGGTAATCTTATTTTAAGTGATTTATTTGGAAAACAACCATGTCTTTCTAAATCATTAAACATCTCTTTACTATTAATTCTTATCCGAACATAATTGTCTTTGTAATACTTTTTATCCAAACTAGCTGTTGTAAATCCTATAAATTTATTGATTAATATTTCATCTTTCAAATTAGTTTTTAGCTCAATACTTTTAGAATTTGTGTTCTTCATTATATGGGTTGAACCATCTGAATACATAACTCCTAACCAATAACCCTTTTCTTTAGTATCTATTGATTCAAAGCATCGTTCATTCAAATTCGGATGTGCTACATTGGCTCTTAATACACGTCGATTATCAATACCTAATTCCTTTTCTTTATCTCGAACATAATGATGATCTATCCATAAACCATCAATATTTTGCATTTTAGCTATACATGTTACAGTTTCATTAGTTGTCTTAAGCTTATGGATTATATATTTTTCAATTAACTTTTTTTTATTAATAATATCTACTTTTTCAAGTAATTCTCTCTTTTCTTTTAATGCTAAACCTCTATTGTCTTTCATGAAATCAATAAATGCTGGTCTAATCTGAGTTCCAATATTAGCTTTTTGATTTTTCTGTTCTAAATATTCCCTATATAGATCTAATAATTTTGAGTCAAGAAATTCAGTTGTATCAAATTTAGGTTGCTCATCTATATTATCAGATAGACCTTTTATTCTCTCTTTTGATTTATGTTCTTTAATATTGAGGATCTTTTTAAATTTTCTCTGTTTGTCTTCCACTTCATCTAAAGGTTCAAATTTAGTTTCTAAATCTGCATCAAGATTATTATTTTCATCTAAAGGTTCAAATTTAGTTTCTAAATCCGCATCAAGATTATTATTTTCATCTAAAGGTTCATAATTTTCCAAACTTTCTTGATCAAATTCAATAATTTCATTACATTTCTCATTTTCCTCAATTTCATCAAACTCTTCATTCATTTTCATACAAAATAAGTTTACATATATAATAATTTAAACTAAACTAGTATGCCGTTAAAATTAAAGATTTAAATTTAAATTTTCTGAATGATGATATAGAAATATGACAGATTGGAATTTACCTCCCAAAGAATTTGGTCACATGGATAAACCGAGTGGTATATATCTTCAAACAATGTCCATTCGTGAAATCAATGAACGCTTAAAAAAGAATGATGTTATTATCATTCCCTGTGGATCAACTGAAAATCATGGACCTGCGGCTTGTATTGGAGAAGATACATTCTTAGTAACACGAATGGCGGAATTAGTAGCACAAAAAACGGGATGCACAGTTGCTCAACCAACTTGGTATGGTTCACATCCATATCATCATGTAGGGATGCCAGGGACTATCATTGTTCCTGAAGAGACTTTTAAATCTCTATTAAGATCAGTGATGGCTGGATGCTGGAATATGGGTTTTAGAAAAATGATATTATTAAACGGTCATGGTCAAGAATATGTAATTCCGAGTGCAATACACGAATTTGCTAAAAACTATCAATTACCTATGGTAATATGCAATGTCAATTGGTATCACGCAATTCCTCAACATTGTATGGATCAAGAGCATGGAGGTCCATTTGAAACACCTTTTATTCATGCAGATGAAGCAGAAACATCTTTTTCAATGACACTTTTCCCTGAGATGGTGAAAAAGATAGATTCTTCTGAGGATAATACACCCATAGGTTGGATGCCAGAAGGTCATGTAGATAAAGCAGGAAATATTTATCAGCGCCCTATCAAATGGTATGGTCAAGTTGGATTTGGACCTATTGAAGTATCTGCCTATCCAGAAGGTCATGTTGGTTGTCCTAGTAAAGCTACTTTTGAAAAAGGAAAACCTGGTATTGAAGCATTTTTAGATTACTTAGAAAAACTCGTTAACGATATATTGAAAACATTTCCACCAGGAAAACTTCCACCAATCGAAGGAATTACTCAACGAGATCCAAAAGAAATTGAACCATATATTAAAGGACCACTTAATGGTGGTAAAAGCATTTATGAATTGAGATATCCCCCCTAAAATATCTCTTTTTTTTTTAATTTGTTACTGAAGAGTACAAGAAGTAATTAAAATTAATATATTCTCTATTCAATTTTATTAAAAATAAAAAAATATAATTGGATATTAATTATATTTGGGCTCCACAATAAGAACAAAATTGTGCAACATCTTTTTTTATAGGTGTTCCACAACTGGAACAATATTTTGCTCGTTCTTCTGTAAGAACTTCTTTTTCAGGTATAGATAAATGTTTAATTTGTCCGGTTGTTGTATTAAATTTTCCTCGTAACTGGCCTGCAGCTTTTAAATCTAAAACTATTGCTTGAATATCTTTTGGTGTAATTCCTGTACTTTTACTAACGTCGTCTACTGTTGCATCTGGATTTTCTTGAAATTCTGACAAAACTACATTCCTTAGTTTACTTCTATTAGTTATTGCCAATATTTGACTAATTAAAATAGCTATTCCAATTCCAGTCAATATAAATCCCCACCATGACCATCTATCCCATGGAATAAATGAGTTAATTCCCCAATACAAGAATGCTCCTGCAATAATCAAGGCACAAATCGAAAAACCTTCAGAATATTGATTTTTTTCATATTTCACGTTGATTCACTCACATATCTTATTCATAATATAACTTAGATTGAATTGGTTTGTTATTATTTAGGGAATATAATAAATGTTTAGCTAATAATTTAAAATATCAATAAATTATGAAAAAAACAGTATTATTTAATTTGTAACCACACACTTATTTATAATTTCAAAAACAGATGAAAATTCTACTTGATCCTCAGTAAGAACTATAACTATTTTCCCGAGAATTTTAATAGATAAGATATAAAAATTATCTGAATGAATTACATTGAAATCAGGTGTATGGACTCCGATTTCTGAGGTGATTTCTTCAGCCAGTTCATATAATTGTGACATATTTAACCCAATTGAGGATTTATTGAATTCTTGATTAATATAAGATTTAATTACAGCACCATTTTCTGAGGTAATTATGATAAAATAAACTTTAGCTCCCAATGTTTTAATTAAAGTGTCGAGGACAAGGTCAAGCTGAAGTGTTGCGGTCATTATGTTATATATAATCTTTGGTATTAATAAATTTAATAAGTTTTATGATAAACGTTATGATATTATTTATTGGTATTTTAATATATAATTTTGCGTATTAAATGTTGTCTTAACTTGAAATCTTGATCAAATTAAAGGATATAGCTAATTTAACTGATGATATTAGTTTTTTTGACTTAACAAAAATTTAGAAAACCATAATTTTCTTGATCATATCTTAAAATATTGGTCAATAACTCGTTCAAAACTATGGAATGGTGCTAAATCTCCCTTAAAATCAACAACGTGAGAATAGTAGTATTTATCTATAAATTCTTCCATTACCAATTGCATATATCTTTTTAAATTATCAGAATGGTTATCATTATCAACAATATATGTAAAAATAACATTGTTTTTAGTTTTCAAGAATATATGATAACCACCGAGGTCAATATCCTCAAGCTTCAAACCATATTCTTCTCTAGCAATGATATCCTGCGAGTAAATCAAAATAGCTGAAATAAAACCAGCGATTTGGAAATTATTATTTGCCATATTCGGTCGATTTTTATTAATTTTAGAAAAATATAAGAATCCTGCTTTATCTATGATAAAGAATCCAACTATTCCCTTAGCTTTAGGAATATTAATCAACCTTGTACATATTTGTCTTATATCAGTTTTAGATGTGTTAGAGCTTATACATTTATATAATCTTTTTGATAGGTGATAAAGTTCAGTGTAATTCATGAGATTCTCTATTTTATCAATATAAGTGATAACTAACTTATTATCTACTTCTTTTTCAAAGAAATGCATATAAACTGTAAGATGCTCTATGGTATCTTTAATATATCCTTGCCTTTTTTCGAATATTAAGTTTTTATATAAATCAATTATCTTCTTTGTAAGTTTAATACCAATCCCTTTTTGGAAAATAATCTCAAGGTTTCCCTCTATATCTACCTCTGAGATAGAAAAGCCACGTAATTTGAAAGTCTGACTATTCTCCACTAAATTTTGGTAGTTATCATTTACGGTTATCATTGATTTATAATAGATTTTTTGTGCTAAAACGATCTTTTGTGTTAATAAAATAATCATGTTTATAGTATTTAAATTTAATTTTTATACCGCAAAACAATTTTTGACAACAAAATATTTATATGAATATAAATCCTCTAAATTTATTGGATCTTTCATTTCTTTTTTTTTAAAAAAGCCCAAATAGGAAAATGAGTTTTTAAAATTATCCGATGTAAGAATATTACAAAAAAAGGGCTTAGAATATTATTTACTATTTAAATACTTATGGATTGTATCAAAATCAGATAAATTAAAAGGCTTAAAGATTGCACCTGTCGCACCTAATTCTTGAACCTTCTTTTCGACTTCAACACTCGGTATTGCAGTCAAAAAATATACTGGTATATCTTTCAATCTATTATCAGCTCTAATTCTTTTAATAACCTCATAACCATTAATATCAGGCAAAATTATATCAAGTAAGATTAGTTTTGGAATATTTCTCTTAAGTTCTTTAAGTCCTTTAAAACTACTCAAAACTCCTTGACATGAAATTCCTAATGAATCGAAATAACTTGTTAACAAGTTCACAGTCTCAACATCATCCTCAATTAATAACAAATCATACTCAATCAATTCATTAATTTCCTCTTCTTTTTCAGTTTCAAATTTATCCAAATAATCAACAATCTTATTCTCAAGAATTGAGCACCGACCTAAAACATTCTTTATAATTGATATTACCTTATCTTCCAAGGTATTTCCATATGTTTCAATAATTAACTGCAAATAACCTTTGATTGAAGTTAAAGGTTCTTTCAAATCATGTGATAAACTTGAGAGAAGGTCAATATCAACAGTTTTGTCTCTAATTATGATCTTTGATCTATATTCAATAAAGAACCTTAAAGATTCTCTTATCAATTTAGATAAGGTTGAATAATTGTTATTATTAGCAAAATTTAACCATTCATCTTTAACATCTTTAGATATATATAACGATATTCTTTCTTTGTCTATTTCGATATTGCTTTCTCCTCTTTGCCATTTCTTAAAACTCTCCGTAATATTTCCACGCCATACAGACCTCTTACCTGTCTCTCTCTCAAAAATCTCCATTTCCTTCGTTTTTTTCAAATCCTCTGGGATATTGTCCACCTCTAATTAGAATATAATTATTTCTTTTTTTACATATTTATTAAGTTTTACATATATAAATTTTATTTTACACTAATATTTAAAGTTTTAAAAAAAAGTGAAAGAAGGGGCTTGTCTAGTAAAGATAAGCCCCCTTTGAATATAGTTCAGAATAGTCTAGGATTTGCATTTATAATCATGAAAGAAAAGTAAAATAATTTTTTTTTTTAGAGTCATAATCTCTCGTCCTCTAAAGTTATAGTGCACACAAAAAGTTGCAAATATTTCTGCTTTTTTATATTCCAATATCGTAAAAATTCGCTACATTTACTATGGTTATTTAATAAAAATCAATTTGGAATGAAATTAATTGAATTAATATCATAATGTAACATATTTATCTTTAAAAACTCCGATATATTATAAATTTATAAATTTGAAATTTTAATGTTATCCATCTAATATCTAATAAACACAAGTTATTTAAAATCTTAATAAATCGAATTTACTGGATAATGTAAAAAGGTGAAAAAGAAAAAGATTTAAATAATAAAATTTTAAATCTTTATGTAAAAACATTGAAAATTGATAATTTCTTTTTAATTCTCATCATTCTTTAAATAACAATTAAAAAATTATATATTAAGTAGACTTTATAAAATAAAATTCCTTTTAACCGTAGAATGGGCCAGGCAGGATTCGAACCTGCGACCTTGGGTTCAATGGATACATCCATCAAAAATCCCAGTCCGAAGCCGGGCACCCTATCCAGACTAGATTACAGGCCCTTTACACATGTAATATAAAAAAACAAGTTACATATTTTCATTCATTATTTCTAAAAAATCTTATTGAATTAAGATAATAAATAATTCAATAATTACTTGAAAACTAATTATAGAAAAATAGATAATAATTTAGATATTTTCCTATTTAAATCCATTATTTAAATATTTCAGGAACAATCGAAATAATTTTATAAATCTTAGACCTTGAGAGAGATCTCCATCAACTTTTATTATTCCTTTCATAAAAGCGTCGGTTCCATACATCTCACGTTTTAGAATTTTAACCATTATATCTTTTGTATATTTAACTCTAAATAACGCGCTTCTATTAACTCCCTTTTTGTAATATATCGAACCTTTAGATAATTTTAACCAAAAATTAAAGTTAATATCCGTAAGGATGATTTGGTATATATCATCATACTCTGCTATTTCTTCTCGTAATTCTTGTGTACTCTTGAACTTGGTAACGACAAACTTAATGATTTTATCTAGAAGGGCTATAAACTCCCCATCATGGTTCTCCAAATCATGAATGACAGAATTGAAACTCTTTGAATTAAGCATAATAGTTATATCTGACCCTAATTCAAATATATTATATTGTTATACCTATATATTCCTTATAATCTACATCGTCTTTAAGCAATATAAATCTTTCTATTGGGGGTATTCAATGCTAAACAGAATAAAATTTTTATATTTTCATATATTTTCTAATCTGAGAATATAAATTAATAGAATAAAACTTTTATACTCTCATCTGTTTTAAAAAAAATTCACTCTGTTTAATAAAAATAACATTGCGGCTATAGTGTAGCCCGGTCTAGCATTCGGGACTGTCACTCCTGCGACGCGGGTTCAAATCCCGCTAGCCGCGCCATTCTAACTTACTATTTCTCTTATAAAGGAATATCTTTCTTAAAAAATCTACTTCTGTTATAGTTCGACATTATTGAAACTAAACAACTTTAAATAAACAAAATTAATAAAAAAAAAGAGATTGTAATAAAGAATATAGTGAATAGACAGGTTAAATTGATTAATTTATAGATCTTCTATTAAATCTTCATAAGCTTCCAATGCTAATTCAATGATTTCTTGGAAAGCCATTGCGTCTTGGAGATTTCCTTCGACTGTAATATCTCCAGCCATATAAGCACTAGTAGCATCAACTTCGCCCATCAAAATTCCAGCACCAACTTCTAAAGTTGAGGACATTGTGAATGAAGGATTATCTACATCTCCCTCTCCGTAATCAAGGGTACCTTCCTTAACTGTTAGCCAGTACTTCTTGTCGATGTCTGTGAGTATCTGGGAAATTGCAATATCCATATCCTCAAGTTCTTCTTTAAGATCTTCATTCTCTAATGAGATTTGCTTAGTAAATTCATACATCAGCATAACTTCTTCCGCAGAGGCTGCAGACGCGCCAGCATCTTGAGCTGCTTTTATCTTTTTCAATAATGCTTCGTCAACCATTTTAATTTTCAACCTTTTTGTATAATTTTCCTCTTTTATTTTGAAAATTATTTATGAAAATATTCTATAAATAACAATATTAAAAGGTCATTATGATATAAAAAGGTTTTATTTCTTTTTTTTGTTATAATGGATAAAAACCGCTTAAATCTATAAGAAACGTGAAATGAAAACCTCATAGAGTATGTATTATACTTATATTATTTTGCCTTAAAACTGCCTTTTTAAAAATTTAATTAGATAATATGCAAAAAATTAAAACTGTGTGTTTTTATTATTTGTTTAAGATAAGTATCGACAAATTTTGGTATTAGGTGTTTTACCATAAAAAATGTTTTAGAACAGCTGTATGAAGGGACAGATAACCTCATAAATCAACAGTTCTATAAAGGAAAAGATATCATTATTGGTAGGACACCTGATGTTTCTCTAAAAATAAGCAATTCTGGACAAATTATAAGGAAATTTAAGGATTTATTCAATCAAAATTTAAATTTATTTTTAGAAGGAAAATATTTAGAATTTCTTAAGCTTTTTAAAAGAATAAAAGGAATTGATGAAAATTATATTAGAGAAATATATCAAGACCTCCAGCTTAAATTTGAATCTATAAAGGAAGCTGAAAATATTAACACAGTTATTATATACACCCTTGTGTTAAATTCTCTTATATCAAGCATTAGAGACCTTAATTTTGGGGACGCTATCATAGAAATAAAAAAAAGGATTTTGAAAAAATCAAATCTTCATGAAACTACAATTCAAGAAGAACTGGATATGTTATTCATGAAAAACGATGACAATATTTCAATCTTATATAATATCTCCTACCTTGATACGTTAGCAGAGTCTTTTAATTATAAGAAAGTTGCTCATATTTGTAAGATTCAAACGAGTAAATTTATTAATCGAATTGTACGAAAAATTATATCCACAAACAATTAGGTTATGTAGAAGCCTTAAAGATGCTTTAAATCCTCAAAGAGAATATCAACAAGTACTTTAATTGCGATTTGTCTTAATTTTTTATCATGTATTCTTATTCTATCAGAAACTTCAATTTGAATTGATTGACTTTTTGGAATATGAGACGCGCCATAAGTTTGTGTTATATACCCTCCAGTTAACACATATTCTCTCCTTCTTGGATGCCCTGGAGCAATTGGTATGTTTAATTCGAGAAATTTCTGAATAATTTTTCCACGGATGTTTTTTCCCCAAAATCTTTTTGAGATTGGTTCAGGAAAGAACGATTCTAAATTATTTGTACCTAAAATCACATCAACATCTCGAAATCCAGGAGGACGATTTTCTTTTTCAAAACCATGGATATCTATAAGGAAAGAACGTTTATACTTCTTCAGATTATTAAATATCCACTGTTTTATTTTAGAATGAAAGTGATTATAGATTTCTCTGGCGAGTATGGATTTTTGATTATATGCTTCTTTTTCAGCTCGATTTAAATCAATTTTGCTTCTCCGGACCAAAGAGAAAATATAATAAGGGTTTTTGTTTTCTAAAAACTCATCTTTAAATTTCTGACTAATTTGGTCTATTAAATTCTTAGAAAATTCTATTGTTCCTTTATCAATTCCCAAAACTCCTGTTTTTCTTTCAGGTAAAGAATTACATTCTAATATTCCACCATGTGGAACAGATATAATTAATAGAATATTGCCTTCTTCATATTCAACAAATTCACTAAGTTCAGACATTATACTAAGAATATAAATGATAAAATAAAAAATAGATTAAATAATAGGAGAGTTATGTAGAGTTAGATATCTAAGAATTATGAAGATACCAACCCACACACCAAACCCAATTATACCAAAAGTGTAATAACCAAAGACACTCTTATCTTTTTCAAATATTAAGTAAGCAAAGAGCCAAGTTCCAAGACCACCAACCGCGCCTAATAAAACGTCAGTAGTCATATTTTGCCAACTATCGGGTCGATTTTCAAATTTCCATCCTAAATCAAGGAATATAGTATGTTCAATAATTTCCCACATTATTGCGCTTACAATAGTAAGAATAAAAACAAACAAAAGCGAAAAGATAGGAATTCTACCTTTTTTTTTTGGAATAGTGTAAAACAAAGACCAGAACAGAAACAGACCAACCCCTAAACAAATATGACCAATAGAATAGAAATCAAACCATGAAATCCCAACTTCACTAATTTCTGTGGCAATAAATTCATTAAATAACATTGAGAACTCCTTTTTCCTTTTTTATATTTTTGTTAATTTGAATTTTAAAATAATAATAAAAAAATGAAAATAAATAATCATCGGAATTTAGAATTTAAAGGTTAAGTATATCATGAAGAATAATATAAATGAAAGAGAGTTGAAAAGATAGAACCAAGGAAATTCACATTTTTTCACTTTTTCATATAAAAGAAAAGCAAAAGCATAACATATGAGTCCTCCTACGCCTACTAAAATTATATCAAAAATCCCGTTTACAATGCTATCTGCTCGATTTTGATATTTTAAACCCCAATCAAGCACAAGGGTATTTTCTACGATTTCCCAAATTATTCCAAAAATAATTGTACCTATGAAAAACCATATCCAATGTAATTTTTGTACTTTAAAATTATTTGGGTC
Source organism: Promethearchaeia archaeon (assembly GCA_036478875.1). Taxonomy (GTDB): domain Archaea; phylum Asgardarchaeota; class Lokiarchaeia; order Sigyniarchaeales; family SOKP01; genus Loki-b32. The sequence goes on along the minus strand of JAZGEW010000132.1, from coordinate 4,967 downwards.
AACAAGATTTCTTAAGGTTGAAATAAGTGAAAGCAGTGAGAATCCAACGATACCCATAGCTATATGACCAAAACTAAAAAAATCGAACATAGATTGACTTATTTCACTTTGTAATGTTGCCCAAAACCAATCAAAAATCATTCCATTTTCACTAATTTTGTATTATTTTATAAAATAACGAATTATGAATTTTATTTAAAAAATATTGTATTATACATTATTACAAGTATAATTTTTAGGTAATTTCTGCTTGAATAAAATCGCATTTCTAATTTATTACCATAAACAGAACTTTTACAGTTTAAATGCTATTGCTGGTGCGCTTGAGACAAATGAAGTGTTTGATAGTATTGATTTTTATTTTGTTCGGACTCTTGATAAACTTTTAGTGACACTCGAAGAAGTTATTAAGATGTACCATAAAGTAGTAATAGGAATTTCATTTTCCACTATTCAACTTTTTGAAACATTTGAATTAGTTCAGAGATTGAAAAATCGATTTTCAGGAAGGTTTTTGACTCTCGCAGGTGGTTCTCATCCAACTGGGGATCCCTATGGAACTCTGAAAATGGGGTTTGATATTGTTGTGGTTGGTGAAGGTGAGGAAACAATAATAGAACTCATGCAAACAATAATAAATAATGAATATTATTCCACAATCAGAGGAATCGCTTATATTGACGATGATAATGAATATAAATTTACAGGTAAGCGCGATTTAATTAACTTGGATGAATATCCCCCATTTCCTTTAAAAAATACTAGATATGGAGCAATTGAGATCACAAGAGGATGTCCCTATGTATGTTATTTCTGTCAAACTCCTTATATTTTGGGAACCTCTCCTCGTCATAGAAGTATTAAAACTATTTGTAGATATGTTCAAGAATTGAAAGATCACTTTAGAGATCATACAGACATAAGATTCATCACTCCAAATGCTTTTTCATATGGTTCTGTTGATGGAAAGAATTTAAACTTGAAAAAACTTGAAGATTTACTTATTAATATTAGAAAAATAATCGGTAAAAACGGAAGAATATTCTTAGGGACATTTCCTTCAGAAGTACGTCCGGAACATGTCAGTAATGATACTTTGACTTTAGTTTTAAAATATGCTGATAATGATAATATCACTATAGGAGCACAATCAGGCAGTCAAAGAATCTTAGATTTATGTCATAGAGGACATACAATTGAAGATATATATAAAGCTGTAGATTTAACTTTAAAAAACGATCTAAAAATTAATGTGGACTTTATTTTCGGTTTACCTGGAGAAAGAGAAGAAGATATAAAACTTACAATGGGTATGATGAAAGAATTATCAACTAAGGGAGCAAGAATACACGCTCACTCATTTATTCCTTTACCTCAAACCCCCTTTTCTAATGCTCAAGTCACAAGAATAGAAGAAGTTTATAAAAAGGAAATTAAATCACTTATTTCAAAAGGAAGCGCATTTGGAGATTGGGAGAAACAAGAAAGATTAGCTATTAAAATTGCAGGATATCTAAAGAATAGGAAATTGGAATAATACCTTTTATTTTGCTAGTTTTACAATATCTTCCTTTATCTCAATGAAGCCTTCTTTTTTTAATTGCTCGAGTATATCTTTTATTATCTTCATTAATCATAAATTGATTTCTGAAATAATTCAATTACACTAGGGATTAAACCATTTTCTTTATAATATTTATGAAAATCAGTAATGAATAACTTTTCATTTATTTTAGTTATAGAAATATGTATAACTAATTAGTAAGTAAGAATAAAAAAACGATAAAAATGAATTTATGGATTTTAGTATATAATTATTAATTAAGAAAGATCAAACGCGAATATGGTTACTCCACCCTCTATTCTCTTAAGTTTTAGCATATACCCTGAGTTATTAATAATATGAAGCATCGGTTTGTTCTGAAGTAGAATTGATCCATTAAACGTCCTATAATTAAGCTCTTTTCCAATTTGTACTAAATAATTCAATAGAAACTTAGTAATCCCTAGATCCCTCCAATCTTTATGAACTACAAATGCAATTTCTGCAACAGATGGTTGAACTGTTTTAAAAAAAGCGCCTAACCCAATAATTTGCTCTTCTCCTTTCTCACTAACTTCACCTACTAAAATCATATCTGTTGAGTAATCAATATTAACCATTGGTTGAATTTTTTTATGACGAAAATCTTTCATAGGAGCAAAAAATCTTAAATATCTATCTTGTTCATCCAAGGAATAATGAAGTTCTTGAATCATTCTTTCATCTGTGGGTTTTACAGGACGGATTTTTAACGTTTTTCCATTACTAAGTTTTAAGAAGTCTTCATATTTTTCTGGATAAATACTTATTCTTCCGTCAATCGAGACTGGTAACTTTTGGTCTGAATACACATACTTCCATTTTTTTGCGTGTTCGAGTAATTCTTCTCGAAAATCGGGATGTGCAATATTTATCATTTCAAGAACCCTTTCTCGAATACTTTTTCCATAGAGATAAGCAATACCCCATTCGGTTACAACATAATGAATATCTCCTCTTGTAATTACAACTCCTGAACCAGGCTGAAGGTAAGGAACTATTCGAGATATCAAAGTTCCATCTTTTAAAGTTGCAGTGGAAGGTAGAGTCATAATTGGTTTACCATCAATAGATCTGCCCGCACCTCTTACAAAATCTACTTGTCCTCCAATTCCACTATAAAAACGGTGCCCTAAAGAATCTGAATTCACTTGACCAGTTAAATCAATACTTAATGCAGCATTTATAGCTATTGTTTTTTATTTTGACTAATTATATAGGGATCATTTGTATAATCACAGGGATGGAATTCTACCATAGGGTTGTCATCAACAAAATCATAAAGCTTTTTAGAACCCATAACAAAAGAACATATAATTTTATCTTTATGTAGAGTCTTTTTTTTACAAGTGACTACACCATTTTCTACAAGATCTACGATTCCATCCGAGAATACTTCACTGTGAACACCTAAATCCCTTTTTCCCATTAATTCTTGAGTGACCGCATTAGGAATTTGCCCTATTCCCATTTGAATTGTAGATTCATCCTCAATTAGAGAAGCAACAAATCCAGCGATTTTAGTAGAAACATCATCAAGCTCACCATAAGTAAATTCTATAATGTCATGATCACTTAAAACAAATGCATCAATATCATCCATATGAATAAAAGAATCACCTAAAGTACGAGGCATTTTAGGATTAATTTCTGCCACTACATGATCAGCTGATTCTGAGATTGGTTTAACAATATCTACATTGATTGCATCATTATATAGAAGGTCACACTGAGGATATTGATAAGTTTGAAAATTATTATAGTTACGCATCTGAAAGTGTAAAATCATTGAAAGAAATTGTCCCAAAATATGCTGAAGAAATAAATGAAATTGAAGTTATTTTTAATCAGATTACTTTACTATGCAATGATTCTAATACAGGTATTTTTGCAGCTTTAGACAACGCTTGGACAATAAGTGAAGAAATTCATGACGAGTGGTCAGGAATTAAAAATCAAATTGAAGATGTTATGAACTACGATTCCAATCAATATAATATTAATGATGCTTCTCGTTCATTGTTTTGGTTAGACTACCAAACGCATATGATGCATCATTACCTTGAAGGTACTACAACTGGCACAAGGACAAAATTCATTGATGCAGGAGCAGAATTGGAATTTTATTTAGCGGCTCTTATAACACAGACAAATAACTTAACTACTCAATCAAACATGTTATATGTAGAAAACTGGCATGAAAATAATTTTGAAGGTAAAATTTTAGCAAATGGAACAGGATTATTCGATTCGCTTGATCATGTTGATAGCCAATATGCAATTATTCACGCAATCTTTAAAGATTTGCGAGATAACATGGATACTTTAGATAATATGATAATAATGGATCTGGATCGAGCTAAATCTGATAGTGCAAATCTTTCAAACTTATCATTAATATTGACTATAGTTGTTATATCTATATCATCAATATCAGGAGTTATTATAGCTATCCCCACTATTAGAGGTATTGTGAGAATAACTAAAATTTTGTTAAAGGCAGGCACAGAAGCAAGTGTAAATGTTTCAAACATGGCAACAGAATTAGCAGCAAGTGCTAGTGAAGTGAATGCCGCCTCAGAAGAAATCGCTTCTACTACACAGGAAGTATCGATGAATACACAGGGTCAAGTGGACTCTCTAATAGAAATCAGTAAAATGTCAAACGATATCAATGATCTTTCTCATGAAATGATGAAATCGGCGAGTGATATCAATAGAATAATGGATCTGATAACAAATGTTTCAGATCAAACAAATTTATTAGCACTCAACGCAAGTATAGAAGCAGGAAGAGCTGGTGAGCATGGACGAGGATTTGCAGTGGTAGCGGACGAAGTTCGAAAACTTGCTGAAGAATCTAAAAACGCTACTGATGAAACAGGTAAACAAGTAAAGGATATAACAACTCGCATCCAATCTACAGTTGAGTTAATAGGAGCTATTACACAAGATATTGAATCCACAACTGCAGCAGGAAAAGAGAATTCTCGAGCTCTTGAAGGGATTAGTGCTTCATCAGAGCAACAAGTAGCCTCAATGGAAGAAATAACTGCAACAGCAAATAAATTAGGTGGATTAGCAGAAGACTTGAAGAATTCTCTTGCGATATCTGACGGAACTAATGGAAAAGCACAGAAAGGACAAACAAAAGAGAAACAGAAACCTGGTTTAAAGAAGAAATTATCAGTTTTAAAAACCATTCGACAGAGTGAATCATCAGAAGAAATTTAAACATATAATTTTAATACTTTTTTTTTTTTTTAGTAATTGGCGGTTTTTATAATATTTAAAATAATGATTTCATAAACATATACACGATATTAAAGATAAATAATCAATAATAAATATTTAATTTCTTTCTAGAACTTATATTTCTATAATA
>JAZGEW010000131.1:0-4451 GCA_036478875.1 Promethearchaeia archaeon | reverse complement strand
TATTCAGTAATTGCCTAGCTGTATCATAAATGGTGTTCGTAGGACTGTTTATTTCCACTGTTGGGGGTGTTGTATCAATGGTAAACGTAACTGAAGTTGTTCCTATATTTCCCGTCGAATCGTTAGCCCAGGCATATATGGTGTTCAAACCTTCATCGAACATGATGCTTTGTGCGGAGGTGTAAGTCACGTTCATACCGTTCCAGTTGTACCAGATGGAATCGACTGCGATGTTATCCGATGCCGAGATATTCAGTAATTGCGTAGCTGTATCATAAATGGTGTTCGTAGGACTGTCTATTTCCACTGTTGGGGGTGTTGTATCAATCTTTTCTGAAGGGATGAATAATACTAAAACGACAATAATTGAACTTAAGATAATAAATGATGCTAAAACAATCGCCAAAACTTTTTTATTAACCATTAAACTATAAACAAATAATTTTTATTCAATCGGTATAAATTAATCATCACTATATATAAATATTTTTATGATTGTTAATATTTGAAGTAAAGATTCTTAAATGTTTAGAAAATCGTAATTGTTTTATAACTATATCAAAATTATCTGAAAAACCGAGTATAAATTTGAAAGATATTTGAAGATATCTAAAAAAAATAATTTAAAAGGAGAAAATGAAAAAATAAAATCTTAATTTGATGTTAATTGATGTTTTTATTTGAAATATATCCAAAAATTCTGATATAATACTAAGAATTGATTTAGGGATTAAACATTTTGCTGTTGTAAGTGTATGGGATAAAAAGCAGAACAAAGAAATCAATCGTTATTTCTTAGGAATAAAAGAATTATTCGACAAAAAATTCGAAAATGGGACAATTATCATTCAGAAAAAAATAAATAATAACACATCATCTAACATTAAGTTCTTGACTTTTTTTTACCACCATTCGAGCTAAAGAAGGTGTAAGTTCTGGGATTAATATTAATTTTTCGCCTTTTTTCTTTTCCACTATAAATGATTGTTCATTAACCAGTTCATCAGAAGATTTAACCGCAAAAATTTCTATAGGTTCTAATTGTGGAGTTTTATATTCTTCATAACCATATCTCTCTGCAACATCTTTTATTGTATCAATAATCCAATTGGATTCTCTTAAACTTGAAGGATAAAAGTCCTTCATTCCTCTTAGTGGTTCTTTTGAAAACTTCTTAGACATCTAATCACTCGAACTTAGTTTATTTGAATTAAACTTAAAAAGGAACATTACCAAATATTTTTTACGATCTTAATTCTGCATTAAACTTAATTACAACTTTATTTTATTATTATCACCACTATTCCATCATAAAAGAGTTGTTAATAATAGAAAAAAATTGGAAAGACAAGATTTCAACACCTGCTTTAGTATTAAACTATGATATTATGGAAAAGAATATAGAATTCATGGCTAATTTTGCGAAAGATAACAATATAGATTTGCGTCCACATGTTAAAACTCATAAATGCCCAAAGATAGCTCAAATGCAGTTAAAGGCAGGCGCCATAGGGATTTGTGTTGCTAGAATTGGGGAAGCAGAGATATTTGCACAGAATGGAATCGATGATATTCTCATAGCAAATCAAGTTGTAGATCTTAATCAGATTAAAAGACTTATAGACTTAAATAAAAAATGTTTAGTTAGAGTTTGTGTTGATTCAGAAAAAAACATTTTAGATCTAAATAGAGCTGCTACACAGAATGGAATCATATTAGAAGTTTTACTTGAAGTTGATGTAGGGTTAGGCAGAAATGGGGTAAAACCAGGAGAGCATGCTTTAGAGTTAGCAAATCTTATCAAGAAACAAAAAGGACTAAAACTAGTAGGTCTTCAGGGATATGAAGGGCATTTAATTTCGGTTAAAGATTCTGAGATGCGTAAAAAGCTTACTGAAAGTTGTATGAATCTATTAATTGGAACTCAAGATCTTCTAAATAATAACGGATTTGATATCAATTATTTAACGGCCAGCAATACTGGTACTTATAAGTTTTCTGTAAATTGTAAAGGCATTACTGAAATCCAACCTGGTACTTATGTTTTTAATGATGAACACCATTACAAAATTGTTGATGAATTTAATATAGCTACTACAGTTTTAGGAACAATAACAAATATTCCTGGAAAGAGATTCTATACCATTGATGTAGGATTAAAAGCAATTACAAATGACAATGGAAATCCTATTTTCAAGAATTTTCCAAAATCTAAAATAAAAATAATGTCAGAAGAACACTCAATTTTCAGAAGTACCCCAAATACAAATTTTAAGATAGGACAAAAGATTGAAATTAACCCTACTCATATATGTACAACAGTAAATTTATATGATTTTTTTACTGTTATAAAAGATGGTGAAATCATTGGAAGGTGGGATATTTTAGCAAGAGGGAAAAATTATTAAAATTTAAGGTATTAATTTTATTATGGTTGATTTAGAAAAAGTGAGTCCCGAAGGCGCTACTGTAGCAGGTCCTTATAGCCCTGGAGTGAAAGCAGGAAATTTACTTTTCGTTTCAGGTCAAAGCCCCTCTCGAGGTACAACAGAAATAAAAGAACAAACACAGACAGCCCTTGAAAATATTAAAAAAATTGTGGAGGCTGCTGGAACAAAAGTTTCGAATATTGTAAAAATAACTGTTTTTCTGAAGAATATCAATGATTTCGGTAAAATGAATAAAATATATAAAACATTTTTTGAGGAAAATGGTGTAACTGAGAAATTTCCTTCAAGATCTACCGTAGAAGTCTCAAATTTTCCGGTAAGTGGAATGTTAATAGAAATTGATGCAATTGCAGTGCTTTAGAGCAGATTCAATATATTTCTTCTTTGCAAAATTCTTTGTTTTTTACCAACTTAATTTTATTTAATTTGTACATAAAATTTTTCATCAATATGAACTAAACACAAAAGAAGCCTTAAGAATAATGTTTTTTTATTTCTTGTATGTAATTAAAGGTTATTTTTAATTTCCCTTCATGAAAGTAAAATTCTATTCTATATCTTATTACAGCTGTGAAATCGCAATAGAATATGGGTGTAACCCTACACCCTCTATCCCATCTGCCGATATGGCTTTTGGGATTGCTTTTTTAAGGATATTATATGCTCCGTTTACATCCGCATTGATAATAGACCCTCTATGACTTTGATATAAACCCCTGCAAATACGCTTTCCTTGATATCTTTTATGCTTTTTTATAGATTCGTTATCTAAGAAACTACATTTCGAAGTGAAAGATTCTAGCTCTAAAATAATATCAATCTCGACTAACTCTGATTTGTATTTAATTTGAGACACTAATTTGGAAAAAGGAATTTGGACAAAGTTCTGGTTATTACGCTTCCCTATTGTTATCTTATTTTTCCAAGTTTTATTATAACCGATAACTATCGTTCCAATATCGTGCTTAATGCAGTAATTAATCAACGATCTCGAAATTTTATGGAAGATATTGTTTATTTTATTGTTTCTTTTACGTGTTAGCTGTTGCATTTTTTTTGTTTCAGAACTAATCCCTTGCTTATCCTTTATGCTTCTATATTTGGCAAGTTGTTTATTATAGAATTGATTGATAGATTTAACAATACCACCTTTGATAATAGCGGGTTGTAACCCAGCATTATTTACTATAGTTATGATATTGTTCAATCCTAAATCAATCCCAATAACTCTCTCTTTATCCAAATTTAAATTGTTTACTTCCTTTTGATAAATAATTTCTAAGATATAATATAATCCTTTTGGAATAATTCTGACATGGTATAATTTACTTTTAATACGTGTTTTAATAGGGTTTAATTGAGTTTTTTTCGGGAAAGAAAGAAACCCTCCTTTGATCCTGCATTGTTGATTTGTGAAAATAATTATACACTCGCCATCTTTCTTTTTATAATGTGGCGGTTTTGGAGGCCCTAAATAGTTCTTTGGATACTTTTTAAAGGTTTTAAGAGATTGGAAAAATGATTTCCAATTCTTATCCACGAGTTTTAAAGTTTGCTGAGCAGTTTGTGAGGGGAGTTTTTTATATAGTTCTTTCTCTTTTAACATATACCATAAATCGTAATATCTCAACCAATTTCCTAAATAAAAATATTCTTGTCTCACATAATAATTGGCAAGATTATAGAGATTTTTGGATAAATGACATAGATAAGATAATTGTGGAGTGTTCATTAATTGAATCTGCTCTGTCAGCTTCATTCTAATAATAGTGAAAGAGAGTATTAGATTTAAAAGAAAAGAGACTAAAGATTTATATTTGATAAAAGAAAATTAAAAATGAATGGAAATTAAAAATATTCGTAATTAAATAATATATTAATTTTTAATATCAAATTAGATTTAATTATTCAAAAAAATTGAGGAGAGAGTTAAATGTCTGATGAATTTTTCAAAGAAATTGTAGATTCTATAGTTAATTTAGAGGAAGAAAAAGCTCTTGA
>JAZGEW010000130.1:0-3185 GCA_036478875.1 Promethearchaeia archaeon | reverse complement strand
CGTGTAGAACTATTGTTGAACCTTGTAAGTAATTGCTCTGGTAAAGATCTAACAAAGTAAATGGCCCAAAAAAGGTGCTGCCAGCCCCAATAATAACGATTTTTTTATCCATTATCCTTAATTTGAGGTTATTTAGATGATTATGTTACATCAACATTGTTTAATAAAAAGTATAATTAATTTAATAGGTTATTAAACAGCTTTCTTTACAACTTTGGCTAAATATACTTATAATATTAAAACACATGGGAAAAAATACCCACAATATTTATTAGTGTGTATTCTTTCTATATTTTTAATAATGAATTTTTCGCGACATAATACTGGTTCATGGGTTGGCTGCAAGAGCGCCAATATTCCATTAGTTACAGTATTATGAAGAGAATAAATCCTTTTTCCTTCTCTTTTTCTTTTTAATTGTTTGGATTTATTCTCTACGCATAATGTCTATCGATTTTTAAGAAAAAGTGGGATAAGGGTTCAATTCTTGACGCAAAAATTAAGATTAAAAAATGGAGGTGAAAAATGAATTGGCAGAAAAAATAGAATCTGATCCCATATTGGAGTATTATAAAGATTGGAGTTCTGATATTGCGCCTGTTATGATGTCGTTTGATATCTTAGATGCCTATCCTGGGAAAATTGAAAGTGAAGACCAGAAAAAAATAGCTTATCTGAGACAAAAATATCAAAAACTATCAAAATAAGTTCTATTTTTTTTCTATTTATTCTTATCTACTATTTGTTGGCTGTTAAGGCTAAGATTTTGGAAAATCTATATTTTTACAATTTTTAAGTTAATTAATTTGATCTATATTCAGTTTTAGATGAGGTTAAAAATCGTGTTGTTAAATTCATTATATTTAAATGATTTTTATAAAAGTTGTATAAAAAGTGAAACATTTAAATAGCCTCACTTTTTTATTTATTCTAATGATCTTAAATAATACTACTAAATATTCATTTGTAAGAGTTACAAGCCTTTCATTAGGTGTGGCAGTAGTAGTAGTATTATTATTATTATAGATGAGAGCCGATCCCTTTCGATCTTCTTTTTAATTTTTTCTTGGATTCGCTCTCTCATCAAAGAAATTAAATATAATTAAATTGAGATCATAAAGGATTCCGGCACCTCAGAAGAATTAAAATAAAATTGGAGGTGAAAAAATGGAAAAAGAAGTTCTTGATAAAATTGAAAGTCAGATTGCCTTAGAAGGTAATATGATTCCTATAAAGGGAGAAAACAAACACACTGATGAAAGTACCTTTTGGAAATATCTAGATTATACAAACTGGATTCCAGGAGAAATTGAAATTGAAGAGGAAATTAATAAAGAATTTTATTGGTAAAAAAAAATATTTATTAAGAAATAGGCTAAAATAATAGTAATCTAATTAAGAATTCTTTCTATTCTTTCTAAAGCTTCTCTTATTTTATCTACTGGTTGAGTTAAAGCAAATCTCACATATCCTTCTCCAAATTTGCCAAAACCAATACCCGGTGTGAGGATTACTCCTTCATCTATTAATTTTTTCACAAAATCCAGACTATCAGTTTCCCCTTCTGGTATGTGAGTCCAGACGAAAAAAGTTGCTTTTGGTTTCTTTGTTTCCCATCCGATATTATTTAACCCCCGTATTAACACATCTCGCCTTATTTCATATGTTTTAATAGTTTCTTTTACGATTTTTGGTTTTTCTTTTGATACATATTCATTTAAACCTTTAACCACTGCTTTTTGGATGAACCTCGGACAACCAGAGTCAATATGAGACTTAACATTTCTTATACCTTTAATAATATCTCTATGCCCAACTGCCCAACCACACCTAAATCCGGTCATACAAAACATTTTTGACGCACTATTAATTTCAACATGATTCTGATCTATTTCTAAAAGCGATGGCGCTATATAATCTTCATATGTGAACTCTGAATAAGGATTATCGTAGACAATGAGGAATTGATAATCTTCTGCGTAATCTACTGCCTTTTTAAGGAATTCTTTAGGTGCTATTGCTCCAGTAGGGTTGTTAGGATAATTTAAATACATTAATTTAGTTTTTTTAAGGATCTCTATGTCAATGGCATCAAAATCCGGTAAAAAATTATTTTCTTCTAATAACGGAGTTAGATGAGGTTTTCCATCACAAAGTTTCGTAGCACCATTTTCATAAACTGGATATCCTGGATTCGGACATAACACAATATCTCCCGGGTTAACAAATACTCTAGCGATGTTAGCTACGCCTTCTTTCCCACCAATTAAATTAGTTACTTCATCGTTTGCATCGAAATCTAAGTTAAATCTTACTTTATACCACCTTTGGACTGCTTCTCTGAAGTCTTGTTCACCCATGCTTGATGGGTAATTTTGATTTTCTGGATATTTTACTTGTTTAATCATCTCGTCTATAATCAAATCGGGAGTTGTTAAATCCGGATCGCCTATACCTAATGGAATTAAGTCAATTCCTTCCATTTTCTTCTTATTTATTATTTGTTCGATTTCAGCGAAGATGTATACAGGCAGTTTGTTTATTCTATCAGCATATTTTATTTTAAATTAAAACACCACGAGATTTTCAGTGAATAAAAATTAGTAATAATTCATACAAACAAAGTTATAAATATTATGAAAAGAAATTATGAAAAAAGATAAGTTAACACGCATAAAATAAAATTTTCTTTACTATTCTTACATTAATGTAAACTGCTAGGTTTTATATTATATAACCAAATACTTAAAAACTAAGATCAATTTTATTATTATTTATAATAATTGCGAATAATCATTTATAAATAAAAATAAAAGTGTATTGAAGAAATGGGTCGTCAAACGAGTAAGAGGTACGTTAAAAGTCCTCCCAATAACACATATTTTCCATCTGAGGTAGAAGACCCAATTATAGAAGATAATATTGGTCTTACTTTAGCAGAATTTGAAGCAATGCGCCTAAAACACTACATTTCTCTGGATCAAAAAAAATCTGCAGATAACATGAATGTATCGCAACCTACTTTTTCAAGAATTTTAGAAAAAGCTCATAAAAAAGTTACTCAAGCCCTTATAGAAGGAAAAGATATCCGGGTTTATGGGGGAAACATCAATTTTAAAAAAGGCTTCAACGGCTATGGGTGTCTAAATTGTGATGAGGAGTGGGAAGACCGTTTAGCATCTAAG
>JAZGEW010000129.1:0-2441 GCA_036478875.1 Promethearchaeia archaeon | reverse complement strand
AGGTCCAATTTGGGAAATTATTAACGCTTTAAGTTTAACTCTTGTAGGCTTGGATCTGGCTATGATGTTCCATCCTATTGCCGCTAAACACGTTAAAGAAATCACTGGTCAGTTTTTTGCAGAGATTCCGAAGGTAATGGAGGATAAAGGCTATTACGACTGGGTTTCAGCAAGAATTAAACATTAATTGTTTTTTAACTTTTTTTATTCATTTTTCATACTTCTTATCCTAAACTCTGCAAGAATATTCCCCATAACTTCATTAACTTTATTAAAATTAGAAAAACTTTGTTCAAGAGATCGAAAGTCTTTCGAATGATTGAAATATTTAATATGTAATAGTTCATGGAAAAGAACTAGTTTGACAACCTCCTTAGGAGTATTTTTAAAGCTACTTGAAATGGTAATTTCATTTTTTAAATGGCCGTTTTTACTTTTAAGATAATATCCGCCCCTTCGGTAAGTAGTTCTTTTACTCCATTTAATCTTGGCAGATTCAAGCAATTTTACTTGTTCAGAATTAAAAGTATCAAATATATGTCGATATTCTTTTTTTAATTCATCAGCTAAATTATTGAGTTCTTTCTCAGTTAGTAACACCGAATTTTCGAATCTGAGAGGAAATCGCGAGAAGGTAATATCTTTAAACAATAACGAGTAAGGGACACGATATACTCGAGAATTTGTAGTATTTATAACAGTTACTGTCATCTTATTCTTTCTAACGACATTCCCTTTAACCTTTTTTCTCCTAATTGGAAAAAAAACACTCTCTCCAATGTTTAGATCCTTTTTCTCTATCAAAATAAAGTCCAGTCTATTACTGTTTTATTTTAAAATTAAAATGATATTTATTTTAGTTGACTGAGATTCTTTTTCATATTATTGACCTATTTAGTAATTAACTCATACAAAAGCTCTTTCGTTCTATAAATGTTTAAAAAATAATCAAATCTTAGTTAAGTAAAAAATTAAAAATAGAATAAGATGAATTAGGCTTTTTTTATTTTAATGTAATAATCTTCGCCTTCAATTTTAAACTCTATTACAGAATCTCCATGCTTTTCGACATACCTTTTGATATTCTCCCCTGATTCTCCAAAATCACCGACTGCTTCTAGGTTGTCTCCTGATTCCATTTCGCTTAATTTTCTTTTTGTTCTTGCCACTGGTAATGGACATACTAATTCATTCAAATTCAACCTGTAAGTTTTACTTATAATATGCCACCAACCTTGCATTTAACTAAATAATACATTATCGGCTTCTACGCACATGTTAACGAAGCCGTTCATTGTGGTTATTTCAATGCCTGGAATTAATTCCTCAGCAGCAACTCCTCGTGCTTTAGTGCATACGCCACAAGCTTTAACTACTCCACCTTCTTCTATAACATCTTTAAACCACTTTTCAAGGTTGTCGTAGGATGAGGGATTTTGATTTTTTTTTCCTACAAAAACTCCATCTTCTACTAAAAAGATATTTATTTTATGCCCTTCTAATAACGATGTAAATGCGAACCTTAGCATTGTATAGGGTCTTTCGGAAGTATACGCACCATTACCAATTACAATTGTAAAAGTTTTTATCTTATCGGTCATGTTGAGTCAAATTTTTAATTAATTTAAAACGATTAGTTATAACATTGAAATTAAAAAGTATTTATTAATTTTTTCGTATTAATTTATTTATTGTTTCGATAAATTATTTATTATTCGTAAAGTAATATTTAATTGGAAATACTTGATATTTCTAGAGTATAAAAATGAATATAGAAAATCTAAGAAATTTTGTCAAATTAGCGAATTATAAAAGCTTCTCGGAATTAGCGCGTGATATTCCCATTTCTCAAAGTACATTATCTCATCAAATATCTCAATTAGAGTCTATTTTTGATGTTATATTGATAAATAGAAGCACAAAGAAGTTTGAAATAACCAGGGCTGGAAAGATTTTTTTAGATTACGCACAAAAAATAACAAATTTATACGATGCGTGTGTAGACGAATTATTAAAATATAGCAATACTAGAGTTGAAGACATAATCATATCCGCATCAACAACTCCGGGATCTCATATCCTACCTAGAAATATTGCGGAATTTCGAGATAAAAATCCAAATGTAAATTTTAAAGTCAAAATTAATAATTCTCTAAAATCTATAGAAAATATCGTTAAAAACTTAGCAGATTTTGCTGGTATAGGTAGTTTTATAAATTTTAATAAAGATAATTTTGATTCCATTAAAATTGGAGAAGATCAACTTAAATTTATCTGTTCTCCTAATCATAAATTACTTGAAAATACAAAAGGATTAGTTAATTTTGCAGATCTCGTTAAATTCCCTTTTGTTTGGCGAGAAAAAGGCTCAGGGATGAGGAATGCATTTGAACGCCAATTTCCAGATTATAAAAGACTAAAAATTAAACTCGAGATGAATG